>NZ_CP014222.1:1575616-1890740 GCF_000969645.2 Janthinobacterium sp. B9-8
CCATGCTTGGCCATAAAGTTAATCGCTTCTGGTGTCACAAAGTCTGCGGCCAGCACCAGATCGCCTTCGTTTTCTCTATCTTCTTCGTCAACCAGTACCACCATGCGCCCGGCGCGTAATTCTTCAATAATTTCTTGGACTGGGGAGATATTGACGCTCATAGCCGCACCTTTAAGATCACTAAACTTCAGAGAAGTAACTCAGCCTTACCCGTTGCTGCGTCTTTTCTAGCCATCTCAACGCTATTCAACGGGCAGTAAGCCGCCATTGTCCCAGATCGGCAGGGGATAAACCATAAGCAAGCCATTTTTCTCAAGTGTAAAAATACGTCTACTGTATAAATTCAGCATTCAAAAGATATGCCAATCGGGCAAGACGCTTTCTTTCAACTGACTGCTCTGCTATCCTCGCGTCCTAGTTTTACTCTATTGCACTTATTAAAACGATGGATTCACGAGTTATTTAATTCATTCCATTCGCTATTTATAAAAACAAGCCAAACGATTGGAATAATGATTCAATTTCAGATTGCCAAATGGGCAGCATGGGCGCCTAGCCTGGATGAGCAAGCATCATGGCTAAGCTGGCTAAAGGCTCCGGATTTTCATTTCGAAGATGGAACCCCCAGCTTAAGCGAAATGCCGGTCATGCTGCGCCGCCGGGTTGGCCGCTTAGGCAAAATGGCCTTGCAAGTGGCTTATTGGGCCAGCGATGAAGTGGCGCATTGCCCTGTTATTTTTGCTTCCCGCTATGGCGATATTGCGCAATCAGTAGTACAACTCAATCAATTAGCACAAAGTAATACCGTTTCTCCGACTGCGTTTAGTATGTCGGTGCATAACGCTATTTCTGCCTTATTTTCAATTGCCCGCAAAGAGACGGCCAGCTATACCGCGATTGCCGCAGGCCAAGAAACAGTAGAGGCCGCATTCACCGAAGCCTTGGCGCTCCTGGCCGATGGCGCGGCCAGCGTGCTACTGGTTTATTACGACGAGCCCTTGCCGTCGCCTCACCATATTTTTATCGACAGCCCTAGCTTCCCCCACGCCTTTGCCTGCCAGTTGGTTAAATCAGAGCAAGGAATCAGCCTGAGCAGCAAAGTGAGTGAGCAAAACCACGCGAGAGACGATCTACCGAATAGCATCGCAGCACTGCGTTTTTTACTTTCCGATCGCCCCAAATATCAGCATACCGTGGGCGCGCGAACTTGGGTCTGGCAGAGAAATGCTTAAGGCACTGGAAAGAAGCTGGCGGATTTTTGCGACTGCACTCGCTTTTTCAGCGTTTGGCCTTGGTGGCTTGGCGCTGGGCTTGGTTTTCTTTCCTCTCTTGCATTTATTCGTGGGCTGTAGCACACAAAAAACGCGCCTTGCTCGCTTAACGGTTCATTACGCTTTTAAGTTTTTTATTGAATTAATGCGTGTACTGGGCATTTTGCGCTACAGCATTCGAGGCATTGAAAAACTGCAGCGCCCCGGGCGATTGATTCTGGCCAATCACCCCACTTTAATCGACGTGGTATTTTTAATTTCACTCGTTAGAAACGCCGATTGCGTGGTTAAAGCAGGCTTGACCCAAAACCCCTTTACCCGCGGCCCCATTAAAGGCACGGCTTATATTTGTAATAATTCTGGCTCGCAGCTCATCGACGACTGCATTGCTTCTGTGCACGCTGGTAATGATTTGATTATTTTTCCTGAAGGCACGCGCACCGCCACAGATGGCACAATGAAGCTACAGCGAGGCGCTGCCAATATTGCCTTACGCGGCTTGTGTGATATCACCCCCATTACCATACGCTGCCAGCCACTCAGCCTCACCAAGGGTTTGCCTTGGTGGAAAGTGCCCGTCAGCCGTATGATTTTTACGCTGGAGATTGGGGACGATATTGCTGTTGCTCCCTTTTTAGAGCAGGCAGGAGGCGAAACAGCCCTTGCCGCTCGTCAGCTCACTCAATATTTGCATGACTATTTTTTACCGGAGAACACCGCCCATGTTGGCGCTTGAACAAGAAATTAAACAACTGATTATCTCTGCCCTCAACCTTGAAGACCTCAGCCCAGATGATATCGATGCGAGTGCACCGCTATTTGTCGATGGCCTTGGCTTGGATTCGATTGATGCCTTAGAGCTGGGCTTAGCGCTACAAAAAAGTTATGGTGTGAGCCTGTCTGCCGATTCAAGTGAAACCCGCGCGCATTTTGCCAGCGTGCAAGCATTAGCAGCCTTTGTTTCATCGGCACGCAGCAGCTAACAAGCGCCCCAACCCGTCTTTGTTAGCGCCAACCGTAGTAACTAACAAGTACATGTGTAGCAAGGAATACCTCATGACCAAGCAAGAAACGTTCGAACGTCTTAGTGCTATTTTGCAAGAAACTTTTGATACCGAAGCCAGCAAAATCACCCCTGAAGCACGCCTGTACGAAGATTTAGATATCGACAGCATCGATGCGGTTGATCTGATCGTCAAACTTAAGCCCATAGCTGGTAAACGCTTACATCCCGATGCGTTTAAAGCCGTGCGTACCTTGCAAGATGTCGTCGATGCACTCTATGAGCTGATGCAAGAAAAATCTGCAGCCTAAAATGCGTGGCCTCATTTTAGGAATCATTACCCTCGCTTACCCTGTGCTGATTTACTTTGGTCTGGGCCATTTCGAGCCCAAATGGCTGGCGCTATTACTGGTCACCATGGCTTTGACTCGTGCCTTGCTCACAAGCGAAAGAATCTGGCTAATTGCCGCTGCAGGCGCTGCCTTGCTGGCTGCGGCAAGCTTTATGAGCAATCAGATCTTGCCGCTCAAGCTTTACCCTGTTTTGGTGAATGCGGTGCTTTGCGCAGCCTTTGCCCTGACACTCGCCTACCCGCCCAGCGCCATTGAGCGTCTGGCCCGATTACGCGAGCCTGATCTACCCGCCAGCGGCGTGCGCTATACGCGCCGAGTGACGCAAGTTTGGTGTGGTTTTTTTATTTTTAACGGCTGCGCGGCCTTCATCACCGCGTTTTGGTCGGACGCGGCCTGGGCTCTGTACAACGGATTGATCGCCTATATTTTGATGGGTACGCTCTTTCTGGGGGAATGGATCGTCAGGCAGCGAGTTAGAGCGGCTTATGACTGAGTTTATTTCCCTGGATCGCCTGTTGCGTACCGGCAGAGCATCTACCTATCCTGTCGCAAAAAACGCAGCGCATATCATTGATTACGCCTGCTTCAGCGAAGAAGTCGCCCGTTGGCATCAAGCCTTTAGTCAGCACAGCGGCACACGCTTTGCGCTGCATTTTAACGATAGCGCCACCTTTGCAGCGGCGCTATTAGGCGCTTGGCATGCCGGTAAATGTGTTTACCTGCCTAGCGATGCCCTGCCCGCTACTTTACAAAAACTACAAGCAGCGGTGGATGGCTTTGCCGGTGATGTGCCTGCCGTGCTCTCGCCCATCTCTGCCGCTACCGCTCAAGCAACAGACAAGCAAACGCTTGATCTCAATGCGGTGGTGCTGGTGGTGTATACCTCGGGCAGTAGCGGCGAGCCATGCGCTATTCCTAAAAAATTATCTCAGCTTGTCAGCGAGGTAGCCGCGCTTGAAGCCTGCTTTGGCAAGCAATGCACTGGGGCAAGCGTGCTGGCGACGGTCTCGCATCAGCATATTTACGGCCTCTTATTTCGCATTCTATGGCCGCTATCAGCCGGGCGCGTGTTTGATACGGCGAGGCTAGCTTTCCCTGAAGATATTGCCGCAGCACTGAGCGCCTGCTCGCCCGCCCCCGCCATCCTGATTGCCAGCCCGGCCCATTTAAAGCGCCTGCCGGAGCAACTCAATTGGCAAGCTCAATCTTTACTCGCAGTATTTTCTTCGGGCGGGCCTTTGCCCGTTGAGGCCCTGCCTGCTTGCCGTACCTTGCTAGGCAGCGCGCCGATTGAAGTCTATGGCAGCTCGGAAACCGGCGGCATTGCATGGCGGCAGCGCCAGCAAGACCATCAAACTGCATGGAAAACACTCCCCGGCATTGCCATCCGTGTAGAAGACGACATCCTCCATTTGCGCTCACCCCATCTAAGCGATGACGCATGGCAAGCCAGCAGCGATCGCGTATCACTTACCCCCAATGGCTTTGAGTTACTCGGGCGCAGCGATCGCATTATTAAAATTGAAGAAAAACGAGTTTCGCTTAACGCCATGGAGCAGGCGCTGCTGGCCACACAGCTTCTTAATGAAGTGCGCATTCTTGCCCTGCCCGGCTCACCGCGTTCTCTTGGCATAACGACCCTGCCCAGTTCGCGGCTTTCTCTTGGGGTGCTCGCCTGCCCCAATGAAGCAGGCTGGCGCTTAGTGGACGAGCAAGGCAAGCGGGCACTGAATCAGGCCTTACGTGATGCCTTGGCAGATTCAACCGATGCCAGTGCCTTACCGCGCCGCTTTCGCTATATCTGGGCTATGCCCAGCAATGCACAGAGCAAGACCACCCACGCCGCGCTGCTCGCCCTGTTCGACCCACGCCACCCCGAAGCGCGCCTGATCAAGCGCAGCAAAGATGCCGCGCAACTAACGATTGATGTCAGCGCCAGCTCGCCCTTCTTTGACGGGCATTTTACGAGTGCACCTATCTTGCCTGGCGTGGCACAGGTGGATTGGGCTCTCTGCTTAGCGCGTGAGCTCTTTGAGCTGCCTGCGCAATTTTTACGTATGGAAGTGCTGAAGTTTCAGCAGGTCATTCTTCCAAATAGCCAAATTCAGCTGGAACTTAAAACCCTCAATAAAGGCGAAGAGGCCACGCTGACATTTAAATTTGTATCCGCCGTGGGCACGCATGCCAGCGGGCGCATTGTATTGGGCGGCCCCCTATGAGGGCCGACCTTATGAAAATTTGCGTGGTGATTCCTGTTTATAACCATGGCGAAGCCATCAGCGCGGTTGTGCATGCCGTACGCGGCCATGATCTGCACTGCATTTTGGTTGACGATGGCAGCGATGCCGATTGCGCCGCTGTATTAGATCAACTAGACGCAGAGCTTGAGCAAAGCGTGACCCTTGTACGGCTACTGCAAAACCAAGGCAAGGGTGGTGCAATGGTGGCGGGCCTGCGCTGTGCGCTCGACATGGGCTACAGCCATGCCTTACAAATCGACGCCGATGGGCAGCACAATACCGCCGACATTCCCACTTTTATTTCACTGGCCACGCAAAACACCCGCGCCTTGATTTGCGGCTGTCCTATTTACGATGAAAGCGTACCCAAAGTGCGGCTCTATGGTCGTTATGCCACCCATATCTGGGTATGGATTAACACCCTGTCGCTGGCGATTAAAGACTCGATGTGCGGTTTTCGTATCTACCCGCTTGCCCCTACCATTGCCCTGTTTAATAGCCGCAATATCGGCAAACGCATGGATTTTGATATTGATATTGCGGTGCGTCTGTACTGGCGCGGCATGCCCATTATCAACCAACCAACCAAGGTGACCTATCCAAGCGATGGCGTTTCCCACTTTAAAGCCCTGCTCGATAATGTGCTGATCTCGCGCATGCACGCTAGGCTGTTTGTTGGAATGTTGCTGCGCTCGCCGCTGCTCATCTGGAGGAAGTTTTCCACGTGAGCTCATCTCCACAAAATAGGTCAAAACCACAACAACACTGGGCAGACATCAGCGAAAACACCTTTATCGCAGGCATCTGGCTACTTTTTTGGGTGCACAAGCTCTTTGGCCGCTGGCCGTTCCGGCTTTGCCTTTATCCGGTGATTACCGTGCAATGGGCTTGCCGCCCTGCCTTACGTCACGCCTCGATGCAATACTTGCAACGTATCGAAGCCGCAACTGGTGCGCTAGGCCATGCTCCATCGTGGCGGGACAGCTTAAAACACCTCGCACTCTTTGCCGAAACCATGCTGGATAAGCTGCTGGCCGTTTCTGGGCGCTATCAGTTCAGCAATGTCAGAACCGCAGGCCGCGAAGCGTTTTACGCCGCCGCAGAGCAAGGTTTGGGCGGAGTGATTATCACCGCCCACTTAGGCTGCTTAGAGCTATGCCGTGCCATGGCAGAGGACACCGGTAAAATTCGCCTCAATATCTTGGTGCACACCCGCCACGCCAAACAATTTAATCAGCTATTAAAGCGGCTCAATCCTGATAATGACTTACAGCTGATCGAAGTCTCCGAAGTCGGCCCTGCCACCGCCGTTGTACTCGCAGAAAAAATAGCTGCGGGTGAATATGTCGTGATTGCAGGGGACCGTATTCCCGTCTTTGCCAGTCAAACTGTACAAGCCGACTTTTTAGGCCATAGCGCACCTTTTCCGGTTGGCCCTTACATCTTAGCCAGCCTCTTAAAATGCCCGCTCTATTTACTGGGCTGCATCCATGAAGGGCGTGGCTATCACATTCATTTTGAAACACTAGCCAGCCGTGTAATTTTGCCGCGCGGCCAGCGTCAGGACGCCATGGCGGGCTATGCAGCGCAATACGCGCAAGCCATCACCGCGCTACTCAAACGCTCGCCCTACGACTGGTTTAACTTTTTTGCTTTTTGGGATCAAACACGGGATCAAACGCATGACAAACACTAAGCCTGCCATCACCTTTGATGGCACACGATTATGTATCGAAGAGATTGTCGCGATTTCCCAGCAAACATCACCCGCCCAGCTCTCAGCCGCGCCAGAATTTCGCCAGCGCATTCAAAAAGGCGCTGACTTCCTAGACCGCCTATTGCGTGAAGACGGCGTGATTTATGGCGTCACCACCGGCTATGGCGATTCTTGCACCGTGACCATTCCACCCGAGCTGATCAGCGAGCTGCCGCATCATCTTTACACCTATCACGGCTGCGGTGCCGGGCGCTTTTTAACGCCAGAAGAAAGCCGCGCGGTGATCGCGACTCGGCTGGCGTCTTTATCGCAAGGCATGTCGGGCGTGAGTATTGCACTGCTCGATCAACTGGAAACACTGCTCAAACACGACATCCTGCCGCTCATCCCAGCAGAGGGCTCGGTCGGGGCCAGTGGTGATTTAACGCCCTTGTCTTATGTGGCTGCCGTATTGTGTGGCGAACGGGAAGTGATGTATCGCAATGAGCGCCGCAATGCCAGCGATGTACTGGCAGAGCTGAATATCCAGCCGCTGCGCCTGCGCCCGAAAGAAGGCCTTGCCATGATGAATGGCACAGCGGTGATGACCGCTCTGGCCTGCCTTGCCTGGCAGCGTGCCGATTACCTGTGTAAGCTTGCGGCCAGACTGACCGCCATGAATGTCGTCGCCAGCGCAGGCAATGCCAATCACTTTGATGAAACGCTGTTTGCCGTTAAACCCCACGCCGGTCAGCAAGCCGTGGCGGCCCGTATCCGCAATGATTTAGCCAGCCCGCAGCCCAGCCGCAATGACGAGCGGCTGCAGGATCGCTACTCCCTGCGCTGCGCCCCGCATGTGATTGGCGTACTGGAAGACGCACTGCCGTTTTTCAGAACATTGATCGAAAACGAGCTAAACAGCGCCAACGACAATCCGATTATCGACGCCGAAAACGAGCGCGTTTTACACGGCGGGCATTTCTACGGCGGGCATATTGCCTTTGCCATGGACAGCCTCAAAAACACCGTGGCCAATCTGGCCGATTTACTCGATCGCCAGCTGGCGCTGCTCGTTGATACCCGCTTTAACCACGGCCTGCCGTCCAACTTATCTGGCTGCACCGGCCCACGCGCGGCGATTAATCATGGCTTAAAAGCGCTACAAATCAGCGTGTCTGCCTGGACCGCCGAAGCACTCAAGCAAACCATGCCAGCCTCGGTATTTAGCCGCTCTACCGAATGCCACAATCAGGATAAAGTCAGCATGGGCACGATTGCGGCACGCGATGCCTTACGTGTGCTCGAGCTAACCGAGCAAGTGGTCGCAGCCATGCTGATTGCTGCGCGTCAGGGCATTGCCCTGCGCCGCCGTATCGATCCAAACCTGCAGCTACCAGAAGCGCTTGCCGCCATGCAGGCCGATCTGGAAGATCGCATCCCGCTACTGGTGGAAGACCGCGCTTTAGATAAAGAGCTGCAAGCCTTGATTTTGGATATTCGAGCAGAAACCTGGGTGCTCTATGCCGACTAAGCCAACTCATCCTCACCTCAGTATCGAAATTGCGCTCAGCCCAGCTTTTCATGATCTGGACCCAATGGATATCGTCTGGCACGGCAATTACCCCAAATACTTGGAGATCGCCCGCTGCGCCCTGCTGAGCCAATTTAATTACGATTATCCGCAAATGAAAGCATCCGGCTACGCATGGCCGATTGTGGACATGCGCTTGAAATACGTAAAACCCGCCAGCTTTGGTCAGCAACTCATCGTGCGCGCTGAAATTGTTGAATGGGAAAGCCGCTTAAAAATCAACTACCTGATTAAAGACGCCGTCAGCGGCCAGAAAATCAATCAGGCGCATACCATTCAGGTAGCTGTCGATATGAATACGGGTGAAATGCAATATGTTTGCCCGGCGATTCTCTGGGAGCGACTTGGGGTGGAGGAGCCGCAGTGAAAATCAATTTTAAGCAGTCATGTGCAGTCGTCTTATTTAGCCTCTTCGCCATCAACAGCCATGCAGCAGATCTAGCCAGTAGCGTTAAAGAGCGCCTTACTCAGCCAGAGATTCTGCGTGGTGATTTTGAGCAAAACAAACAGGTCAGCGGCTTTAAAAAGCCTTTAGTGTCGCGTGGTGATTTCTTAGCGGCACGTGATTTGGGCGTGCTTTGGCGCACCAAAACACCTTTTGCCAGCACGCTTAAACTGAGTCGTGACGAGATTGTGGCTAAGCAAGATGGCGCAGTGGCTTTTCGCCTGAGCGCCAGCAAAGAGCCATCAGTGCGGATGATTAATGGCCTGCTGTTTTCTTTAATGAATGGCGATGTCAGCAGTTTGGGCGAGTTATTTAAGATTGAAGGCAGTATCAACGGTAAATCGTGGCAGCTGACACTCACCCCCAAGCAAGCAGCCTTAAGCAAAATCATGCGCAAAATCGAGCTATCTGGCGATCAATTTGTGCGTCGTATTTTGCTGGACGAAGCCAATAACGATCAGACCTTGATTCGCTTTACCGCCCAAAATACCGATGCCATCAGCTTGGATGAGCGTGCTCGCTTTGAGTAATCAAGTCTCTATTCGACTACTAGCCAAAATCTGGCTGGTCATCGTGCTCGCCCTTATCGGCCACAATATTTATCTATGGTCTGGTCATTTGCAGCTGGATACTGACATCCTCGCCATGCTGCCGCAGGATGAGCGCGACCCGACGGTACAAAACGCCACGCGGCAACTCAGCGACTCGGCGTCCAAACGCGTGGTGGTGCTGATCGGCGGGCAGGATTGGGAAAGCGCGCTCACTGCCGCCGATGCTTACGCCGCATCTTTGGAGAGCAGCAAACTAGCGCTCAGCCTGCGTTACAAAATGAGCGATGAAAGTGCGTGGCTTAGCTTTTTCATTCCTCACCGCAATCAGCTGCTTAGCCCTTCGCAACGCCAGCAGCTGAAAAACACCAGCAGCGATCAACTGGCCCAGCGCGCCGTTGCCGCCCTATATCAGCCCGGCATCGGCATGCCCCGCCTTGGTGAATGGCAAGATGATCCGCTGAATTTACTCGGCGCATGGTTGGGTGAGCGGGCGGCAGAGAGCAAGGTACGCATCAAGGATGGGCGTTTATCGCTACGCGCTTTATCAGCAGAAGCAATCGAAGAAAACTATGTTTTGCTGACGCTAGAGCAAAGCGGCTCGGCCTTTTCAGTTAAAGCGCAGCAGGCATTGATTCCGGTACTGGATGTGGCCAAAGCCGCCGCACTCAAGACTCAGCCTAAAGTGCAGGTTTTAAGCGTTGGCGTCCCCTTGCACGCAGCAGCGGCAGCCAGCCAAGCCGAGCGCGAAGTCCACACCATAGGCATAGGCTCAATGATCGGCATTGTGCTACTCACCGTCTTTGCCTTTAGCGCTATCCGCCCGCGTATTTTAGTGACCATATCAATTGCCATTGGCCTGCTCGCCGCGATTTCGGTCTGCACGCTATTCTTTGGCCGCCTGCATTTAATTACCCTAGTGTTTGGGGCCAGCTTGGTTGGCGTGGCTGAAAACTACGGCAGCAATTATTTCAGCAGCCGCCAGGGCCGCCCTGCGGCAGAGCGCTGGGCCATGCTTAAAACACAAGCGCCGGTGATGTGGCTAGCGATGCTCACCACCGCCATCGGCTATTTGCTGCTCGCGCTCACCCCTTTTCCTGGATTGCGGCAAATCGCCGTTTTCTCCGCCACTGGCCTCTTGGCCGCTTTTGTGACCGTGATGTGGTGGTTTCCACTCTTTGATAAGGGGGAAATGAATCACACCCGTTTGTCGCTGTGGATAGGCAGTCGCCGCAAGCTCTGGCCCAGTGTAGGACGCAACCGTTTAACGCTGATATTTAGCTTAATCGTGGCGATCACCTTGCTTTGGGGAGGCTTATCCATCAAAAGCAATGACGATGTGCGGCTATTGCAAAACTCGCCCCCCGCACTGATTGCCCAGCAAATCAAAGTCAGCCAGCTGCTCGATCTGCCCAGCCCAGCCCAGTTTTATTTAATTCGCGGAGCAAGCATTGAAGCGGTCCTGCAGCAGGAAGAAGCGCTCAAAACCAGGCTTGCGCCTCTGATTGCCAAGGGCAGTATCAGCGGCTATCAGGCGATCAGCGATTGGGTGCCCTCCTTAGTACAGCAGGCAGAAAACCAAGCCTTGGTAGAACGCATGGTATTTGGCGAGCAAGGCGTGCTGGCCAAGGCTAGCTTGGCACTGGGCGAATCGCTGACGCCAACGTTCAAAACAGCAGCACCGCTCTTGATTGCAAACTGGCTGGCGGCTCCCGTTTCAGAACCGCTGCGCCATCAGTGGCTAGGGAAATTTGAAAACGGCTACGCCAGCGTGATGCTGCTACGTGGCGTAAGCAAACCAGCGCAGCTTGCAGAGCTGGCTGCAATTGCCCCAAGCGTGGCAGGCGTGCGCTGGGTAGATAAAGTAGCCGAAGTTTCCACCGTCATGGGCCGCTATCGGGTGCTGATGGCATGGGTGATCGCACTCAGCTATCTGTTGGTTTTTGCTGCGCTCAGCTACCGCTTTGGCAGGCAGGCATGGCGGGCGCTTTTGCCCACCTTGCTCGCCAGTGGTCTGGCCTTAGCCATTCTGGCGCTGCTGGGCCAGCCCCTGCAATTATTCAATATCTTGGCATTGCTGCTGATTTTAGGCATGGGCGTGGATTATGGGATTTTCCTGCTCGAAAATCCCAATCGCCATGAAACAAGACCGTTTTTGTCAGTAACACTGGCGGCCGCATCCACCCTGCTTGCCTTTGGTTTACTGGCGCTATCTGCCACCCCCGCCCTGCACGCTTTTGGCCTAACCATGCTGCTGGGCATCGGGCTTTCTTGGCTCTTCACTCCGGCATTTATGCCACTTACTACATCAGAAAAATGATCCCAACTATTAATCTATTTATTTTCAAACACCTGCGCACTATCGAGATGGTCGGCGTGCTGATGCGTATCTTTAGCTTCAGCCTTGTTAGCTGGTTAGGCCCCGCCAGCCCGTTTATGTTTGTCTGGAGCCTGAACACCGTCGACGCCATTATGCTGGCATGGTGTTCGGCGCTAAAACGCGATTCTGCTTACACACTACTGAATGGATTCTGGATCATCGTCGGCCTGATTGGCATTTTAAGAGCGGGGCAGTTTATTCATTAAGTCGCCAAGCGAAGATTCCACCTCAGCAAAATCTTGAACCACAGAGTAAAAGGAGGACACAGAGTTCCACAGAGAAAACCTAAAGACTTGGCTTGTATTCCTACTCGCGGCGAAACATCGTCATTCCCGCGTGCCTTTGGCGGGAATCCAGCAACGCGGCTGGATTCCCGATAACAGCACTCGGGAATGACGGGTTTGCGTGTACGTCTTACGGGGGTTTCCGAGCCACACCTTAAGCACCCTCTTGGTTTTCTCTGTGAAACTCTGCGCTCTCTGTGTTCTCTGTGGTTCAAGATTTTGCATAGCGCATTACTTTCACTAATGGCGACCCGGTGCATAGCAGCCACCCCACAAGCAACACGATTAGCTGAACTTACAAAACCAAAAATACAAAAGAGAAATAAAATGCGTATAGAACACACAGAAATACTCATTATTGGCGCTGGCCCTTCCGGTTCGGTGGCTGCAGGCTTATTGCGTAAGCAAGGCCGTCAGGTACTGATCATTGAAAAAGAAACCTTTCCGCGTTTCTCTATTGGCGAAAGCCTCTTGCCACAAAGCATGGAATACATCGAAGCGGCTGGCTTTTTACAGGATGTGATTGAGGCCGGCTTTCAGTATAAAAATGGCGCGGCTTTTGTGCGGGGCGAGCAAACCACCGCCTTTGATTTCAGAGATAAGTTTTCAAGCGGCTGGGGCACCACTTACCAGGTGCAGCGCGGCAATTTTGACCATGTGCTAGCCAAGGCCGCGGCAAAAGCAGGCGCAGTCATCCGCTATCAGGAACAAGTGATTGCGGTTGATTTGGAAGGCGATCAGCCACGGATCACCGTGCAATCGGCCACAGAAACTTACCAAATTAACGCTCGGTTCTTGCTGGATGCCAGTGGCTTTGGCCGAATTCTGCCCCGCCTGCTTAAGCTGGAAACGCCTTCCGACTTCCCTGTGCGCGGTGCTTACTTCACCCATATCGAAGATCGCATTTCAAAAGAGGGTTTTGATCGGAATAAGATTCTGATCAGCGTGCATCCAGATCACCACGACGTGTGGTTCTGGACCATTCCTTTTTCGAATGGCCGCTGCTCGCAAGGTGTAGTTGCCAAACCAGAATTCCTAGAAAAATATCAAGGTAGCGAAACCGAGCGCCTACAAGCCATTATCGCCGAAGTACCCACCCTGTCTGCTGTACTTAAAAACGCCGTTTGGGATACGCCTGCCCGCCAGTTAATCGGTTACTCCGCCAATGTCAGCAGCTTGCACGGTAAAGGGTTTGCCTTGCTGGGCAATGCGGGTGAGTTTCTTGATCCGGTTTTCTCTAGTGGCGTCACTATCGCAGTTAAATCTGCGGCGCTAGCTGCGGCAGCCATTGAGCGCGAATTTGCAGGTGAAGCCGTCAATTGGCAGTCAGATTATGCCGACCCTCTGAAAGCGGGCGTCGATGCATTTAGGGCTTTTGTGAGCAGTTGGTACGAAGGCGGCTTTCAGGATGTAATCTTTCATCAAGACCAATCACCCGATGTACGCCGAATGATCTCGGCCATTTTGGCGGGCTACGCATGGGATTTAAACAATCCCTATGTGGCGCAGCCTAAGCGCTTAAAAACGCTGGAGCAATTGTGCGCGGCTTAATCATCCTGCTCACCTTGCTGGGCGGCTGCGCAAGTGCCCCCAAGATGAGTTTGCCCGCTTTGCGCTTGGCTCCTGCGGCCTTCGCCGGATCGGTCAGCCTGACGCAAAGACTGAGCGTCACGCCCTTGCCAGCCAATAGCGCCGTGCCCAAAACGCTGGATGCCTTACTGGAAATCAGCCCGGAGCAAGTTCAGTTAGCAGGCTTTGCACTGGGGCAGCGTATTCTTACGGTAAGCTGGGACGGGCAATCGCTGACAAGCAGCCGCCATGCCCTGCTGCCCAAAGAGGTAGACGAGCAGCGTGTGCTGCGTGATGTGCAACTGGTTTACTGGCCGCAAGCAGCCATTCAGGCCGCCTTGCCAGAGGGCTGGACACTAAGCGAAGAAGGGAACGTCAGAAAACTGACGCTAGGCCAAGAAAACGCCATCACCATCCGCTACCACGCCACACCCCACTGGGCCGGCAAAGCCGAATTAGAAAACACCCTAGAGCACTATCGGCTGGTGATTGATTCAAAAGAAACACCTTGAACGCAAAAGATCTGTAGACACAGAGAACGGTAAGAACACAGAGCACACAGAGAAAACCTAAAGAATTTTTTCTCAAGGTTTTCTCTGTGTGCTGCTTTTAAACGCTGTGTTCTCTGTGTCTACAAACCTAAGGTTTTTAAATAAGGAAGCACCGCTCGCGATGAGTATTTATTTAAATCAGCTTGGCATTGTTTGTGCGCTGGGTAACGGCATTGATGAGCTGCGCCAAGCCCTTTTTGCCGATGCGCCTAGCGGTGTTGCGCCCTATGCTTGCCTTGGAAAAACGCTGCATCTAGGCGTAGTAACAAGCGAGCTGGCTTCGCAAGATGCGCTGCCATCCAAGCTGCACAGCCGTAATAACGCGCTGCTGCTCACGGCTTTAGCGCAAATTCGCCCCGCGGTGGATGCAGCGATTACCCGCTTTGGTGTGGCGCGGATAGGCGTGGTCTTAGGCACCAGCACTTCAGGCATTGGTGAGGCGCAAGCTGCAATTGCCCAGCATCAGGCCACAGGCCAGCTACCCGCCCATTTTCATATTGCACAGCAAGAGCTAGGCTCGCCTGCTACCGCGCTCAGCACCCTCTTGGGGCTGGCTGGCCCTGCAATGGTGGTTTCCACCGCCTGTTCTTCCAGCGCCAAAGCCATGGCGAGCGCGGCAAGGCTGCTGAATGCGGGGATGTGTGATGCCGTGATTTGTGGTGGCGTGGATTCGCTCTGTGATTTTACCGTGGCGGGATTTTCGTCGCTGGAATCCATCAGCGCGGATCGCTGCCAGCCGATGAGCATTCATCGCAACGGTATTAATATTGGCGAAGGCGCGGCACTGTTTCTAATGAGTAAAGATTTAATGGAAGAGTCCGACGCCGTGACGCTCCTAGGCTGGGGGGAAAGCTCGGATGCGCATCATATTTCAGCTCCCGCACCGGACGGAAAAGGCGCAAGCACTGCCATGCAAGCCGCGCTCCATCGAGCAGGCTTACAAGCGTCCGATATCGATTACATCAATCTGCACGGCACGGCAACACAGCAAAATGATGCAATGGAAAGCCTTGCTATTTATCAGCTATTTGGCAGCCACACACCGTGCAGCTCAAGCAAACCTTTAACCGGCCACACGCTGGGTGCAGCGGGAGCCATTGAAGCGGCGATCTGCTGGCTGGCTCTCAAGACAGGGCAACTCCCCCCCCATTGGTGGGATGGCGAGATAGATCCCGCAATTGCCCCGCTTGCACTCGTCAAGCCATCCTTCAAGCCCGCCCGCCCGCCACGCTACGCCTTAAGCAACTCCTTTGCATTTGGCGGCAGCAATGCAAGTTTGATTTTTGGACGTGACCATGCAGCCCATTGAATACGCCATCAGCGATATCATGCCGCACTCTGGCAAGATGCTTTTACTCGATTGCGCCATCGCGGGCAACGACACGCATTTTGAATGCGAAGTCACCATAAACGCAGACAATCTGTTTTTTACCGGCACAGGCGTGGGCGCATGGGTAGGCGTTGAATATATGGCACAAACCGTCGCGGCATGGGCAGGCTGGCAAGCTCGATTAGCTGGGCAAACGCCTAAAATCGGTTTCTTACTCGGCAGCCGCCGCTATAGCTGTAGCGTCAGCGAATTTGCGCTGGGCCAAGTGCTACGCATCCGGATTAGCCGCGCTTTCCAGGCCGACAATGGCTTAGGGCAATTTGATTGCCAAATCTTGATCAACCAACAAGAAGTCGCCCAAGCCGCACTCACCGTATTTGAGCCACTGGATGCCAGCGCGTTTTTAGCGGAGCGAGCTAAGGGTTAAAGCTAAATAAGGGCGTAAAAAAGCGTCCCCAGTAGAGAAAAGCGGCAAGAGCAAGAGCGCTAAGTCTTGAACCACAGAGGGCACAGAGAACACAGAGAACACAGAGAAAATCACAAAAATAGGCCGGGTTTCTCTGTGTGCTCTGTGTCCTCCTTTTTCTCTGTGGTTCAAGATTTAGCTCCTTGTACGTACTCAAATAATTAAAAATAAACAATGAGAAACAAGCATGACTAATAAAACAATTCTAGTCACAGGCTCCAGCCGGGGCATTGGGCGCTCCATTGCCAAGCGGCTGGCCAAAGATGGCTTTGATATCGTACTGCATTGCAAGAGCCGCATCGACGCCGCCGCAGAACTTGCAGCCGAAATCACCGCACTAGGCCGAAACTGCCGCGTTCTGCAATTTGATGTGACCAATCGCGCCCAGACCGCAGAAGTTTTACTCGCCGATATCGAAGCGCATGGTTGCTACTACGGTGTGGTTTGCAATGCAGGCATCGCAATGGATAATGCCTTCCCCGCCATGCCCCCAGAAGACTGGGATGCGGTAATTCATACCAATTTAGATAGTTTTTACAATGTATTGCACCCGCTGACCATGCCGATGGTGCGGCAGAGAAAACCCGGCCGCATCGTCACTTTGTCTTCTGTTTCTGGCCTGATTGGCAACCGTGGTCAAGTCAATTACAGCGCAGCCAAGGCAGGGATTATTGGCGCGACCAAGGCGCTGGCGGTGGAATTAGCCAGCCGTGCCATTACCGTTAACTGCGTAGCACCCGGCTTGATCGACACCGAAATGGTAGACGAGCGTGTATTAGAAGAAGCGCTGAAAATCATCCCGGCCAAGCGCATGGGCAAACCCGAAGAAGTGGCCGCAGCCGTTAGCTTTTTAATGTCAGACGACGCCGCCTATATCACGCGTCAGGTGATTTCAGTCAATGGGGGCTTAATAGGATGAAGCGCGTTGTGATTACCGGCATCGGGGCCAGTCACTCCCCCGCATATGGCCAGACCAAACCAGAGAAGTCGCTACAGATTTCAGTTAAAGAGGCCTTATAAGATGAAGCGCGTTGTGATTACTGGCATCGGGGCGATCAGCCCGCTTGGCCATGATTGGAAAACCGTAGAAGCGGCGCTTAAAGCAGGCAAAAACGCCATTCAGATCATGCCAGAATGGCAGGTTTTTGAAGGGCTTAACACCCAACTTGGCGCACCTGCCGCGCCCTTTGAGCTGCCAGCGCATTACAACCGCAAAAGCACGCGCAGCATGGGACGCGTGGCGCTAATGGCGACTCGCGCCAGTGAATTGGCGCTGATCGATGCGGGTCTACTCAATGATCCTCTGGTTAAAAGTGGCCAGATGGGCATTTCTTATGGCTCATCGGCTGGTACGCCCAAAGCCATTGGTGACTTTGGCCGCATGATTGCAGAAAAATCCACCGAAGGCATTAACGCCACCACCTATATCAAAATGATGTCGCACACCGCAGCCGTAAATATCGGCGTGTTTTTTGGCATTACCGGCCGCATTATCACCACCTCTAGCGCCTGCACATCTAGCAGCCAAGGCATAGGCTATGCCTACGAAACCATCAAATTCGGCAAGCAGATTGCCATGCTGGCCGGTGGTGCTGAAGAGTTGGATGCCACCGAAGCGGCGGTTTTCGACACCCTATTTGCCACCAGCGTACAAAACGCCACGCCCGAAACCACGCCCCGCCCTTTTGACACAAAACGTGATGGCTTGGTGATTGGCGAAGGCGCTGGCACGCTGGTGCTGGAAGAGCTGGAACACGCACTGGCGCGCGGCGCCCATATTTATGCAGAAATTGCTGGCTTTGGCAGCAATAGCGATGGCACGCATGTGACTCACCCCAACTCCGCCACCATGGCCCAAGCCATTCGCCTAAGCCTTACAGATGCAGCGCTGCAGCCTAGCGATATTGGCTATATCAATGCCCACGGCACCGCCACCGATCATGGCGACATCGCCGAATCGAAAGCCACCCATGAGGTATTTGGTGAGCACACGCCAATTAGCTCGCTCAAAAGCTATATGGGCCACACCCTTGGCGCTTGCGGGGCATTAGAGGCATGGATCAGCATCGAGATGATGAACAGCGGCTGGTTCGCTCCCACAATTAACCTAACCGAGCCTGACGAGCGCTGCGCCGCACTGGATTACATTACCGGCACAGGGCGAGCCATTGAATGCGATATCGTCATGAGCAATAACTTTGCATTTGGCGGGATCAATACATCGCTGATTTTTAAGCGCTGGGCTTAAGTCTAAAAGTTCTGTAGACACAGAGATCAATGAGTACACAGAGGGCACAGAGAAAAGCGTTAAGAAAGCGTAAAGACATTGCACTAAGCAAGATCCCAAATGACTCTATTTTGCAGCTTGGGTTAGCAGGGTTAACTATTTTCTTAGTTTTCTCTGTGTAACTCCGTGCTCTCTGTGGTTCAAGATTTGGGTTTTGTTCATATACCTAGTTATTACAATCAAGCAAACACACCAAGGAATAAAAATGAAAAAATTTGCCACTTTATTAATCGCCGGTTTGTTATCGACTTCTGCATTTGCACGCGATACCGTATTACAAATCCCATTGGCCGATGTATTGGCAATGCCAGAGGCTCAGGGTAAATTGGATGGTTCGGTTAAGTTTTATTTGGCAGGGCAAAAAACACCGCCAATTACCCAGCAATTTTCTGAAGATATTTCAAATCCCAAAACCAATGCCTTAGGTAAAAGCGATGAATTTGGCTGCAAATGGGCCGCACTTTCTGCCTTGATCTCTTTTCAGAATTCAGCCAAACGCGAAGGCGCAAATGCTGTGGTGGATTTGGTGAGTTATTACAAGAAGAACGAAACAAAAAGCGACACCACCATTGAATGCCATGCAGGTGGATTTATCATTGGCGTAGCATTAAAAGGTCGCTACGCCAAAGTGGCGGAGTAATATGCAGGGTTCATGCCCACGCGCATAGATCGTCGGTGTGTGGGCATAAATACTTGCCCACGCTCCTTCAATAAATATCTGCTATTAGGCCTAAGGCTTTTTCAAAGCCACAGGCTCAGCCAGCGTGTAAACATCCACGCCCTGCTGGGCGAGTAGGGCTTCCAGTGCGGGCATGAGCGCACCGAGTTTTTCTTCTAGCGCATCACGCACGGTATCGACTACCACTTGTG
The DNA here is from genome assembly GCF_000969645.2 of Janthinobacterium sp. B9-8. NCBI lineage: Bacteria > Pseudomonadati > Pseudomonadota > Betaproteobacteria > Burkholderiales > Oxalobacteraceae > Janthinobacterium > Janthinobacterium sp. B9-8. Next base: position 1,594,501 of record NZ_CP014222.1, read on the forward strand.
TGGCGCGCTCGATTTCTACGTTGAATACGCTGCCAACGCGCTTACCTTCAAAAATGGTCATGCGGCGGGTTTCGGGGATCAGCCATACTTCAAACCAGCAATCTGTTTTATTGGTGTCCGATACCGTCAGGCTGGCGCCATCCAGGGCGATATACCCCTTGGCGAAAATGTATTTCATCCCGGCTTTGGGCACGCCAATTCTAAAGCAACAGTTTTCCTGATCTTTACGAATATCTAACAGCGTGGCGGCAAAGTCCACATGGCCGGAGAGCGGATGACCGCCGATTTCGGCACCATCTTTGGCGGCGCGCTCGGCATTGACATGGCTACCTGCTTTTAATTGCCCTAAGGAGGTTACGCGTAAACTTTGCAACATCACATCAAAGCTGGCTTTATCATCCGCAAAGATCTCGGTAACCGTCAGGCAAACGCCATCAATCGCCACGCTGGCGCCAATCTGAATATCTTTGCAAAACCCTGCCGGAAAAGCGATGCGAAATGTACGGATACCTTCCCTGTCATCAATCGCTTCAATCTGAGCAACACCTTGCACAATCCCCGTAAACATTTATTCAGTTTCCTTAAAGAGTTCTGGATTTGCTTCGCGCACACGCTTCGAAGACTTGAGTAAATTGCAATGATCACAAAAGTAGCTAATCGAGCCGCAAGCCGCGATCACATCGAGGGGCCGCTTACAATCAGGGCAAATCGGCACGGCTTCTTGCACGCTTTCATTCGGCATAAAATTCTCCAATATCAGTGAACCGCAGGGTGAGACGTAAATCGTCTCCAAATAGGCGGCGCTCTAATACCTTAGCTTGTAGCTTGTGGTTTAGGTCGGACAAATCAAGCGTAGCGATGCCTTTTGCCGTGTCACCAATCATCACAGGTGCTTGATAAAGCAGCATTTCATCCACCAGCCCCGCTTGAAATAGCGCCCCAACTAAAACGCCGCCCGCCTCAACGGTTACTTGGTTGCAGCCTCGGCGGCCTAATTCATTGAGTAAGGCGGTCAAATCAACACGGCCATGCGCATCGGCCAAAATCATCACTTCGGCCCCTGCGGCTTCTAAAGCCTGACGCTTTGGCTCGTCATCCTGAGCGCCCACAATCAATACGCCCGCTTGATTAAATAACTTTGCCTTGATCGGCATTCTAAGCTGGCTGTCAACAACCACACGCAGCGGCTGTCTATCTACCGTAAATTCCCGCACCGTTAGCTGAGGGTCATCCGCCAGTACCGTGCCAATACCAGTCAGCATGGCGCAAGATCGGGCACGTAGTTTTTGCACATCAGATCGTGCCGCCGGGCCGGTAATCCACTGCGATTGCCCATTAACCAGTGCCGTACGGCCATCCAGACTTGCGCCCATTTTTACCGTCAGCCAAGGGCGGGATCGCAGCATGCGGCTGATAAAACCTTTGTGATGCTCAAGTGCGGCGGCGTGTAAAACGCCTGACTCCACCTCAATCCCTGCCGCCGCCAAGCGCGTCAAGCCTTGGCCCGCCACCAGCGGATTAGGATCTGTCAGCGCGGCAACCACGCGCACTACACCGGCTTTCACCAAGGCATCAGCGCAAGGCGGTGTGCGGCCATGATGGCTACAAGGCTCTAGCGTCACGTAAGCCGTAGCACCGCGTGCCAAATCACCCGCAACACTCAAAGCCATGACTTCAGCATGCGCACCAGGAGCCCCCTTCACCACACCACCACCCGCAGGCTGACTAAAGCCCGCACCCACCACCTGCCCGTCTTTTACCAATACGCAGCCCACGCAGGGATTAGGCGTCGCACTATTCTGCCCTAAAGCTGCTTGCCGCAAAGCCAGCTGCATAAATTGATGATCGATCGCGTTCATTGGCTTCCTAAGCACGAGCACAGGCATAACAAAACCCACATCTTGAACCACAGAGGAAAAGGAGGACACAGAGTTTCACAGAGAAAACCAAACTTGGACTTTCTCTGTGAAACTCTGTGCTCTCGGTGTTCTCTGTGGTTCAAGATTTTGCAAGCGAAAATAAACTTTGAAGGTTAAACATACAGAGGTGTTTTATTCCTTACTCACTTCCCGAATCACATCGCGGAAATCGTCGACGTCTTGGAAGGAGCGGTATACGGAGGCGAAGCGGATGTAGGCGACTTTATCGAGCTTGGCGAGTTCAGACATCACCATTTCGCCAATCTGGCGGCTCATAATTTCTCTGTCACCTAATGACAAAGCTTTTTGAATAATGCGTAGGATGGCTTCGTCGACCAAGGGCGTCGGCACAGGGCGTTTATGCAGGGCGCGCTCGAAACTGGTACGGATTTTTTCCCGATCAAATTCGGCACGCTGACCATTTTGTTTCACCACCTGCGGCAAGCGCACTTCGGCGGTTTCAAACGTGGTAAAGCGTTTATCACAAATCGGACAACGACGGCGACGGCGAACCAAGTCGCCTTCATCAGATACACGCGAGTCAGCAACCAGCGTATCAGGGGAACCACAGAAGGGGCACTTCATCACAACCCCGCAAAGAACAAGAAAATAGAACTGAAGCTAAATCTTGAACCACAGAGGACACAGAGAGCACAAAGGGTCACAGAGAAAATCAAGCATCTGACTTAGCCACAGTTTTTCATGATGAAAGAGCTGTTTGCCTCTCCCATCACTTATTATTTATGCTAAGTCAGTCTTACCAAGGTTTTCTCTGTGAAACTCTGTGTCCTCTGTGCTCTCTGTGGTTTAAGACGTAACAATACTTAAACTACAAAATCAATTAAGCGCCGTAAACTGGGAAGCGCGCTGTCAATTCTTTTACTTTTACTGCAACGGCTGCAATGTTTGCTTCATCCGCTGGATTGTCCAGCACGTCTGCAATCAAGTTAGCCACGATCACGGCTTCTGCTTCTTTGAAACCACGGGTCGTGATGGCTGGGGAGCCGATACGGATACCAGAAGTCACAAACGGGCTTTCAGGATCGTTTGGAATGGCATTTTTATTGACGGTGATATGCGCTTGGCCCAGTACAGCATCAGCCACTTTGCCAGTCAGGCCTTTAGAGCGCAGATCAACTAAGAACATATGCGATTCAGAACGACCAGAAATCACACGCAGGCCACGCTCGATCAAGGTTGCAGCCATGGCTTGTGCGTTTTTCAGTACTTGCTCTTGGTATGTTTTGAACTCTGGTGTTGCCGCTTCTTTAAATGCCACCGCTTTACCGGCGATCACATGCATCAAAGGGCCGCCTTGCAGCGTTGGGAACACATTTGAATTGATCGATTTTTCGAATTCAGCTTTAGCCAAAATCAAACCACCACGCGGGCCGCGCAATGTTTTATGCGTAGTCGATGTCACAAAGTGAGCGTGTGGCACTGGGTTTGGATAAACGCCTGCCGCGATCAGACCAGCGTAATGCGCCATGTCGACCATAAAGTAAGCGCCAACTTTGTCGGCGATTTCACGCATACGCGCCCAATCAAAGCGCAGCGCGTAGGCAGAAGCGCCACCGATCAAGAGCTTAGGCTTGGTTTCAAGCGCTACACGTTCCATATCGTCATAATCGATTTCTTCATTTTCGTTCAGGCCGTAAGCCACGATATTAAAGAGCTTACCGGATAAATTTGCTGGCGAGCCGTGTGTCAGGTGACCACCGTGGCCTAGGTTCATACCCATTACGGTATCGCCCGGCTTCAGGATGGAGAAATACACGGCCTGGTTGGCTTGCGAGCCGGAATGTGGCTGCACATTGGCGTACTCTGCACCAAACAATGCTTTTACGCGATCAATGGCCAACTGCTCAACCGTATCAACAAATTCACAACCACCATAAAAACGCTTACCCGGATAACCTTCGGCGTATTTATTAGTCAGTTGCGAGCCTTGAGCTTCCATCACCGCTGGGCTGGTGTAATTTTCTGACGCGATCAGCTCGATATGCTCGTGCTGGCGAACAACTTCACCTGCAATGGCAGCGGCTAAATCAGGATCGTATTGGGCGATAGTGGCGGACTTGGAGAACATAGAGTTGGCGCTTCCGTAAGTCGGTTGGGAATAGGGAATGCGCAAGATTCTAACACGGACAAGCATTTTTCCAATTGAGGAATTCGCTATTAATCATGATACCCGCTCATAGATTATTCCTAGCTTGCCTTTTTTTACACCATTGCCCATGAATAATTTTTATTTTATCAGGAAATCTCATGCGATCATCTGACATGAAATCTAAAAACTCTGAAAGCATTCTTGATTTCATTAAGGAATAAAAGGTCAATACGGCAATAGGAATAAACGTCACGAAAAAGTACCCTATTCTGCGCCATGACGGCTCTGCCGCAAGATCAAATAAATTCATCCCCAGAAAGCCAGTCACTGTCGTACCTACCAAACCCAGAATCGTTACCACCGTCAGGCGCACCACCGTATCGGCCTGCCGATGCAAATCATCGTTTTCTAAATACTGGCTCATGCTATGGATGGATTCGCGTACTTCTGTAAACAAAGCTTCTGTGCCCAGATGGCGGCGGGCAATATGAAACATTTGATCGGCCACCACTTGATTAGAGATTTCACTAAACCAATAGCGCTGGGTAAAACGCAAAAACACCTCTTGCAGAATATGAATATCCCGTTTGAAACGCCGGGCAGAGCCTGCATCGCCCACTTGCAAACGTGATAACGCCACCGCCAGCCGGTCAGAAAACATCAGTAATGCGGCTTTATGAAAATGAGCAATCATCATCAGTAAAAAATACTGATGCCTGAATTGCCCCAAGGCACCGGTAAACGGATCGCTAAAAAAACCATGGGTATGCTTGCCTACCAGCACAAAAGCATGGCCATCACACATCATGCGAGTGGATGATGAATCATGGCGACGCTCCGGCACCCAAAAGCGGTCGTAGCAGCAGTTTGCTTCGAAATCCTGAAATACTTTGGCGGTATAGGGCAAATCGCCGCCCTGCGAAGGCCGCGTCACCATACCCAGCCGGTAGAAATCTTCATCACTTAGATCAAAGGGATCGTCAAAAGCCAGATAAGCCATCAAGGGCATGCGGTGATATTCAATTTGCCGATACCGCAGTTCGCCGATTTCGTTTGAATGGTGCAATACCAAAGGCCGCAACAAAGCATCCCAATGTTGTGCCATAGGGGCAGCGCGAAACTCACCCACATGGGATAAAAACTTGGATTTATCATTGTAATCCGAGGCGGCAATCACGCCTCCTTTTACATCCAGCCATTTCACCTGTTGCAAGCAGCTTGCCGCCGTTTTATCTTCATCCCACTGCGCAGGAAAAGCGCGGCCAAACCTGAACAGCGTATCCTGCACCCGGCTGAGCGGCACATTATCCGCAAGAATTTCAAACGCCAGAATTACGATATCAATATCATAAAAAAAATACAGATCAATATGCGCCACTTTAAAGTCTTGCCGCGTGCCATCCTTATAATGCATACGCACCGTACAGATATCATGCCGCCTGAATACATGCAGTGGTGAGCCGCCATAACTTGCCGTACTCCCCGCCTCTGCCGCCCCTTCGCCATATAAGAACCGCTGCACATAGGGCAGAAAAGTGACAAATTCGCGGTAATGTCGTTCTTGAAATGCCTGAGGATCCATATCAAACACTGAGGGCCGCATCTGCCAGGGCGAATCCTCATCCAGCAACTGATTCATCAGCTCCCAATGCCGCCCCATTACCGCCCCGCTGCCCACAGGCTGGGCGAGTGGCATCAACTGCAAAGGCCAAATTAAAATCTGCCTAAAATGGCGAACAATGGTTTCAGCGGCATCAGCCATCTTGGTCTCCCCTTCCTAATAAAGTAAGAGTAGATCAAAGCGCGCTATTAATAAGCCATCGAAAGGCAAAGACTTATTTATCCGCACAATCAAAATAACCCGCTCACCCCACAGGGCTTGCGGCAAATACAAGCAGACAACACAAAACCAGTAAATTACGCCTGCAAAAAAGCCCTTATTTACTCAGCGTAAATAAGGGCTTTTAAAATCAACCAACCGCACAATATTACATGCCTTGTACCGCATAAATGGCCAGCGTATTGCGCCAATAGCCTTGGTAATCCATACCACAACCAAATAAGAAGCGATCTTCTACTTCCAGGCCCACATAATCCGCAGCCACACCCACCGCTTTACGATCATGTTTTTTATCCACCAGCACAGCAACGCGTACTTCTTTTGCGCCTTGTTCACGGCAATATTCCAAGATGGCTGCCAGTGTATGACCCTCATCAAGAATATCGTCCACGATCACCACAACACGACCTTTCATGCTTTCTTGTGGTTTTACTTTCCAATCCAGCATGCCGCCACTAGTTTCTTTGCGATAACGCGTGGCATGCATATAAGACACTTCGAGAGGGAAGCGTAAGCGTGGCAATAAATGCCCTGACACAATCAAGCCACCATTCATAACGGTGTAAACAATCGGATTGGCGTATTGCAAATCAGCGGTCATTGCCACCGCCATACGATCCAGCGCAGCCAGCACTTCGGCCTCGCTGTGCAGGCAATCCGAATTATCAATAATGGTTTGGGCTTCAGGGAGTTCTAGGGTCACGATAGCGTACCTCTTCTTCAAATGATTTAAATAATTCAAATAAAAACGGGCAGGCACTGTTTGGATTTAACGTAACAAACACAGCGCCGCCACGACACATCTTTAATGACCTGCGTAATCGCAAACAGTAAACAGAGGGATACCCTGCTCACGTACGATTTTTGATCCACCCAATTCAGGCAAATCAACAATAGCAGCTGCTTCAACAATAGTTGCACCAAGGCGGTTTAACAGCTTAGCTGCCGCCACCATGGTACCGCCTGTTGCCACCAAATCATCAATCAGCAAAACACGGTCGCCTTTTTTACAGGCATCGGTATGAATCTCAACTGTGGCCGAGCCGTATTCCAGCTCGTATTCTTCTGCCACTGTTAAAAAGGGCAATTTGCCTTTTTTGCGCACGGGCACAAAGCCCAAGTTTAATTCATAGGCCACTACCGCACCCAGAATAAAACCACGCGCATCCACACCGGCCACCATGTCTAAATCCATATCCATATAGCGATGCACAAAGATATCGACCAAGACACGAAAGGTTTTTTTATCTTGCAATAAAGGCGTGATGTCACGGAACTGCACGCCAGCCTGCGGCCAATCAGGCACAGTACGGATGCGATCCCGAATATAATCCGCGTAAGGCGGCTCAGCTTGCAATAAGCTCATTGAATATTTCCCTTAGCCAAAAGCGGCAAATTTAACGCGCTGTACGAATACGGCCCCAAATACAATCTGCATAAGGTGATTCTGCCTGCAATAAGCTCATCAAATCTTTCCCTTTAACCAAAGGCTGCAAATTTAACCAGCCACAGCGCAGTAATAATCAACACGGCGGGGCTCAGGTCTTTATAGCGGCCTGCCAACACTTTAATCGCAGCGTAGCTAATAAAACCAAAGGCAATCCCGTCAGCAATCGAATAGGTAAATGGCATGCCAACTGCAGTAATCACGGCAGGCGCGGCTTCGGTAATATCATCCCAATCAATTTCGGCCAAACCACGCGCCATCAAAACGGCCACATAGCAAAGCGCGGGCGCTGTGGCATAAGCGGGCACAGTACCTGCCAATGGTGCAACAAACAGCGCGGCCAAAAACAAGATCGCAACGACTAAGCTAGTCAGACCCGTGCGGCCGCCTGCTGCAACGCCTGCCGCTGATTCAACATAGGCGGTTACACTCGAAGTACCCAAGGCAGCCCCTACCATAATGGCAGAAGAATCAGCGAACAGCGCTTTCTTTAAACGTGGCAGTTTGCCATCTTTATCCAGCAAACCAGAGCGATGAGAAACGCCGACTAAAGTGCCGGTAGTATCAAACAAATCAACAAAGAAGAAAATAAACACCACACCCAGAAGGCCCGCATTCAGCGCACTTTTAATATCCATTTGCATAAAGGTCGGTGCAATCGACGGTGGCGGTGAAAACACACCTTTGAATTCGGTTAAGCCGAATAAAATCGACAGCAGCGTTACACCTAATACGCCAATAATAATCGCGCCTTTTACTTTACGGTATTCAAGCGCCGCAATTAAAAAGAAGCCCAATACGGCTAATAATGTGCTTGGTGCATGGATATCACCCAATTGCACCATGGTCACGGGCGAAGCGGTAATCAGCCCAGCGCTTTTGAGCCCAATAATAGCCAGAAACAATCCCACACCGGCAGAAATAGCTAGCTTTAAAGAATGCGGAATGGCATTCACCAGTACTTCACGCAATTTAAACGAGGAAACCAGCACAAAAACCACGCCAGAAATAAACACCGCACCCAGCGCAGTTTGCCAAGGCACACCCATGCCTTTAACCACAGCAAAGGTAAAATAAGCATTCAAACCCATACCTGGGGCTAGCGCAATCGGGTAATTAGCCAAAAGCGCCATCACGGCAGTACCAAAAGCCGCAGCCAAACAGGTCGCCACAAACACGGCATTAAAATCCATACCGGTTTGCGCCAGAATGGCCGGATTAACAAAAATAATATAGGCCATGGTTAAAAACGTTGTAAAACCCGCGATCACTTCGGTTTTAACGTTAGTACCGTGTTCTTTTAGTTTGAACAATGCTTCGAGCATGAGCCCATTTCCCCGTTAAATAAAAACAAATAAGCCGGAGCGTATTGATGCAATCTAAATAGAAAACAAAAATACATTCCGACTTTCGCACGCTTAAAAAATCAACTACCCACACCAGACAAAGCCAATACACCCAACAGAGCAAAAACGGCTGCGGCTACAAAACGTACATAACGCAGAATATGCATTCGGGCGGCAATCCACTTACCCACAAAAACGGCAGGCACATCGGCAATCATCATGCCGACCGTTGTACCGGCAACCACCGCCCACAAAGGCTGATATTTCAGCGCCAACGCCACAGTGGCCACTTGCGTTTTATCGCCAATCTCAGCCAAAAAGAAAGCTAAAGTTGTAGCAATAAATGCGCCATAAGGCTTGATTTGCGCCTCTTCTTCGCCCATTTCATCAGGCACCAGTGCCCAGGCGGCAATCGCTAAAAAGCCCAAACCAATCACCCAGCGCAAAACAAGGGGCGAAATCATACCTGCTACCTGCTGGCCGATCCAACCGGCAGCAAAGTGATTCAGTACAGTCGCAACAAAGATACCCAAGATAATGGGCAAAGGACGGCGAAAGCGTGCGGCCAGAATTAACGCAAGTAATTGCGTTTTATCGCCAATTTCGGCGATGGCGACAACGCCAGTAGAAATAAGAAAGGTATCAATCATCGAGTCGTGTTTCCGGGGCGGGCAGGATAGAGGTCGCACAGCATTGCCCACCCCGGGAAATGCTGAACGAACCTCAGGTCTTGTCAAGTTGATCAATATTCTGTGTTCAGAACACCGCCCCAACCGAATACGCCATGAATCAAACGATCCAAGTATGTTGACGTACTCCCCGCAAACCGTTCTTTCAAACTCGTTGCAGGCGACTACTCCCCCGAAGACCAAAGCGCGGATTTTAACCACCCCGTATGCATGCTGCAATCCCAGATTACAAAAACCGCATATACAAACTACTATTTACATGTATCAAATGGCCGTTTTGATATGATTTAGCAGTGCTTCACACCCCGCCTCAACCTGATCTAACACCGTCTCAAATCCAGCTGTGCCGCCATAGTAAGGATCTAACACCTCGTTTTGAGCAGGCACAGGAGCAAAGGATAAAAATAATTTCACCCGTGATTGATATTCTGGCGGGCATTGCCGCTGTAAATCCCTTAAATGACCATTATCCATCGCCAAAATCAAATCAAACTCAGCAAAATCGCTCTGCTGCACGCTGCGGGCGCGCAAAAAAGACAAATCAAAACCGCGTTTTTTAGCATGACTTTGCGAACGTCGATCTGGCGGCTCCCCAATGTGATAATCCTGTGTACCGGCAGAATCCACCTCAATGGCATGGCTTAGCCCCGCAGCCTCTACCATTTGCCGCATCACCCCATCTGCAGTGGGGCTTCTACAAATGTTGCCAGTGCATACAAAAATAACTTTAATTTTTTTCATTAAAATCAACCAATTCGAAAAAAAACATTAAAAAAACAATCAATTACCATAAATATAAAATGGAGGACATTTGGGCATACTCATTATGCCCTGCCCTAATTTTAAAACAATAATATGTGGTGTTTTTACACCGTTTGGACCAGCAAATTAGATCGAATCATCTCCTGAATGATTGACCGTTTGCTGGCGCAAAGATACCAATGCAGCTTTAAATCTCTAATAGAAGATTATGTTAAACCGCCTGCAAACAGTCGCTAAAGTTGGGTTGATTACAGAGTACAACAGTCGATATTGAGATTTGCACAATCGGCTACATCCAAATGCAAGATTAGGTGATGCTGCCTTGCAGATGCTTGCAGGAGAATATGGGCTTCAGACAAAAACTGACACAACAGTAATTTAATCCGTCAGCAATGCATACTCAACTCCCCCACTTTTGGCTTCATTACTCCCTTGGCACTAATTGTGCTAACTATATTCCAAAAGAAAACATAAAAATGATTGACTCATTTTTATACTATAAATCAATAGCTTAAATTTTAAATTGTTGATTTATAGTATTTTACAAAAGTTCAAAAAAAACATTCGTGCAACTTAAAACTGTAACGATGCGTCAGTAAGCGGTAAATATTTACCTAGTTTAATTACTTGTATATACAATAAAATTGTAATTATTTATAAGAATATGATCGTACTTCAACACAAAAATTGAAATAACAGGGTCTTTTTAGCTGAGAAATAATTCAAGAAACACCAGTTCACTTCAAAGAGAACAGAACTTAATCAGACTTGTAATCTAGGATCCGCCCAAGACACAACCGTGAAAGACGCCTTCGGTATCGGCCACGCAATACACCTGAGAAACGTAATCAGCGGTGCATTAGAAATCTCGCTCAGTCGCTTCGACGCACTTTCAGAAACCCCCCGCACACAATCTGGGGCACTTCTAGAAAATGAAGTGAAACGGCGATCAAAGACTTCGATAACTTTGATCGTAGCTATTTCACTAGAGGACTCGGCCCCCATTCGCGTGATCATCATTCAAGCATGTTTTGTTGCCCTTTTTTCATGGTTTGGATGGGTGTTTTGTAGCCCATAGCCGTTTAAAAAGTAGCTAAGGAAATTTGTCTATTTGTAGCTTCGTCATTTTTCTGCAGCATCTTTCTAGACTTTCTCCATAAGAAAGTCTACCGATTAAACACACAGATTAACTTAACTAAATTGTTGGCTCGATGTCTTCCTTTACCCGCTCGCTCTTACCGATTTCCTCCCGTCAGGCGCTGTTTTTTTGTTTGCTACTCGCCACATTTGAACTGCTGACCTATGTCGGTAGCGATATTGTGATGCCCGCCATGTTGTATGTGGTTGCAGACCTCAATGCCCCCGTTAGCCATGTACCCATAGCGCTGAACGCCTATTTGCTGGGCGGCGTCGCCTTCCAATGGCTTATCGGCCCCTTGTCGGATCGTTTTGGCCGTCGCCCATTGTTGTTGATTGGCGCAATCCTGTTTGCCGTGGCCTGTCTGATCACGCCCTTGGTAAGCGGCATCTATGTATTCAACGCGTTACGCTTTATTCAGGGCATTGCGCTGGGCTTTGTAGTGGTGGTGAGTTACCCCGCGCTACAAGAGTCCTTTCAGGAAACCGATGCGGTTCGCCTTATGGCGTTGTTGGCCAATATCGCCTTGCTGTCGCCATTATTAGGCCCATTACTGGGCAGTATGCTGCTGGAGGTTTTGACGTGGCGCACACTGTTTGTTGGCGTGGGCCTATGTGCCGTTTTAGCCTTGATCGGGCTGTGGTTTTTTATGCCTGAAACCATAGGCGTTACGCGTAAAGATGGCAGTCGGCTTGAGCCAGCGCCGCTTAATCTGGCAAGCATTTTGGCAAGTTACCGTGAGCTACTGGGCAATGCTCGCTTTATGCACGGCAGCTTGGCGCTGGGGCTCATCAGCATCCCATTGATTGGCTGGATCGGCCTTGCACCTTTACTGATGATGAATAATCTGGGGCTGAGCTCTATTGCCTACGGCCTGTGGCAGTTGCCGATTTTTGGTGGCTTGATTGCCGGCAATCTGGCGTTAAATTATCTGGTTGCCCGCTTTGAACTTGATGCACTGATTCGCTTATCGCTATGGCCTATTTTTGGGGGCTTACTCTTGATGCTGGGAGCCACCTTGGTCACCGGCCACTTATTGGCGTTAGTGCTGGGCTTAACGATCTACGCCTTTGGCATGGGCATTTGCAACGCCACGCTTTACCGGCAGACCTTGTTTGCCAGCGAGAGTGGCAAAGGCACTGTTGCCGCCATGTTGGGGATGATTTCTGTCGCCACTATCGGCCTAGGCAGTTCGGCGCTTGCGGTATTGGGTGCGGGTACCAGCCTTGCTGCTTTCGCCATCGCGACCAGTATTAGTGCGGGTTTGGCGCTCTGGCCACTGTGGTGCTTGCTTAAGCGTCCGCCTATGACTGCCGCCGTTACGATTTAATTTTTAACTACCCCCTTCCGCTTTTGTTTATTTATCTTGCCTAGGAAATCATTTGTGGCCTCACTCGTCCATGTCGATGCGCTGTGCGCCATCGAATCCCCCTATCGTACCGATGCCGCGTGCGATCAGCTATTTAACGCAGCAATGCGCGAGCTCACTGAATATCATTGCGATGAGTCGCCAGGCTACGCCCAATGGTTAGCGTCCAATGGATGGGATAAGGCGAAGCTAGAAAACGTGAACGATTGGTCGAGTTTGCCTCCATTGTTTGCCAATTATTTCAAGCGCCGCTTGGTGTTGAGCAAAGCGGGTGAAGAAGCGTTGGAGTTGACGTCATCGGGCACCAGCGGCCAAAAAAGCCGCATGCGCTATGACGAGCGCAGCCTGGGTGCCGCCCAAGCAATGGTTGACCGCATCTTCAAGCTATACGGCTGGAATACGCCCGATGCACCCTGCAATTATCTGTTGTTGAGTTACGAGCCTGCTGGCGCAATCACCCTCGGCACGGCCTATACCGACCAGTTTCTGTGTAAATACGCGCCAATCAACCGAGCGGTGTATGCATTGCGGCATAACGGCCACGGTAACGAGTTCGACCCGTTTGGGGTGATTCGGGCCTTGCAAGAGTTTGCTGAGGAAGGCCTGCCAGTACGTATCTTTGGCTTTCCTGCATTTTTGTGGTTTGCGCTCGAACGCATGCGGGAAATGGGCTATCCGGCACTGAAGCTACACCCAGATTCATTGGTATTTCTGGGCGGCGGCTGGAAGACCCACGCCGACCAAGCCATCCCTAAAACCATGCTGTATCAACGCCTGGGTGAGCAACTTGGCATTCCGGACGTGCGCTGCCGGGATGGCTATGGCGCGGTGGAACACCCAGTGCCCTACATCGAATGCCCGAACCATCGCTTCCACATTCCCAGCTATGCACGCGCCTATATCCGCCACCCGGCAACCTTGGACACACAACCATACGGCGCAAGGGGCTTTTTGCATTTCGTATCTCCCTATATCACATCGAGCCCTGCCCACAGCGTGGTCATGAGTGACTTGGCCATCTTGCATCCGGGCCACGATTGCGGCTGCGGCATCGAAACCGACTGGTTTGAACTACTGGGGCGCGCCGGCACCAGCAAAAGCCGCAGCTGTGCACTGGCGGCATCTGAATTGATCAAGGAATCCTAAACATGTATCTCGTACAAGGCACCCTCATAAGCCAAACTGAGGCGGGCGACGTCTTGGCGTCGTTACAAAAACGGCTGCCAACGACGCTGGCACAGCGGCTGGATAGCGAAACGGTATTGGCTTGTGCTGAAAGTTTTGCCCAATGGGTATTAAACGATAGCGACGCGCTGGATCTGGACACCGAAAGCCGCACTGCGCTGCACGGCTTCTGCCGGCGTGATGCCTTGGCAACCAAGCTAGCCCGAGAGTTGGGTGAAGCGCCATTTTCGCTACGCCGCATTGATTACCGTAGCCCGCATTACGAAAGCTGGCGGCCGCTAGGACTGGTAGTACATATCACGCCAGCCAATTCGGCCTTGCTGCCTTTCTTCGCCATGTTAGAAAGCTTGTTGGTTGGCAACGTCAACTGGCTACGCCCAAGCAGCAGCGATAAGGGACGCACCGCTACGCTGTTGGCAGCATTCCTTCGCCATGACCGCACTGGCACATTGGCAGATTATCTTGCCGTATTGCCTTGGCCCAATACTGATCTGGCTAGCCTGTTCAGCAGGGCTGATGCAGTGTCTGCTTGGGGAGGAGAAGCAGCACTGAGCGCTATTCGGCAGCAATTACCCGCCGGCTGCCGCTGGATAGACTGGGGGCACCGCATCAGCTTTGCGTATGTAGTGCCCGGCGCTGCAAGCAAGGCGCAGCTCGATGCCGTAGCCGATGAAGTTTGTCGCTTTGACCAACAGGCGTGCTCCAGCCCGCAATGCATATTGGTGGATAGCGAAGACCCTGCCGTATTACGGGAAGTAGGCGAGCAGTTGGCCAAAGCACTCACACGCCGTGCCCAGCAATGGCCTGGATTAATCCCTAGCGAGCAAGAGTCTGCCGAAATCAGCACCCAGCTTGCGTTCGCACGGCTTGATCAAAGCTTCTCCGATATACCAGGGCATGTTTGGCAGGGTGAGGGGTGGCGCATTATTTGGGCACAAACAGCCGCCTTGGTGACGTCGCCATTATTTCGCACAGTACAGCTACGGCCAGTACCACGAGCACAGTTGGTAGGGACACTGCAAACCTGGCGTACCCGGCTGCAAACCTGCGGTCTAGTAGCACATGACCATGATTTGGCACAATTGAGCCAGATGTTGCTGGCCGCCGGTGTTAGCCGTGTGACGTCTGTGAGTGCGATGCACGATGGGTATGAAGGCGAGCCGCATGACGGTGTGTATGCCTTGACTCGGCTGACGCGCCGGGTGTCGGTGAGCTTTGCTGCGGATGCGCTGCCGCACCACGTCACGCTTGACCACCTTCCAGCGGAGCCAGAAGGTTTGGTTGCACAGCCGATTATGGATAAGGTTGCTTTCCAGCAAACGCCAATGACCTCGAATGCCCAACTGTTCTTCCGTAGTGGCGGCAGCAGCGGCAAGCCCAAACTAGCAGGTTTCAGCTATCGCGATTATCACCGGCAAATGCAAGCGGCAGCAGATGGCTTGTTTGCAGCGGGCCTTGATCCGGCAAACGATCGAGTCATGAATTTGCTCTACGGCGGCAACCTGTATGGCGGCTTATTAAGCTTTTTCACCATTTTGGATAAATTGTCAGCGGTGCATTTCCCTATGGGCGGCCCGAGCGACGACGATTACAGCGAAATTGCCCAGCTAATTATCGACCAGCGTGTCAATACGCTCATTGGTATGCCCGGTACGATTCACCATTTGTTTGTGCAGGAAGAGGCTAGGCTGCGGGCTTACGGCGGTATCCAGAAGATCATGTTGGGCGGCGAGCACTTAAATCCGCAACAACGTGAGTTCTTGGCCGGATTTGGTGTGTCGATGATCCGTTCAGCCATTTATGGCTCCGTTGATGCCGGCCCATTGGGCCACAGCTGTGCTGATTCGCCCGACGGCGTATTCCATCTATTGGCCGATACCCAGTGGCTAGAAATTGTTGATACCGAGCAAGACCAAGCCGCAGCGCCAGGTGTAGCTGGCCGCTTGTTATTTACCTCCCGTGCACGCGAGGGGCAGGCGGTGACACGTTATGACCTCGGTGATTTGGGCCGTTGGGTGACGGGCCCGTGTGAATGCGGATTACCCGCGCCGCGATTCGAGCTATGTGGTCGGCACGGCCAGTTGCTGCGGGTGGGGACCCTCTTTTTCAATCCTACGCTCAGCGCTAAAGCAATCGGCGTGCCGCTACAATTCTTGATTAACTACACCGCCAGCGGCAGAGAGCATCTCGTGGTACAGGTAGAGGGTGATGTTGAACAGGTCCGCCAGTATTTACAACACAGCGAGCTGGGAGAGGTCCTGAATAATGGGCTACTAGAGATGGAGGTGATCCATAAATTGTCGACGGATTTCCAACGTCATCCGCAAAGTGGCAAAACACCTTTAGTGCTGGACCAGCGGCAGCCCGTATTAAGCAACACTGCCGAGCCTGCGGGCGCCACTTAACCCGCCTGTAAGTTGCAATGTACAGAGCTGAGTTTGCCTCTCCACTGGGTAGCAATGCCTAGATGGAGCGCGCAGACCAGTTTAGACCCGCCCCAGCCTTGGCTGCACCCCCTTAGAACAACCGCATCACAACAGGCCATCTGGCCTGTAAAAATGAGCGCAACAACAAGCTGCCATTTCGCCCTTTCTGCTGACGGATGCATGGGCAAAGTGGATTAATGACTTGCAGGAAGCTATACAAATGACCCTTCTCATAGAACAGCTCGTGCAGTACGCACGCCAACACTCCCCTTTCTATGCAGCGCTGTATCGAGACATCCCCCGTTCTGGTTGGCAACTACACGATTTGCCGCTCATCGACCCAGCGTTGTATTGGCAGCAGTCGCAAACATTGTCGTCATGGCCGGTACTGACGGGGCCCATCATTGACGGCCATGTTTTTCAAACTGGGGGATCAACCGGTACTGGCAAGCTATCGGTGTATTCCCGTGAAGAGTGGCGTGATTTTGTGCGTGCTTTTGGCCAAGGAATAGGCTCGCAACTCACCCCAGGCGACCGAGTGGCCAATTTGTTCTTTGCGGGCGATTTATACACCAGCTTCTTATTTATTCATGGTGCTTTGGCGCACTCACCCGTACCCGTCTGCGAATACCCTTTTACCGGTGCGGTTGAGACCACGCCACTGGCTCAGGCAATTGAGACCCATCAAATCAATGTGCTGGCTGGTGTGCCCGCCCAACTATTGCGTTTCGCTAGCCAACTGCTCGAGCGCGGGCAGGTACTCACCAGCGTTACGCTGGTTCTATATGGCGGCGAAAGCTTGTTTGAAGAGCAACTGTCTATGCTGTCGCTGGTCTTGCCGAATGCCCGTTACGCCTCGGTGGGCTGCGCCAGTGTCGATGCGGGCTTGATTGGCGCAAGCACCCCGGACTGCTTGTTGGGTGAGCACCATGTATTCGATGGTGATGCCCTAGTGGAAATCATCGATGAAACCACGGGCGAGCCCATTGAGGAGGTCGGTCAGACAGGGGTGTTGGTCGTGACCAATCTGCAACGGCGATTGATGCCGCTGATTCGTTATCCAACCGGGGACTTGGCTGTTTGGTGTGAACCGACCGACACCAAGAAACGCAAGTTCGCACTCCGTGGCCGCGCCAGTCAGGGCTATCGTGTCCGGCTGGGTACGTTCTCGCTATTCCCCGAAGAAATTGGTGGCATTGTGAAAACGCATTTAGGCCTAGCGTCTTGGCAGTTGTTGCTTGCCCGCGCTGACGGCATGGACAGTTTGACGCTGCGGGTTGCTCCGGATGGCGGCTTGAGCAGCGCCGTAAAAGGGGCGCTTTATACCGCACTATTGGAGAAGTACCCAGCGATTAATATCTTGTCACAGAGAGACCTGCTGCGCTTTGATATCGCTTGCCACACGGCTCACAATCTGACATTTCATCCTCGCTCAGGCAAGTTGTTACGGGTGGTGGACGAGCGCTCCTATGTAATTCAAACGGAGCAGCCAGCATGAGTAAATGGAACAAGCTTGCCGTTTCGGTCCGCAGTTTCGTACCAGAAGATGCCGACAAAGTGAGCGCCCTATTTCGCACGGTGTATGGCGACTGCTATGTATATCCGGATGTTTATCTGCCTTCAATGATCTGTCGCAATAACGAACAACAGCAGTGGCATTCGGTTGTGGCCTGCATAGAAGGCCAAATTGTGGGCCATGCCGTACTGTGGATGCATAAGGATTGCCCAGATAGTGCCGAGCTAGCGCTCAATATTGTTCACCCTAGCGCACGCGGCATGGGTATTGCCACAACGCTGGGAGCTTACTTGCGAGACTATGCACGGGAATGCGGCCTGCGTACCTTAACCATTAAACAGGTCTCGTCCCATGCACAAAGCCAGCGTTTGGCTCAGACACTGGGTTTCCAAACAACGGGTTTGCTATTGGACTATGTGGCGTCCCCGTTCGGCAACGAGTGGCGTGAAAGCGTGGTACTGGGGTGCCTACCTTTGCAGCCCTCTCCTTTGCCGGCCTTACCGTGGCCTTTATCCTGCCGAGACTGGCTAGGCCCTATCGAGCAAAGTTTCGGCACGCATTCCCTGATGAATCCCACTGCCACTCCCACCCCGATGGCGGTAGCAAGCCATGAGCATCGAATTGAGGTGACACTGACTGACTTGCACCCCGACAATGTGGATGAAGTAGCGCACATGCCTAAGAAGCGCCTGATTTATCTCCGGATGCGCCTAGATCAACATACGCCAGCAGCCATGCAACAGCTGCGTCGCGCAGGTTTTGCATATGCCGGTTTTATGCCTGGCCCCGCTCAGGGGTGGTATGGCCTGATGCAGCGTGGCTACAAGGCGCATAAGCTGGAATTATGCTGCCCGATAGCCAGAAAACTATACCAGGGCAGCCTTAAACAGCATGCAGAAATTCTGATGGGTGCACGCTCGTAGCAGGCTACTGAGCATCCCATGGATCATGGCAATGCAGCGCTGCGGCGGGTAAAAGCTCTGGAGTAATGCCCACGCACCCGTTGATATTCGATTAGGGCCCAGTCCGGCGCCATAGGTGCATCGAGCTAGGCAAACATTGCTCAATTTAAATGCTTACTAAAAATGGCATATGAAGAACCATCTGCATGGATGGCTCACTCATTACTGCTAAGACTACTAACGGGTCAACGTTTAGGAGACGTCAGCAACATACCTTAATAGTGGCTGTGCAGCTATTCCATCCCGCAACCCTCAGGCTTTTTACTTTTGGGCCTATTACACATCAACCCAACGCTTTAACGTCATTTCGATTAAATATTTGTGACAAGCTATTCACGCAAATGCAACACAGTTACAATTGGAGCACATCCCATAACGAGGACTGAACGTGATTCACCGCTTACTGCCCCTCTTACTTCTTACGCTGATCAGCCACTCACTCCTTGCCGCAGATGCCCGCGCGATTAAGTGGACTGATCTACAGCCTGATTCCAGCAGCTTACGTGCAACAGTTGGCAATATGAATCAGGAACAAAAAACACGCCTTATGCGCGCATTTCAGCAGCGGCAGCATAAAGCGATTGTGGCTGCTGGCAAGTTAAAACCATCTGATCTCAGCGTAGACACCAGCACCCTTCTCAAAGAAGATTTCAGTGATTTAGAGCCTTTGGTCGTCAAAATTGAGACCTTTGAGAAAAAACGCACCACTGAAGCGCAGACGGCGCTCAACAACCAGATTGTTCAGCTCGATGGTTATTTGCTGCCATTAAAGCAAAATAATAAAAAGGTGACCGAGTTTATCCTTGTTCCCGTGATTGGCGCTTGCATCCATGTGCCTGCCCCGCCCCCCAATCAAATGGTCGTTGTGCAATACCCCAAAGGCTTTCCGGCTGGCAACTTATTCGCCCCCATTACGGTGAGCGGCAAGCTGCTTGTTAAATCATCCAAATCTGACTTAGCGCTTGCCGATGGCAGTAGCAAAGTGGACGTGGGTTATGCCATGACAGCAACCGAAGTACGTGAATATCAAGCCCCTAAATAAACCAAGGACATCACCATGAATAAAGTACTTCTCAGCGCATTGCTAACTTTATCTTTCAGCGGCTTCGCCTCAGCACACGGTGCGCATGTACATGGCGTGGCAGAAATGGACGTAGCTATCGAAGGAAAAAAACTAGTGATCACCCTAGAAAGCCCGGCTGACAATCTGCTTGGTTTTGAGCACACGCCAAAAAATGACGCTGAAAAAACCAAGCTAAAAGCGGTCAGCGAGCAATTACAAAATGCCGACAATTTGTTTACGATTGATGCCGCGGCACAATGCAAAGCTGCCGCTCCGAAGATACAAATGCCAGATTTCAGCAAGAAGGGCCACAGTGATATCGATGCCGAATATCACTTTGAATGCGCCGCCACCCCAAGCAGCATCGCTCTGCCGCTATGGAAAAACTTCGCAGGCTTTAAAAAGATCACCGTTAACCTAGCAAACGCCAATGGGCAAAAGCAAATCAAGCTTAAATCAGGCCAGGTGCTGAATTTAAAGTAACGCCCCTATTCACTGAAGTGAAGTGTTGTTCTTAGGGCAGATGCAACCCGCGAGCAATAAAATACGCGGGTTGCATCTGCCCTACAAATACGAGGCATTAAGCCTTGCCCAGTAAAAGGCAATGCACATTAAAGGTAAGCCGTGATTCAGATCGAAAACCTGCAGTTCACCTGGCCGGGCAGCTCGTGCCCTACGCTAAAGATTCCCGAATTTAAACTCGCCAAGGGCGAGCGGCTGTTTTTACACGGGCCCAGTGGCAGCGGCAAAAGCACCCTACTTTCTTTACTTACCGGCATTCATTTACCGCAAAGCGGCAAGATCCATATTTTGGGGCAAGACTTAGCCCAGCTTTCCGGTCCACGGCGGGATCGCTTTCGGGCGGATCACTTGGGCTATGTATTTCAGCAGTTCAACTTACTGCCTTATTTATCGGTGCTCGATAATGTGCTGCTCCCTTGCCAGTTTTCCAAGCTGCGTCAACAACGCAGCGGCGGCGCAAAAGCGCAAGCCTTGCATTTACTCAAACGCCTCGATTTACACGCCCACTTACATCAAGCAGCCAGCGCACTCTCAGTCGGCCAGCAGCAACGCGTGGCACTGGCTCGCGCATTGATAGGCGCACCCGAAATTCTGATTGCGGATGAGCCAACTTCCGCACTAGATGCCGAGCGGCGTGGTGCTTTTATCGAGCTTTTATTTGAATGCGCACAAGAGCATCAAACCGCCATCCTATTAGTCAGCCACGACCCACAACTGGCCGTGCACTTTGATCGCAGCTTGAGCCTACCTGCCATCAATACGGTGGAGACATCTGATGCTTAAAATCGCGCTTAAAAGCTTACTCAGCCGCAGGCTCACCGTCGCCCTTTCTGTATTGACCGTTGCCTTATCTGTACTACTGCTGATCGGCGTAGAAAGACTGCGTACCGAGGCCAGAAATAGTTTTTCTAGCACCGTAAGCGGCACCGACCTGATTGTTGGCGCGCGCACAGGCTCGGTGCAGCTTTTACTTTACAGCGTCTTTCGCGTCGGCAACGCCACCAATAATATTGGCTGGGATAGCTACCAGAAGCTCGCCAAAGACGAGCGTGTAGCGTGGACGATTCCCGTTTCTCTTGGCGATAGCCACAAGGGCTTTCCGGTTTTAGGCACCAGCCGCGACTATTTTAAATACCTGCAATTTGGCGACAGCCAACAGCTGCAGCTGGCCCAAGGTCAAATCTTTGCCCGCACCCACGACGCCGTACTCGGCGCTAACGTGGCCAAAAAACTGGGCTATCAACTCGGCGGAAAAATCATCCTCGCCCACGGCAGCGGCGAAGGCGCGATGTCCGAGCATAGCGATCAGCCCTTTAGCATCACCGGCATTCTGTCGCCCACCGGCACACCGGTCGACGACACCGTGCATGTCTCGCTCGACGGCCTGACTGCTATTCACGAAGGCTGGGAATCGGGCAGCGCCTCGCTGCTGTCTACCACTGGCGTACTCGCCGCCGATGAAAACCGCGCCGTGGCACCACCTACCACCATTACAGCTTTTTATGTGGGCCTTAAATCACGCACCGCGCTGTTTAGCTATCAGCGCGCAGTGAATCAATTCCCCGATGAAACACTGATGGCAATTATGCCGGGCGTGGCGCTCTCCGAGCTTTGGCAACTAATGAAAATCGCCGAACAAGCCTTGCTGGTGGTGTCGGCATTTGTGATGGTCATTGGCTTACTCGGCATGCTTACCGCCTTACTGACCGGGCTTAACGAGCGTCGCCGCGAGATGGCTATTTTGCGCTCGGTAGGCGCAAGGGCATGGCAGATTTTTGTGCTGGTGATGGGCGAAACGCTGCTGCTCGTTAGCACCGGCATGGCGGCTGGGGTGGCGTTGCTCTACCTCATCATCATCGCCTGCCGCCCCTTGCTACGCGAATTTTACGGCATGAGCCTCGCCATTAATCCGCCCACACACACCGAGCTTTTGATGCTAGCTGCCACCTTAATGGCAGGCGCGCTAATTGGCGCAATTCCTGCATGGCGCGCTTACAGAATGTCTTTGAGTGATGGGTTGATGGGTTGAGCATGTAGCATCAGAAAAAAACAAAGGGCGGCTTAGCCGAAGGCATACGCCGCCATACGAAACAGCCCACATGGAACAAGTCATGAATGCCGAATCAGAACTCATCCTAAAAATCACCCTCACCGGCCTTGGCGCTACCTTACTCATGGACCTGTGGGCCTTACTATTAAAGCGTTTTTTTAATATTCAATCACTGAACTGGGCAATGGCAGGCCGCTGGATTGGACATATGCAAAGCGGGCGCTTTAAGCATGTCAGCATTGCCAAGGCCACAGCGATTAGAGGCGAGTTACAGATTGGCTGGCTGGCCCACTACGCAACCGGCATTTTCTTTGCGGCCTTGCTAACCGCCATCGCTGGGCCAGAATGGCTGGCTCAGCCAACGGCGCTAACCACCATCCTATTCGGCATAGCGACCGTGGCCTTTCCATTTTTTATTATGCAACCTAGCATGGGCGCAGGGCTAGCTGCCTCTAAAACCCCCAACCCCAAGCAAGCCCGCCTACGCAGCTTAATGACCCATACTGTTTTTGGCATGGGTTTGTATGGGACAGCCTTAGGTTTAAGTCTTTTGCGTATCTGACTGGTACATCTCCAGACTCGTCCCTTCCACTTCGCACACATTAATCAGAGCCTGACGCTTGGCTAATTGGCAAAGGTAAGGGCCTAAGTTTGAAAACGATAAGGGCGGCGTTTTAAAATCACTCGCCCAGTGCGACAACATAAACAAATAGTAATCACACACCGTAATATGCTCACCAATTAAAAACGTCTTACCTTCTAATTCTGTATTCAAAAGGCTAAACATTTCAGTAATACGGCGCTCTTGTGCCTCAGCAATAGCTGCGATGCTATTTTGCGCTGTAGTGTGTTCGGCCGGATAAAAATAAAACATTAACTCTGGCTGCAAACTCGCATTTAAATAAAAAAGCCATTGATAAAACTTTGCACGCAGCGGGTCTGTTACATCAGGAATTAAACCTGCCCTGGGGTTTTGCTCGCATAAATAAAGACAAATGGCCGCGCTTTCAAAAACCACTACATCGTTATGCACTAAAGTCGGAATACGTCCCGCAGGATTTAAACGCATATATTCTGCTGATTTTTGCGCCTTAGATTTTCGATCGACCAACACCCTTTCATAATCCACACCCATTTCTTCAAGAAGCATATGCGGCGCCCAACTGGCATTTCTAGGATAGAAATAAAGTTTATACACCCGTTAAATTTCCTATTAATTTTTTATAAGGTTTGAATTAAATTTCGATGCAAGCCAATCGCCTGTACTATTTAGTATTTACCAATCGAATGCGCCAGCCGATGGTTCATCCCATTAATCTACAGTGGACTAATCAACAAAAACTGCATTTTTACTCATATCGGCAGGAAGCTGGATTTTCCAGCGGGCCAGTTCGTGTCGACTAAAAACAAAAGCGCCTTCTTGCAAGAAAACGGGCCAATACGAGCTAGGTAAGCGGCCAGGATTTTGTAAAATCTTCTCCGCCATATCTGCAGCAGCTTTGCCTTGCGATGCCCCCTGCAGAACAAAGCCCCCAACTGATTTACCCTTACCTACCGCAAAATCCCAGAATGCAAATGATGGCTTATTCAGATTGCTATTTGTCCATGCAATCACTTCTTCAGAATCTGCATTCAGCCCTTTTTCATTTTTCAAACTTTGATACAAGCCAATCACAACTGCATCATAACTATTCTTTCCCACATCACTGATTTCTTTTTTCCATTCTTCAAATGTTTTACAAAGCTTCACATCAAACACAACATTATTTAAAATCAACGAAGAATTCCCCATAAAGGAATCATTAAAAACAATCGTTGAAGTCCGGTCGCTATCAAAAAGAATCAGGATTTTTTTTGCCTTAGGCAACAGCGCCTTAATAAAATAGGAAGAACGCTGAAACAAAGGCCGTTCCAGTATTCCGCTAATATATTTCGGATCTTTTTTAAAATAAGAACGTGGGTTTTTATTAACACCCAAATACACAGAGGGGATTGCCCTAGCTTCGATTCTCTCTCCCAGAAATTCCAATGCGGCATCATCCCCAAGTATCACCAAAGCCGGCTTAAGCTCATCAATCAACCTAAGCGCTTTGTCTGCCATCCCCGCCACCTCTGCTGGCGGCAGTCTTTTTGTATTCATCTCGAAGAAAGTTAATTGATACTGCCGCCCCAGCTTATCCGTAATTTGCTTTCTATATTCTGCATCCCATTTATATTCTTTGTGATAGCTTTCAACCACAACAATTTGCTTGCTCGCGGCAAAGACGTTAAAGAAAGAAAGCAGCATAAAAATAAAAAGGACTTTCACAGTAAAGCTCCTTGCTAATAACACCTTCAAACAGACGGCCATAAGCATCGTCTGTTCCATCATAGCAGAAGCACCTGAAATGATTTCCAATAAAGACAGCAAGCTAAAAACCACCCGCCACTCAATATTTACTTACAAAAAAACAGCCGAAAAAACTACAAAAGCAAAAAACAAGCATCGAGTTTTATTTGAACGGTCCTGATTATGCCTATTTTTCAAGCACATTATAAATATCTACGGTGGTTAAAACACAATCCTGTCTATTACAAGCAATTTAATCTGACTAAAACCAAACTTCCAAAAACAAAATTTCATAATCAGGCGCATAGCAATAAAAAACATCACTGAAGACTTGAGACTAATTACCACCAAGCCTGAAAATGATGCACTGGCCCGATTCCCTGCCCGACTTGTAATTGATCGGCAGCTGCAATTGCCGCAAGTAAATAGCTTTTTGCGGCATCGACCGTAGCAATCCAATCGGCGTGCTTAGGCCTTAGAGCCGCAAGTGCGGCAGACAGCGTACAACCTGTGCCATGAGTGTGCTTTGTGGTGATGCGATGCGCGGCAAAGCGGGTGGCGCTGGCTGGGGTGATCAGCCAATCTGGGCTTTCGTCTCCACCCAAATGACCGCCTTTCATCAATACCGCCCTTGCACCCATAGCCAGCAGCGCATGGCCTTGCGCTTGCATCTCCTCCTCATTACGCGCTTCTGCCACGCCAAGCAAAGCAGCGGCTTCGGGCAGGTTGGGGGTAATTAAATCGGCCAGCGGCAGAAGTTGATCGCGGATGCCGGCAATCGCTTCAGGCAAAAGCAGCGGGTGGCCGCCTTTGGCGATCATCACCGTATCCAGCACCACACAGGCAGGCCGATGCTGGCGCAAGCCCTGAGCCACCGCGTTAACGATTTCGGCATTGGCTAACATGCCAATTTTGACGCTATCAACGCGAATATCCGCCAGTACGGCGTTGAGCTGTGCCAGCACAAAATCAGGCGGCACAGGGTGAACGCCATGTACCCCTAAGGTATTTTGAGCCGTGAGCGCAGTAATCACGCTCATGCCATAAGCACCAAGCGCCGAAAAAGTTTTTAAATCTGCCTGAATGCCAGCGCCACCGCCAGAATCCGAGCCTGCAATTGTGAGTGCATTAATCATTAATAAGTCCATGTAAATACGCAGCGGGTTTCACCCCAATCCTATCAACTTAAGGTCAAAACAAAGCATGGTTTTTCGTAGGGAGTGCAAGTCGTTTTTCTTACGCACGGCCTCTCTGCGCTCCAACTTCGTCGTTGCACACCCCACGAATACCGATTTAACTAACGCCCTAAGCTTAAACATCAGCGCCTTCTAGGCGCAATGCTTGCGCCGCTTGCTGCGGATTAGCTTGCCCGCAAATAGCAGATACCACAGCCACGCCGTCGGCTCCGGCGGCCCGTAAAGCGGCCACGCAGCCAAGGCCAATTCCGCCAATCGCTACCGCGGGGACGACCTTGGCCAGCATCAGTTTGGCAAATTCTTCCAAGCCAATCACAGGGGAAGCATCGAGCTTGGTACCTGTCACAAAGACGGGCCCCACACCGATGTAATCGACGATATCCAGCGGTACGGCGGCCAGGTGCTCTGCGTTTGATGTCGACAAGCCCAGCAGCTTATGCGGGCCAATCAGCTGGCGAGCCATTTCTGGGGCGATATCTTGCTGGCCCACATGCACCCCTGCCGCATCGACCAAGAGCGCCACATCGATATGGTCATTAATAATTAAGGGAATATTGATAGGATCAAGTGCGGCTTTTAACGCCAGAGCGGCAGAAACCCACTGGCGTTTTTTCCACTTAGGTGCGCGCAATTGCACAATGGTCACACCACCTGCCACTGCGGCCAGCGCGGTACCAACCATGCCCTGCACGTTGCCACCACATAGATCAGGATCGAGTACTAAATAGAGAGAAAGATCTAAATCAGGCTTCATTTAGCCCCCTTCAATAATATCGTCAGCGGTAACGCCGCTATCGCACGCTTCAGGATCGAGCACCAGAGAAAGGTCTAAAACCGGCTTCATTCATCCACCGCCTTCAGCATGGCGGGTTGCATGATATACAGCGCGTCTAAAAAGGCGGGCAAGAACGTACCGGGGCCATCGCAGGCTGATTCGGCACGCTCGCCCGCAATCGCCATCACGGCACAGGCCGCAGCCACCGCAGCCAGTTTATCGGGCGCGCCCGCCACAAAAGCGGCCACCACAGCGGATAGAGCGCAGCCCGTGCCCACTACCCGAGTCATCAAGACATGGCCCCAAGGAATAGCCCAAGTAGAGACGCCATCGCTGACATAATCCACTTCACCCGTCACCGCAACAATCGCGCCGGTTTGCAGAGCAAGACGCTGTGCGGCGGCAATGGCCAGCACGGAATTGGCCGTGCTATCTACACCCTTGCCGCCAGCTGATTCGCCTGCCAGAGCCATAATCTCTGAAGCATTGCCACGAATCACCGCCGGTTTTTGTAGCAATAAATCATGCAATGCGTCGGTACGATAAGCCAAGACACCAGCGGCCACCGGATCGAGCACCCAAGGCGTATTGGCCACATTGGCTGCCGCAACTGCTTTTTGCATCGCGGCAAGACGGGCCGGATACAGCGTACCCACATTAATCAGCAGTGCATCGGCCATGGCGGCAAACTCGGCCACTTCTTCTTCGGCCACAATCATGGCAGGCGATGCACCCAGTGCCAGCAAAACATTGGCCGTAATTGACTGGACCACCTCATTACTCAGGCAATGCACCAGCGGCGCGGCTGCACGCAAGCGCGCGAGCTCTTCGCCGACGCGGTACAGGGGAAATTGGGGGATAAGTGGGATGGTATGCAAATCAGACATTTAAGCTCCTTGGCGGGCAGAAAGCCTGCGCCAAGCAGCGCCGACTTCCCTACGCTGGCATGATCCAGATCAGGTCACGGGTATTTCTCAGCCGTTTTTTTCAAGCGGCACCCCGAGTCAGGTCGCCATTTTGCGGATATTAGCCCAGACAAACAAGCGTAAAGATCAAACTTTGCCAATTGCATGCAAAGCCAATTGGGCTTTTACCCGGCTAAGCAAAAGCGGCAGGCACAGCGGCTTCGCCATATAATCGACGGCTCCTAACTCCATCCCCAGCATTTCATCTTCGGCGTCTGATCGGGCAGACATAAAAATCACAGGAATATGTTGCATCCTGGCATCGGCTTTAATCCGGCGGCACACTTCATAGCCATCTATTTCCGGCATTAAAATATCTAATAGAATTAATTGTGGCAAAGGGTCTGCTGCCAGCATCGCTAATGCCTCTGCACCATGGTGGGCTAATTGAATTTTAAATTCTTTATTCAGCATCCGATCAATCAATAATAAATTCATCGGCGTATCGTCCACGGCCATAATGGATATCGCGAGTGGCTCTGCAATCTGCCCTTCAGGCAATTCTTCGCCTTGGTTTACCCCATCCAAAGCCACGATTAAATCAACCAGAAAGCCCACCAAAGTGCTTGAAAAAGCCTCCAGCATGGGCTTTAACATCGGATCTGTTGGCCGGTGGCGCAATAGTGCTTCTAACTCGGCAGCCAAATCGGCTAAATCTACCGCACCAATACTACCCGCCACCGATTTACTGCTATGCAGCAAACGCTCGGCCGTGGCATGGTCTTTCTCTTCCAGAGCAAGGCTAATTTCTGCTATCAATGCAGATTGCCCATGAATAAATTTTCTGAGCATTTCTAGATACAGCGTCTCTTTACCCAAGACCCTGCGCAAGCCAGCGGCCACATTCAGGCCGGGTACGTGTAACATTTCAAGCTTATGTTTCAGATTATGATCGGTAGGACGATCGGCCTCGGGCACCATCGCCACCCGCTCACTCATCGGGCGAGGCGTTATCCAGCGTAATAGTGCAAGCCATAAATCATGCGGCTCGATTGGCTTTGCAACATGTCCGTTCATTCCTGCAATGGCACAACGCTCCTGATCCACCTGCATGGCATTGGCCGTCATCGCCACAATAGGCAAAGACATAAAATCAGGCCACTGGCGAATAATTTGCGTGGCTTCTATGCCATCCATTACCGGCATTTGCATATCCATTAGCACCAGATCATAGCGAACCTGCTGCACTTTATTGACGGCTTGCTGGCCGTTTTCGGCCAGATCTACAATAAAGCCCGCACCTTGCAAAAGATCCATTCCCACTTGCTGATTTAAATCATTATCTTCAACCAATAAAATACGCGCACCTTGAATACTGGATAAATCCATATCTGCATTTTTAACTCTTAATGCAATAGTCGGCTTTTGATTTGTATCTAATACACGCATTGTGGTATCAAATAATTGAGAGGCATTAACGGGCTTAGTTAATATTTCATCCACTTCTGCTGCATCCACCTCACTCAACACCTCTTCACGCCCATAGGCCGTCACCACAATCAGACGGGGGGAAATAGCTAATTGCATTCTTTGGATGGCAATAGCGGTTTCCCGCCCCCCCATATGCGGCATACGCCAATCCAAGAAAATCACTTTAAAAGGATCCCCTGCTGTGGCCGCACGAGCCAGCTCATCAATCGCAGCGAGGCCAGATAAAGCCACCACCGGCCGGAACGTCATTGTGAGCAGTAAATCGGCCAACACCCTTGCTGAATCAGCATTATCATCAACCACCAGCACCGCCTGATGCCGCAAATCCAGGCTGGGCAGCAGCTCTCTTTGCGCCAAGCTACTCATGCCCACGCGAGAGGTAAACCAAAAAGTGCTGCCTTCCCCCAGTACACTTTGCACGCCCACCTCGCCGCCCATTAAATTAGCCAGCTGCTTTGAAATGGCCAAGCCTAGTCCTGTTCCGCCATATCGACGTGTAGTAGATGCATCGGCCTGCTGAAACGATTGAAATAGACGCTCTACCTGCTCCGGTGACAAGCCTATGCCTGTATCACTGACCGCCCAATATAATAAAACGCCAGATTCATCATGCTCTTGCACCCGGCAAACCAGTTTAATCATGCCTTCGTGGGTAAATTTAACGGCGTTATTTGCATAATTAATCAGAACTTGCTCAAGCCTTAATGCATCGCCGCATAAAGTGCGGGGTACATCGGCTGCAATATCAAAAACCAACTCAAGGCCTTTGGTGTTTATTTTTTCCAGTAGCAGATCAGCGACGTTTTCTAACAATTTATCCAAATCAAAATCAAGCATTTCTATTTTTAAATATCCCGATTCAATTTTAGAGAAATCCAGAATATCATTGATAATGCCAAGTAAATGCTGACCTGATTTTTGTATTTTTTCAATATAATCACGCTGCTTAAATGTTAAATTTGATTTTAATACCAAATAAGACATCCCGATAACAGCATTCATCGGCGTGCGAATTTCATGACTCATATTAGCCAGAAAATCCGATTTCATTTTTGAAGCCTGATCAGATTGAATACGGGCCAGCTCTAATTCAATGGTTTGTGCCTGCAAAGAGTCATTGAGCAAAGCCAAAGCCTGTGTGCGCTCCTGTACCCGCGCCTCCAGCACTTCTTCATTACGTTTGAGTGCATCGACCAGCTCGGACTGGCTGCGCAATGTCTCTGCTTGTGCACTAGCGCGCTGACGGTATTGGCGCAACATAGCCAGCGCCAATAGCAGCGTAAGCAGACACTGAAACACCGTAAGCGCGCTAGCAACCAAAACTTGTTTCGTCACTTCTGCCCTGCGCGCATCGGCGACTTCCGCTGAAGCTAGCGACGCTTTAAGGCCTAATTCTCGAATACTTTCTTCTAAAGTAGCTAAGCGTGCGTACAAAGCTCGTTTACTTTTGGCATCTGCAGGCCGGTCTGCTGTGGCCCCCAGATAATGATCTGCCTCGGCAGAAAATTGATTAAGTGCTTGCATTGCACTTACATAAATCGCTTGCTTTTCCATTAGCTTTTTAGACTGCCCAACCTGGCAGCTAATAATACGACCTACAAATAATTCATAGCGAAAAGTGAGATCCGCCAGACTTATTTTACTTTCATCCATTAAATGCACTTCAAATGCCGCATCTAAGCGCTGATAATCAACATGCAGCTGAATCAGCGCCCATAAAGCATTATCATTTGCCTTGCCTAATGAATTATTCAAACTTTGAAACTGAGCAAACTGTAAAGCGGCAATGGCTGCATAGACTGCGATTAAACTACTCACAATCAAAAACAACAGCCGCTTGCTCCGATCCATACCCAACTCCTTAATGCACAATCATTTTAGAGAGTTGCCATACAGATCGGGTGTAATAAACATCTTGGCGTAATTCAGCATGAGCACTGTAGGGGTAAACAATAAACAGTGGCCCCTTATTGCGAATACTCATCGGCTTATCATCTAAAAGCCTCGCAATAATCATTGAATATTTGTGGGCATCACTGACAGGCAGCTCAACCCGATACTCATCAAGCGCAATAGCAGTCACTTTTTCGCCTTTCGCACCTGCTGCTGCCAATACATCACGTAATAAAGGCCCGGTAAATTTAACGGGTTTCTCATACCAAGGTGTTTTGCTCACAAAACTATGCTGAGGTAACTTGGCGAGCATATCCATCGTAAAGAGGGCATCTTTGCCCTTATTAGGATGGCTCACCAAGCCAGAAACAGACAGCACCACTGCACCATTAGGCACATCTAAAGCAAAACAGTGAGTACTAAGGCAAAGCGCCAACAAACAAGCCAGTTTCATGCTGGTTTACTCCACAGTCGATTACGCAAAGAATACTATTGCCTTTACACACTAGTATTGAATATTGCTTCTCGCTTCCTGTGCAGTACAAACCTGCCGACCACTTCACACCATATCTGCTAATCGCTTACGAAAAGCCTACTTAACCAAGGCACCAAGCAAAGCAATACCTTGCTCAATCTGCTCAAAAGTTGCATGGCTAAAATTCAGCCTGATGGTACTAGTTTGACGCGGCACAGGATCAAAAGCCGAGCCGGGCATAATCGCCAAGCCAGCCTCTAGTGCTTCTTGCATCAGCTGCATCACATCTTGCTCATGATTAAGTGTAAGCCAAAAAAACAAGCCGCCAGATGGCAAGGCCCAACTGGCCTTATCACCCAAGTGCGTTAGCAAAGCCGCCTGCATCACATCTCTTTTCTCTCGATAAAGCGGCAAAATGCTCGCCACATGCTGATCTAAAGAGCCGTCTTTCAGCAGCTGCGTCACAATCGCCTGACTTAGACGATTGCTATGCAAATCTGCAGCTTGCTTTAAGCGCGTCATAGCCTGAATCAAATCCGGATGCACAATCAGATAACCCAAACGCAAACCCGGCGCTAAGGTTTTAGAAAACGAGCCCTGATATACCCAACGTGCCTGCTTTAAGTGCGAAACAATAGGCGCAGGCGCAGGGCCGTCAAAAGACAGATCACGGTAAGGATCGTCTTCAAACACCACCATGGATTGCCCATCAAAAGCCTGTGCCAAAGCCTTACGCCTTGCCAGGGAATAACACAAACCGGTTGGATTTTGGAAAGTGGGCACCAGATAGGCCAAGCGCGCATCGGCAGCGGCTACAGCCTCCGGCAACAAGCCCTCTTCATCTTGTTCTGCCGTTACAAAACGCGCGCCCAGCAAGCGAAACACCTGCAAAGCGGCCAAATAGGTAGGAGATTCGGTCAGCACGGGCGTGCCTTCTTCAATCATTAGCTTGCTGAGCAGATCAATTCCCTGTTGCGAACCATTCACAATCAACACCTGCTCGGCGCTACAGGCAATACCCAGCTTTCTAGCCCGTATTGCTACTTGCTCTCTGAGTGCTGGCTCGCCTTCAGTTTGCCCGTATTGCCAGATATCGTCAGCCAGTTGGCCCAACACTTCTGGCGTAGCCCTGAACAAAACCTCACTGGCGGGTAAGCCTCCAGCAAAAGAAATCACCCCCGGCTTTGATGCGGCAGCTAAAATGTCTCTGACAAGAGAAGAAGTAAGACGATCAATACGCGCAGCAAACATAGGACTCACCAGACAGGTCAATAGTTATGACCTATTTATGCCGTATGCACAACTACCCTGTCAATACGTAGCTTGCGCAGTAGACCAGTACTTAAGCAAAAGCTTCCCAGTAAGGCAGGCCATCACAGGGCGGTTTTTGCATACGCATTTCACACGACACTGAACCATGAACCCAAACCACACACTCAACGCGGATTTAGAAAGCCTGTTCTACGGCTATCGCGCGTTTACATCGCTGCCTGATGAAATGCTCGCACCTTTGCAATTAGCACGGGTACACCACCGTATTTTATATTTTGTGGGCCGTGACGCAGGGCTATCGGTTAATACACTACTGGCTAGACTGGGCACGTCCAAACAGGCACTCAACCGGCCGCTCAGAGAACTGCAAACAAAAGGACTGATTATTGCCAGCACCGCCCGCCATGACGGACGCGTCAAACGTCTTAGCTTAAGTGAATCAGGTCAACTTTTAGAAGAACAACTATCCAGCAGCCAACGCCAATTGCTACAGCAAGCTTTTGCCCAAAGCCCCGAATCAGAAGCGGGCTGGCGGGCGATTATGTCTATTCTGGCGGCAAGCGACAAACACGCCATTAGGCCTCCGGCATGAAGCTCAGCATTGTTATTCCCTTTATGAATCCTGATAACCAGCATTTTTCTGAAATGCTGGCAGGCTTAGCCGTAGCCGATTACGCGCTGTTTTCTGCTGTAGAAGTGATTCTTATCAATGATGGCAGCCAGCAAAATTACCAACAGGAAATCGCCCATTTTTCTAAGGTTGCACACCCGCTTTGTATTAATGTGATTGAATTACCCTGTAATCGGGGCGTGTCTTATGCACGTAATCTGGGCATGGCCGCAGCGCAAGGCGATTATATTGCCCTGCACGACGCTGACGATATCAGCCTGCCAGAACGATTCACCCTCTCTGCACAATTTCTAAACAAACACCCAGAAGTGATTGTGGTTGGCGGCGATATGCTGGTATTTAATGAATACCGCAAAGAAGAATCGCTGCGCTTATTTCCAATCCATCATCATGATATTTGCGTAGACAATTTATTTTATTGCGCCATGGCCCAGCCCGCGATGATGATTAATCGTGCGCTGTGGCAGGCCAGCGGCATTCAATACACAGAAAAAATGGATATGGCGCAAGATTGGGATTTAGTGATTCGCCTCAGCCAGCACGGGCAACTGGCTAATATGGGTATCCCACTGGTGCGCTACCGCCAGCATTTAAAACAACGCAGCGCCGAAATTACTGGCGAATTTGCCAATATCCATGTGCGTGGCATTTGGGAAAAGCAGCTCAATCATTTGGGCGCAAAGATCAACCCCAAGCTCTTGCAAGTCCACGGGCATTTATCGCCTTACTGGCTTTGGCAGCTCTCCGATATCAGCCAGGCATGGGCACTTTGCCCAGAAGACGTGAGTTATTGGGCAGAAGAGATGCTGAGCAAAAATAAAATAAGCCAATATGTAAGCGAGCCCATTCTGGCGCAGAAAATATATCGCTTACAGCGCCAATGGCAGGCCTGGAAAGCCAGTGGCAATCCAACAACACAGATTCAGTCTTTATTATAAATACGCAGCAAATTGAGATTTAATGCATCAACAAGGAGGCATGATGGAAATCCAGCAAACCGATGTTACTCCCGTTATTTTCACCAGCAAGCAGCTTTGCCTCAGAGATATCGGTGTTTTTGCCGCGGAGCAAACACCCTTGCTCTTTGCCGAGATTGCACGCCACCAGCTAGGCATTAACGGGCCATGCATTTTTGTGTATTACCAAGTACCACAAGATGCGCAAAGCCTGTTTACACTGGATATTTGTATTCCAGTCAGCCACCCCGATGCTTATGCAGGGGATTTTGCTTGCAAAACCTTAGCGCCTATCGTTTGTGCCGTTCGCCACTATCAAGGGCCGCTCACTGATTTATTTAATGTGGGCTATGCACCTCTTATCACAGAGATTCAACAATCCGGCCGCGCATTCAGCGGCGAAAGCCGAGAGATTTATCACCTATGGGAATCGCCGGAATCAAACAATAACCAGATTGAAATTCAATTTGGTCTGATTCCAAACTAAACCTTTAATCAACACGGAGCCGCGCCATGCATCAGCACCATAAAATCAATTATATTGAAATGCCATCCAAAGATTTAAATAAGAGCAAAGCGTTTTTTAGCACGGTATTTGGCTGGACTTTTGTGGATTACGGCCCGGAATATTGCGCATTTTCTAATGAGGGCATCGATGGTGGCTTTTACCAAGCCGATTTAAGCATCTCAAGCCACACCGGCGCACCCTTAATTGTTTTATACAGCAGCAACCTTGAAGCCAGCCAAGCGGCTGTGCTTGCTGCAGGTGGTACCATCCTCAATCCTATTTTTTCATTCCCCGGTGGGCGGCGCTTTCAATTTAACGACCCTAACGGCAGCGAATATGCAGTGTGGTCGGAATAGTGCCTACACGCCCAGCGCCACCCAATACACTCGCCCCTCAGCCCCATATGCCAGAAGCAGAGAGCCAGGCACTCACTGCAGCGCTGCAAAACACTCAAAGCTATTTAGAATTTGGCATGGGGGGCAGTACGGTGCTGGCGGCGTGGCTAGGGGTGCAGCAAATTGTATCAATTGATTCAAGCAAAGAATGGATAGAGAAAGTAGCCAGCCAGATCGCCCCAATTCAATCAGCCAGCCAGATCGAGCTACTGCACGCCCCTATCGGCGAAACACTTGAATGGGGGTTTCCTAAAGACAATCAGCTACAAAGCCAATGGCCCGACTACTACAGCAAGCCGTGGCGCGTGGCGCATGATCCGGGTCTGGTGCTGATCGACGGGCGCTTTAGAGTACCGTGTTTTTTATACTCGCTCCTTCAGCTAAAGCCCGGCGCAATCATCCTGTGGGATGACTACGCAGATCGCAGCGAATACCACCACATCGAGCAACATCTGGCCCCTGCGGCCTATTTTGGCAAGATGGCTCAGTTTTTAGTGCCTAGTCACGCAAATACAGCAAAAATACTGAATAGCCTGTTTGAAAACCTCTATGCAGTGGATTAATCATCGCCCTTAAGGAATAAAGCATGGACCAGCGCCTTACCCTTTACGCGCTAGCGGCCAAATACCAGCTAGACGCAGCGGCCACTCAAAAATTACGGCAATTAGCCGAGCCTGAAGCCAGTGCCATCGCCAGCCTCCTGCCTCGTGGGATGGCCATTGCTGCAGCTGCAATGTTTGGCCTAGGGCTGATTTTTTGGATTGCCGCTAATTGGGATACGCTGGGACGGACTGGTCATTTTGTCTTACTGCAATCGCTCTGCATTTTATTGTGTGTAGCCGCTCTTGGGCTGGCAAAGGCCCGCGTCCCCTTCTGCTTATTGGCCCTACTGTCTATCGGCGGTCTATTTGCTTACTTTGGGCAAACGTATCAAACCGGCGCAGATCCTTGGCAGCTGTTTGCGGTATGGGGCATCTTGGCCCTGCCGCTTTGCTTTAGCACCCAAAGCGATGTGCTGTGGACACCTTGGGCCTTGGTGGTCAGCACCGGTATTTCTTTGTGGATACACGCACATACCGGGCATCGCTGGCGATTTGAGCAGGAGGATACGCGGATTTTCTTACTGGGCTGGAGCAGTGCCTTACTGCTTACACTAGCGCTTAGCCCTAAGATGCCTTACTTAAACGCTTTCCGTGCTCAGCCCAATATCCATAACTTAAAAGGCAGCGGCCCTTGGGCGTTTCGCACCGCCCTCACGCTGAGCAGCGTCATGATTTGCAGCAGCGCTTTCACCGCGCTCTTAATGCACGATGCCAGCACGCTTTACTACCTTGGCTTACTCCTCTTTGCTATCGCCGCCGCAGCACTGGTGCAGCCCGCCACTTTTGATATTTATGGTCTGAGTATCATCAGCCTTTGCCTGAATATTCTGCTGGTATCCGGGCTGACAAGGCTGCTGTTCCATGACCACAGCTACGGCAATTTCATTGGCGAAGTATTTCTGATTGGCCTTGTCGCCGCTGGCTTACTCGCCTTTACCGTCAGTCAGTTACTGCGTTTGTCCAAGCGCCAAGCAGAGGCCTTATGAGCAATCACCAGCAACTCCTAGCAAAAGCCATTGCCGCTGGCCTCTTACCTAGCGATGCCCATGTTGACGCACCAGAAAGCCGCCCTTGGCCGGTGGTGCTGCTCACCGCTTTAGGCGCATGGCTCGCTGCGATTCCGCTACTCATTGTGGTTGGCCTCTTACTCGGCGACACCATTATTCATAGCATGGCAGGGCCGTATTTAGTGGGGTTAATGGTTTTAGCCGCAGCCATTTTGCTATTACGCAGCCAAGATATTCCTTTGTTTGTAGAGCAACTCGCCATCCCCACCTTGATCGTGGGGTCTTCGCTTTTGGCATATGGCCTGTTTGAGCATTTACCCAGCGCCTTAGCCTGCACCATGCTGGCACTACTAGCGGGCGGGCTAACTTGGGCCATTCCCAGGCCTTGGCTGCGTGTTTTATTAGGCGCAGCATCTGCCGCCCTCACCGGCAGCGCCATTTTTACCTGCATGAAAAATGGCCATAGCGCCTATGCCGAGCTATGGATTGCGCTGCACACCCTGCTCTTACTGTGGTTGCTGGCCATTGCCGTGCAACACGTGCTCCTTATCGATGGTGCAAAGGCCTTAGTCGCCGCCGCTTTTGAATCATTTTTCACTGGCTGGCTACTCGTCGTTCTGGCAGGGCTAGCTTTTAGCTCAGGAATGACTTTTCTCGTGGGGGCCAGCCTGAGTAATAGCGTTTTTTATGAAGTTATGAATGAAGTAGCGCCCCAATCGATGGCGGCCAGCAGCCTATTCGCGCTTAGCTCATCCATCCTTGCTTTGGCTGCGGGATTGTTACTTTGGCGCAACTGGCCTGCCCTGCGCCCCTATGCAGGCGCGGCACTGGTCTTAATCGCGCTGGCTTGGTTTATGCCCGCACTTGGCGCGGTATTGCTGGCCCTCTCCATCAGCCTAATCGCCGGACGCTGGCGCGTGGCAATCACAGCGGGTCTTGCCGCCGCATGGATTATTGGCGCGTTTTACTACCAGCTCAACTGGTCGCTTGCCAATAAAGCCCTACTATTTATGCTGGCGGGCAGCCTGCTCGGCGCGATTACATGGCGGGCACTGGCCCCCAAAGCATCCGTTCCACCCCCTCCAGCGCAGGCCATTACCCCTCGCCAAAAAATCGGCATTGCACTCACAGCCGCAAGCGTCTTACTGGTCGCCAATATCGGCATCTGGCAAAAAGAAGACCTGATCGCCCACGGCCAGCCACTGTATATCTCGCTCGCCCCAGTCGACCCCCGCTCCTTGATGCAGGGCGACTTTATGCAGCTTGATTTTCAAATCCCCTTTGATACTCCGTCAGTTGGCGACGTAAGTAATCAAACCCGCCCTTTTATTGTCATGAAAAGGGATAGACAAAACATCGGCAGCGCACAGCGTATCCACCATGGCGAGCCACTAGCCGCTGACGAATTCAAGGTCGAACTCAGCCCCAAAAACGGCCGCTGGGTACTCGTCAGCGACGCATGGTTTTTTAAAGAAGGCGAAGCCAACCGCTGGGCACAAGCCCGATATGGCGAATTTAGAGTGAAGCCAGATGGGAAGGCTTTGCTGGTGGGGCTGAAGGGGGAAGGGTTAAAAGGGCTTTGAATCGTAATTAATTAAATACTTTGCAGCTAAACCAACACACCTCAGGCGGTAAGAAAACCGTCTACCCTTGGTTTTTTTATCAGTACTTTGGCATAAATTATGCCGAACTACTTAGCGACAAATAGAAATTCCACGACTAATATCACGCCCTATTCATCATCTAGCTAATTAGGAATAAACATGAGCAATGCTATTAAAAACATAGAATCCGCCATGCAATACGCCGCCTCAATACGCCCCAAAGTAGCTGGCTTTCCTTATTTAGCGGAAGTGCTTAGACAAGCGGGTGTCACGCGTAATACTTGGGCGCTCCCTGCCTGTCAAAGCATCTTTACCACCAACTTAGGCCCTGTTGTAATGCAAGGCACGCCCCTGCTTTCTGGTGCTACTGATATTCCCCCCTTTAATGAAGCCGCCTTAATTTCAGCCCTGCGGATCGATCAAGCAGGAGAAAGTACTTTTCCTGAATTTTTAAATGCCACTTGGTTGGCAGGCGTTGTTCGCTACGATGTGGACTTATTAGCACGGACCTGCACCTATTACGGTGCGGCCGATGAAGCCTATATCGAATCTTATCCCGCCATTACCCTGTAATTTTGAATATAAGCACACTCAATAAAAATAAAATCTTTGAGCGTTGTGCATTGCAGTTAATAAGATAAAACGACCTAGTTGACCGACAAATGAACTTCAGACTTGCCACTCAAGACGATATCCCCGCTCTTTCACGAATTCGCCTATCCGTCAAAGAAAATACGCTATCCGACCCTACTCTTATCAGCACAGCCATGTATGAGCAGTTTTTACTGCATGAAGGCAAGGGATGGCTTTGTGAAATAGCAGGAAAAACCACCGGCTTTGCCATTGCGGCCTACCCAGACCATTCAATATGGGCCCTGTTTGTATTGCCTGAATATGAAGGGAGAGGAGTAGGCACGCAGCTATTAAATCTGGCAACAGATCATTTATTTACCCAAGGTGCTTCAGAAATCAAATTAAGCACTACGCCACATACCCGAGCAGATCGTTTTTATGCACAACAGGGCTGGCAACGAGGAAATGAAGGCAAAGAGGTTGCGTATTTATTAAAGCGATCGATATAAATACGCCCAAAGAAGTAGTACAAGGCATCTATGCTTTTTTACGCAGACTGCCTTGTGCTTTTTTACGAGCAATCGCATTCACCCTGCATTCCCTTTGCGAATCAGCTCGCTCACGCTTGCTCGCGCGAGGCTCTTTATATGTAATACCCAGCATGGATAAACACAACACGCCTCCCATACAAAAGACCAAAAGACTAAACAACAGCAACCCAACACTTTTAATGGCATGCAACCACCACGGGTGCTGATCAAAACGTGTGAACACCACGGATGGATTAAATGATTGATACGCAACGCTCAACGGGCCGCCTACAGAATATGCAGCCCATTGTTCCTGTTGCTCAGCCAACGTATCAGTACTACTAGATTGGTACTCACCCCTATAGACTTGATGTGCAACAAAATAGCGGTAGTCAATTTGAGCATGAAATAACGTTTTGCTCTTATGCTTAGATGAAATGAAATCAATTTTCTCAATAACCGCCGTTGTATGCGGCCAATACTGGCTTTGATAAGCCTGCCACTGCGAGCACCCATAAATAAATGAAAAATAAATAGCAAAGCCTCCGCCTATAAAACTCAGAATTGACACCACAGAAACATAGAAACCCAACACTCCTTTTTTAGGTTTCCTCATAAAATATCAACATCAAACATAAAATGACATGCCCTATTTAATAAAATAAAAAATCAACATCAAGGCTGAGTAGGCTGAGTAGATTTATACCAGTCAAAAAGAATTTTCCAACCTTTAATTACGCCAAAGCAAGTAGAAATTTTCCATTAATCTGCAAAATTGGAGCTAATATTTCCTTTATCCCTCCCCGCAGAGATTCCTCCATGAGACTCGTGCTTTACACCTTAGTCACAGACAAAAAGAAAGCCGAGCGTATAGCGGCCATGACAGACGATATATACCACGTTGGCGGTGTGGCACCTGCAGGTGATGGCTGCGCAGTGCGTATGTCATTTTCCAGAGTTGGGCAAACCAGTGGCTATGTACTAGATGAAGACAGCAAAATGGCCATTGCTGCATCGGTGGGCCTTTTAAACTCCATTGACTCGGTTGTTTTCATCATGCATGCCTACCCCGGAAAGCTCTGCCCGCAAGGCGCGAACTCAGGCACAGGCGAAATCACCAGCACGGCTGCAGCATGGTCGCTAACGAATGCCCGCAACCTTCTCGCCATTTGGGCCCCTAGCTCGGTATATTTTCTATGCTGTGAATTTGGGCAAATACGGCCATCTGGATTTGTTCAACACTATATTGCCCCTGATGGCCCTCTCTACATTGCCCAAGGACTTCAAGCAGGCGTTCGCATTTTTGCGTTACCAGAAAAAGTATATATTTTTGACGGCATGCCCATTCTTAGAGATAGCTATTACCCAAGAAGAATAACTTCTTAACAAATAATTACGTAACGAACTTACCCCAAATAAAAATGGCTGGCCGAAACTAATTTTATAGTTACGAAAGATGCCTCACACTGTCACTCAATTAAACATGGAACGAATATGGCAATTATTGACTTATTTTCAAAACACCAAAGAAAAAACGCGGGAAAACTCCCGATGTATATGAATATGATGAAACCCCATCCGCACTTCGTGTATTACATTTAACAGCTACAAACATATTGTTCTTAGCAAAGTGCGAAAAAGAACATAACTAAACCAACTGCAACTTCAGATAATTTTATTTTTAGCATATTCAAAAATTATCTCAGCAATTAAGTTGATAAGATTACCTACCCTTCAATCACCCCAAACTAGCTCCCCATGCCCACCCTCTACATCATCCACGGCTTTGATGCCGCGCCTTCAAATCACTGGTTTCCTTGGTTGCAAGATCAGCTGGCTGCTCTTGGGGTGGCTTGCCATATTCTGGCGATGCCCAACTCCAGCCAGCCAGATTTAAACGCATGGCTAGCTAAAATTAGGCAGAGCGTGGCGGTGCATGATGAGGATGTTTATTTTGTGGGGCATAGCTTGGGCTGCATTACGGTGCTGCGGCATTTGGAGCAGATAAATCAAACCATTGGCGGGGTGGTATTGGTGGCGGGGTTTGCTGAGGCCGTGCCAAAGCTGCCTCAGCTAGATGAATTTACTGCGCAGCCATTAAATACCGTGCATCTGCGCCAGCACATTAAACAGCGCTGCGTGATTGCTTCGGATAACGATGCCACTATTTCTTTCGCTCTGACCGAGGCGCTAGGCCAGCAGCTGGATGCGCGGTTTTTAACTGTACAAAATGGCGGGCATTTTTTGCTGGGCGAAGGCTTTGATACCCTGCCGGTGGTGCTAGAAGAATTACGCCGGATGTTTGAGCGAGCCCGCGCTAAAACACCCGTCAACCACGCTTAGAAAAGCTCTAAAGCTCTGAATCATGCAGTGTCGTCATTCCCGCGCAGGCGGGGATCCAGTATTTTCTCTGGATCCCCGATAAAAACATTCGGGGATGACAATTTAAGGCAACTTCACCCGCATCAGTTTACTTTTCCTTTTTTTGGATTGGGTCGCCGGATTGCTGGCCTCACTAAACAAGAATGAATAATCACTCGCCAAGGTTTGCTGCTGTCCTGCTACCGTTGCGCCGGTATGGCAGCTCAGGCAATTAATATTTTGATGGTAGGTTTCCAATATTGTATTGGCAACGGGCTGCTGGGCTACGGGTGGCTGGGCATTGCCATCGGGAAGCGGTGAAGTGGCACCGGGGTAGATAGGGGTATTGCTATTGGGCCAAAGCACATTCACCAGCTGATAATTCAGAAATACCGAGCTGGGATTGGCCGCTTTAATCGTCGCCCAGGTATTACTATTAAGTGCGGCAATATTATTGGCGGTGGTATTGCTGATCGGCGTAGTACGCACCACTTGCACCGGCGCGCTATAAGGATCTATGCCCACCACCGGCATTTTATTTTGCACACATTTGTAGTAATCCGTCGCCGGATCACAGCTTAGGTTGTAATAGGTATACCAAGGTAGCGGTGGTGCGCTGAGCTCATTTTTGCTCGGGGCATTATAAACATGCTCAAAGGTGCTCCACATAAACTGCTGGGCATTGGGCGTTTTGCGAATAATATGCAAGGCCACCAAGCCCACGGTGACCTGCTTAGGTGTCGTATTACCGCCGCCTGTAATCGGATAGCTCACCCATGCTTTGGATGTTTTAAACATCGGCCAGAGGGTGGGATCGTCCAGCTCTATCCATGCCGCCTTGATTTCAATGGCGCCCACCGTGCCATAAGTTGAGAACGTTGCCGAGCCATCAGGCAGATTCAGC
Source organism: Janthinobacterium sp. B9-8 (assembly GCF_000969645.2). Classification (NCBI taxonomy): domain Bacteria; kingdom Pseudomonadati; phylum Pseudomonadota; class Betaproteobacteria; order Burkholderiales; family Oxalobacteraceae; genus Janthinobacterium; species Janthinobacterium sp. B9-8. Next base: position 1,637,252 of record NZ_CP014222.1, read on the forward strand.
CCCTGTGTGGTGGCAAATGCGGGCTGCTTGCTGGCGATATACAGCTGATTCTGATTGATATAGTTGTACTCATCCTGATTAAGCCGCTTTTCAAACAGAGTGACGTAATTATTCATTTTGGGCTGCGCAGTGAGCCACGCGCCATTAGTGCCCGCCTCGCCAATATCTTTTAAAGCTGGCACGGGAGATGCGCCAAATTTAGATGTCAGATACAAGCCCTTCACCCCCAGCGCCGAAGTGGCCTTCAGGGCTTTACTTTTCATTAAAGAGCGCATCGCCAAGGGAATACCCTGCTTATTCGCCCAAGGTAAAGGTGGCGCACCATTAGGGCGAAACACCTCCGATGATTCCTTATAGCTTTCCCAAACCACAGGGTTGAGCGAGCCTGCCACCCCAAAAGAAGCAGCAGGCACACTGGTATCCGGCTGTCCCGGTAAATTAGGATCAGCCACCCAGTTAAGCGTTATAAATTGCTGCCATGCCAGATTATTGAAAGCGTTTTGATTGGTACCCTGTGAGTCGCAAGGAATAATAGGCTGCAACACCGGCACCCCCGCCCACGTTGGGCAAGCTGCATTGGCGGCAGTCCCAAGCAACAAGCCCGCCGAAACACCAACATAAGCGGATAGCCGCCAACGATTCAATAAGCGCATGGCAAACCTCTTTAATTAAACAGTGATTAAGCCGGAATAATATTTAACAAGGCCGACATAGGCGCTTGCACCGGGTCCCCATAGTTAGTCAACGTTAAACCACGCAGCCCGAGTGCCGCATTTGCCCCAATGCTCACCTGCAAATTGAGTGAAGCGCATTGGGACGGGTAAGAATTCCCCGGCACGGCGTAATTCACATTGTCATTAAAGTTGCTCACCACCACCGTGATATCCGGCCCAAAATCAACCGCTGGCAACTGCCCCTGTGGGCCAAGCTGGGCCGTGGTGCAAGTAAGCACCATCGGAATATTGCTTTGCCCAAGCCGGGCAATCGGTGCGATCAGGGTGGAGTTGCTCGCCAGCGAAATCGGCGTATTCATCGGATTGCTAACCTGGGTATTAAAGTAGGCATTCCAAATGGCCGAGTGAAACAGCTGTAAGGGCTGAGCATAATCTGGCGGCACAGGGCTGGCAGGCGGGGCCACACCTGCAGGGGGTGGCAAAACGCAAGCCTCATTGGCAGGCGCTGCCGCAACCTGTATCGGGCGCGCCCACAGGCCAATCGACATTTGCTGCGTAAGTTGGCCGCCCCACTGAATCGGCTCGCCCGCTGCATCGGTGATATCGCCAATCGTAAATGACACGCCCGCAGCCACCCAGGATTGCGGCAATTGAAACACCGCATGCAGCACAAAATTGCCGCCATTTTGTGGCGATGCGCTCGTTGCACCAAACAGCATACCCGTCACCGGATCGGTTAATTCTGCCGCGCCACGCACAATTTGCCAGCAATCCTGAGCCGAAGCGCCTGCTGGCAGTTTTGGATCTGCAGGCAGGGTAAAGCCGCTTAAATCGGGCACCTGAATATATAAGCCGGTTGGATTAGCCAGAGCGGCTTTGCAGGGAAAGCCGGTTAACTGCCCACCAATCGCCTGATTGACCGATTGCCCGATATGAGGATCGCTATTGCGGTAAGCCTGTCCGTATTGGGCGCAGCAAATCAGCGTTTGCGGCACGCTATTGCCACACACACGCTGTATCGTCGCACCACCTGCCAAAGCCATTTCTGTTTGCAGGGTATTTGGCGTGCTGGTCAGATGCATCGCCCCGCCATAATTACTACTGCTGCCCCGCACGGCAACAGGGCCGCTATTCCATTTATTCAGCGGGTTATAAGCAGGACGACCCGTAGATGGATCGATCACTACGGCTTTAGTCACCGGATCGAGCAAATACAAATCACTGACGGGAACCACAACCTGAGCCGAGGCAGGCGCACCAAAGCTGAGGGTGGACGAATACACATCGGCCACTTTTTGCGGATCGATCATCCACAGCGTGTTCCAGTATTCCGGATTTTCGCAGGTCATATCAATGCGGGTGATTTTATTGCTTTGCGGATCACGCACCACGCTCCACTCGCAATATTCATCCTGCCAGCCGCGCGGGCCATACGGGCCGTACATATGCAGCTCGCTACTCCATGTGGCTTGCGGGCAAAGCTGGGTAGGGATATTTTTGAAAGCAGGGATAGACACTTCGGTGGTGCCGTATTGGTCTGCAATCGCAAATAATTGTTTCGACGAATAGTTATAAGGATTTGCAGGGTAAGCGCCCTTACCCAGATATTGGCTAAGGCGATTTGGAAAAGCCGTCCAATGAATTAAAGCCGCGGTGGCGGTGCTGGGAATGGTGGTGAAATTAGTATCGAAATACGATGTTTGATTGCTGGCGTAAAGCAAATTCCACGGGTCGCCCATAATGGCTTGGGCCGTAAAGCCACTGATATTGGTGTTCCATTGTAGGCAAATGGCATCATTTTGCGGCGAGCCAACAGGGAAATCATTAATAAATGCAGGCGTATTAAACACCACTTTCTGATAAGAATCGCATTGTGGTGCGCTACCAAACCAGGGCTGGCCGGAGAAAAACGCGGCGTCCCCTGGGCTAAAGCTGCGGCCATTGGTGAGCACCATATTCTGACGGCAATAAAAAAAGAAACTGATTTCAGCGTTTTGCGCGGCGTAAGCCTGAGCGGCCTCCACGCTGCCGCAGGCTTTGGTCCCTATCCAATTTGCCCAGTTGGCTTCTTGGTATTGAGCGACGTTGTTCGTTTTGATCCAGGTATTTTGCATCATTTGCTCCAATTAAACAGGCCATACAAGGAATGCCACCCAGTAAAAGCAGAAGGTGGATTAAGACACCGAAACCCAACACCAACAAAATTACAGATAGGCATCAAAAGCAATGGCTTGATGACAGCAAGCCCAGCGAAATAAGTGAAATTAATATAGTTTGAGTACCTCACACCACAATGGAATATTTAATTATAAGACAGTATGAAAATATAAATATGTAAGCATATCGAAGAAATATAGAAAGCATTTAAAACAAAAATAGCAACTGGCTTACTGACGCCAAGACAATAAAAAACCCGCCAGCATCGTGCTTGGCGGGTTTTTACGCTGAGCGTAGCGCAATAATCAAATAGAAGCAGCCCGATAAATTGTCAGCAAGTCATCCACGTTTAATGAGGCTCCGCCCACCAATCCGCCATCAATATCGGGCATGGCAAACAACGATGCGGCGTTGTTGGCTTTGACGCTGCCGCCGTATAGAATCGTCACCGATTCGGCCCATGCGGGGGAGAATATTGCTAATTGTTGCCGTAAGAATGCATGTACGTCTTGCGCCATTTCTGGTGTAGCGGCAAGACCTGTGCCAATGGCCCATACTGGCTCGTAAGCAAGTACAAACATGGCGTTCTTTTTCATCAACTGCAAAATGGCGGTCAACTGTTCGGCCAAAACGGCTTCAGTCTGGCCCGACTCCCGATCGCTCATGGTTTCACCCACACACACAATCGGGATCACACCAGCGGCAATACACATGGCCGCTTTTACCGCCACGGTTTGATTGCATTCGCGGTGGCGATCCCGCCGTTCAGAATGCCCCACAATGGCGTAGCGGCAGCCTAGCTCAGCCAACATATCGGCCGACCACTCACCAGTGCGCGCACCGTGGGTCACTTCAGCCACATCCTGCGCGCCATAGTGAACACCAGAGCGGCTGGCCAAGCGCCCCACTTCACCCAAATAAGGCGCGGGCGGGCACACCACCAGCTCTACGCCATCCATTGCGGCAGCAGACAAGCGCGGTAGGCTTTCGCGGCACAGCGCCAGATTGCCAAACATTTTCCAATTGGCCACCACCATTCTGGCGCGCGGCGCGGCTAAATTAACCGGGCAGCTGATGGTTGCATCCGGACTATCTATTGTTATTTGCATCATGGTGTCCTTTTATGAAACAAGCGCTGTATCTGCTGAACGCACGGCGTCTTTTGCCAGCCACTTAGCCAGTACTTCATCGGCATTAGCGGCCAGATGTAACCTGAGCTTGGTTCTGCGCCACAGGATATCTTCAGCGCTTTTTGCCCATTCAAATTGCATTAAATAGCGCACTTCGGCGGCATAGAGGTTCGGCAGGATTTCCTCGCCCAAATCAGCCACACACCTTGCGCCTTTAAGCAGCACAGCCGTTCTTGATCCATAGGTACGCGCATATCGCTGCAATAAATCGCCCGGCATCCATGCATAATCTTTCGCCAGCTTTTGCATAAATTGCTCGAAACTGCCGTGCAAATCGCCCCCCGGCAAGGGCTTAGTTGCACTCCATATTGCGTGATGATTACCCAGATGCGGCGCAAGCAAATCAACGGCCTGTTCGGCCAGCTTGCGGTAGGTGGTGATTTTTCCGCCAAACACTGACAATAAGCCTTCACTGGCATCAAACTCCAGTGAGTAATCACGGGTCACGCTGGCCGCATTGCCGGAAGCGTCGTCCAGTAAGGGGCGAACTCCTGAAAAAGTAGCCACCACGTCGCTTGGGCTAATTTGCTGCTCAAAGTAGCGATTGCTCATCTGGCAAAGGTAGGCGATTTCATCTTTATCGATACTGACTCTGGCCGGATCAGCGTGATATTCCACATCGGTGGTGCCGATCAGGGTGAAGTCTTTTTCATAGGGAATCGCAAAAATAATGCGCTTATCCGGATTTTGAAAAATATACGCATCAGGATGATCAAACAGCTTTTTCACCACAATATGGCTGCCTTTAACCAAGCGCAGCGCATGGGCTGATTTTTGACCAACCACATTTTTAAGTACTGATTCCACCCATGCACCGGCCGCATTCACCACCGTGCGTGCTTTCACTTGCTGCACACCATTTGCCCCCTGCAAAGTGCAGTACCAAACGCCTTTTTCGCGCTTAGCCGCCACACACGCCGTTTGGGTATGCACCACGGCCCCGCGCTCGACGGCATCCATGGCATTAAGTACCACCAAACGGGCGTCTTGTACCCAGCCATCCGAATAGGCAAAACCATGGGTATAACCAGCTTTTAATGGTGCGCCCGAGGCATGCCGATCAAAACGAATCGTTTCTGTACCCCGCAAAACTTTGCGACTCGCCAAATGATCATAAAGAAACAAACCGGTACGGATCAGCCACTTCGGGCGACCAGTAGGATCGTGTGGCATCACAAAGCGTAGCGGCCAGATAATATGCGGGGCTAAATCCAGCAGCACTTCGCGCTCTTGCAAAGCCTTGCGGACCAAGCCAAATTCGTAATATTCCAGATAGCGCAAACCACCGTGAATTAGCTTGGAGCTGGCCGACGAGGTGTGCTGCGCCAAATCATCTTTTTCACACAGGCAAACAGAAAGACCACGGCCAGCCGCATCCCGCGCGATCCCGACCCCGTTAATGCCTCCGCCCACGACCAATACATCGTAAATTTTCTCTTCCACGCTTTTTTGCCCCAGATGCGATGCGATAATTCATTATTGATTCAATTTGTACATAAACAAATACAAAACAACAAAATACTAACATTATATTTTCGAATATGTTTGCTATGGAAAACCCCTATACGCTTTTTTGCATCTTGTAAGCTTCAGCCATCGCATAGTCTTCACTAGCTTGTTAAACTTGGAATAAGACAAATGTCCGTTTCTTATCGATTTGCTTTCCCCGCGAGCGGGACGAAGAAGCTCCGTACAACCAGCCAAAGAGACGCAGCATGATTTTGAATCTACGCCAGCAGGAACTTTTAAAATGGGTACAAAGAGAGGCGTATGTCAGCGTAGACAAGCTGGCCGAGCACTTTGATGTCACCCAGCAAACGATTCGCCGCGATATTCATCAGTTGGTTGAAAACAAACTGGTGCAAAAGCTGCATGGTGGGGTAAGCACTTTATCCAGCGTAGAAAACGTGGCCTATGCGGCAAGGCAAGTGCTGCTGATCGAAGAAAAACAAAGAATTGCTGAGTTAGTGGCAGCACATATTCCTAATAACGCGTCTTTATTTATTAATCTGGGCACCACCACCGAAGAAGTCGCCAAGGCGCTGCGCCATCACCATGGCCTGCATGTCATTACCAATAATCTGAATGTGGCCGCGATGATGTGCACCTATCACGATTGCGAAGTAATTATTGCGGGCGGCATGGTGCGCGGGCGGGATAGGGGCATTACCGGCGAAGCCACCATCGACTTTATTAATCAATTTAAAGTGGATTACGGCATCATCGGCATTTCCAGCATCGAAACCGACGGCACGCTGCGTGATTTTGACTTTAGAGAAGTACGCACCGCCGAAGCAATCATCAAACAATCACGACATGTGTTTTTGGTGGCCGATCACTCCAAATTCGGCCGTCCCGCCCTCGCCCGCCAAGGCCATCTATCACAAATCACCGCGCTATTTACTGATCAGCCGGTTGATGCGGCGATGGAAGCGGTCATCAAAGAATCAAAAACCCAGCTCTATATTGCAGAAACACCTCAATAAGGGATTGATGCTGGGTTTTGTAGGGCGGGTGGAACCGCGTATTTATTCAGCAGTGCTCGCGGGCTTCAGCCCATTTGCGTTAAGCAATTTGATTTTGCATTAGCAAACTGCATAAAAACATAATAACCGCGCTTTCGGCATAGGGCTCAAAAGTCCCCTTGAAGCACGCCGAAGCGAGGAACAAGCGGGCGGGGTTTCTTTGATGCCTGTTTGAGCGAAGCGAGTTCCGCAGCCGCCGCTCGATTGTCCGCAGATGAGGGGCCTTCGTGCTGGTCGGGGCGGCCTTCTTTGCTTACTTTCTTGGCCGTTCAAGAAAGTGAGTCCCCGCGGGGATCCCGCACCTAAATCAACGTGCCAAAGGCGCTAAAAAGGTCTTTTTTGTAGATCAACGAGCGCCCCCCAACAATCGCCAACTTTCCTCCTCACTGAAACAAGAATTTTTGATCACCAATGCCCCTCATGCAGAGAGAAACACCTCTTTTCAATCAAAAACACTAAGCCGCCCGCACAAAAAAACAGAAAACTTCCCTTGAGCCGAACTGTTTTTTCTCATTTCGCATAAAAATGCAACAAATCTAAAGAAACATTTACCCCGCTGCACGCCGCATAAAACCTCATTATTTCACTTTTGTAGTCGATTTTTTTTGATTACAAGTTGCGGTATCCCCTGATATAAATCAAGCATACAACGATTAAAATCAGAAACGATCAGAAACGAACATCACACAACACTTACTGATCTGACTGGTTTTGATAAAGCCAGCATTCATACAAAAACACACTCATAAAACACATCGCTTGCCGCCTAACGCAAAGGGGATATAAGTGGAAAACAAATACATTTTGGCGCTTGACCAAGGCACAACCAGCTCACGCGCAATTTTGTTTAATCAGGCAGGCGACATCATCTCGATGGCGCAGAAAGAATTCAAACAGATTTATCCTCAGCCGGGCTGGGTAGAACACGACGCGCTGGAAATCTGGGTTGGGCAATCGACCGTAGCGCACGAAGCCATTACCCGCGCCAATATTGATAGCACTCAAATCGCCGGTATCGGTATTACTAATCAGCGCGAAACCACCGTGGTGTGGAATCGTGAAACGGGCCAGCCGGTCTATAACGCCATCGTCTGGCAAGACCGCCGCACCGCGCAATATTGCGATGAAATCAAAGCCCAGGGCCTTGAAGCGTCGATTCGCGCCAAGACCGGCCTGCCGGTAGATGCGTATTTTTCTGGCAGCAAAATCAAGTGGATTTTGGATCATGTAGAAGGCGCACGCGAGCTGGCTAATGCGGGCAAGCTGGCTTTTGGCACGATTGATAGCTGGCTAATCTGGAACTACACCCACGGCGAAGTACATGTGACCGATGTATCCAATGCATCCCGCACCATGCTATTTAATATCCAAACGCTAACTTGGGATAAAGACATGCTGGAGCTGATGGATATTCCAGCCAGCATCTTGCCGGAAGTACGCTCATCCAGTGAAATTTACGGCCACACCCATGAATCGATGCTGGGTAGCCGCGTGCCTTTATCAGGCATTGCAGGTGATCAGCAAGCGGCGCTGTTTGGCCAGCAATGTACCCGCCCCGGCATGGTAAAAAATACCTACGGCACGGGCTGCTTTATGATGATGAATACCGGCGTTACACCAATCATCTCTAAAAATAATCTACTGACCACCATTGCCTGGCAAATTGGCGACCGTGTTGAATACGCGCTGGAAGGCAGTATTTTTATTGGCGGCGCAGTGGTGCAATGGCTGCGAGATGGCCTAGGCATGATTAGTAAATCATCCGAAGTCAATGAATTAGCAGGCCAGGTTAAAGACAGCGATGGCGTCTATCTGGTGCCCGCCTTTGCCGGCCTTGGCGCGCCACACTGGAATCAGGATGCACGCGGCTCACTATTTGGCGCAACGCTAGGTACAAAATCGGCGCATATCGCTCGTGCTGCACTCGATAGCATCGCTTACCAAACCGCCGATGTATTAAAAGCGATGGAAGCCGATGCAGGAATCAGCATTCCTGAGCTGCGTGTTGATGGCGGCGCAAGCGTCAACCCGCTCTTGATGCAATTTCAGGCCGATATTCTGGGCACCGATGTGATCCGCCCAAAAATCACCGAAACCACGGCCCTTGGCGCAGCCTATTTAGCGGGCCTTGCCGTGGGTTATTGGAAGAGCATTGAAGACGTGCAAAGCCAGTGGCAACTAGATAAGCGTTTTAGCAGCCAAATGAGTGCAGAAGACTCGGACAAGCTGCTTAAAGGCTGGCACCGCGCAGTAGAAGCCACCAAAACCTGGGCCAATCACAAAACGGATTAATGCAAAATGACCAAGGCGTGAACAAATCGCGGAGCTTGATGTGCCGCGATTTGCCGCCTTAGCAAACATGCAGAAAACCAAATGCAAGTAACACCCTTCTTGGGCATACGCCCTCTTCTTACTGGATTTCAAAATGACGCCACTATTTGCTGAGTTTATTGGCACCGCTTTGCTCGTTTTACTGGGCAATGGCGTAGTTGCCAATGTATTACTCAATAGAACCAAGGGCCAGAATAGCGGACTGATCGTGATTGCCTTTGGCTGGGCAATGGCCGTATTTGTAGGGGTATTTAGCGTGGCCGCGATTAGTGGCGCTCACCTTAACCCTGCTGTTTCTATTGCACTGGCCGTAGCGGGTAAATTTGCCTGGAGCGATGTGGCGGGCTACATCGTGGCGCAAATGCTGGGTGGTATGGCAGGCGCTTTTGTGATGTGGCTGATTTATCACAAGCACTTTGAAAGTACTGAATGTGGCGACACCAAACTGGCCGTATTTTGTACTGGCCCAGCGATTCGCCATGTAGCAGGCAATCTGGTTTCTGAAATCGTCGCTACCTTTGTTTTGGTGTTTGCGATTTTAAGCATGGTTTCACCCAAGATGTCGCTAGGTGCGATTGACGCCCTGCCGGTAGCACTTCTGGTGCTAGGGATTGGTGTCTCTCTGGGCGGTACCACAGGTTACGCCATGAACCCTGCCCGCGATTTAGGCCCACGCCTAATGCACGCCATCCTGCCGATTTCTGGCAAACGTAATAGCGACTGGGGCTACGCCTGGATCCCCGTTGTCGGCTCTATTGTAGGTGCCGCACTGGCAGCACTCGCACACGGTTTTAACTAATGAGCGCCAGCCGCTAAGGCTGGTGTGTTTCCCTTGATCAAACATCCTCTTTTTACGATGTTTTCATATAAAGATTTCCGATGCTTAAATTCCTGCAACCGGCCGCCCATATCGCACGTATGGACGAGCAAAAAATCGACAGCACTTATAAGCGGCTTCGCTGGCAAATTTTCCTAGGAATTTTCCTCGGTTATGCGGGCTATTATTTAGTCCGTAAAAATTTCTCGCTGGCCATGCCATATTTGGTTGAGCAAGGATTCTCACGCGGCGACTTAGGCATTGCCATGTCGGGCGTAGCCATTGCTTACGGGATATCCAAATTTTTAATGGGTGCGGTCTCTGATCGCTCCAACCCACGGGTCTTTTTAAGCCTTGGACTGCTCCTATCGGCAGCCATTTTCCTGTTTATGGGTTTTGTGCCTTGGGCCACATCCAGCGTGACCATTATGTTTGTACTGCTGTTTTTAAACGGCTGGGTACAGGGGATGGGCTGGCCACCATGCGGTCGCACCATGGTGCACTGGTGGAGCCAGAAAGAGCGCGGCTCGGTGGTGTCCGTATGGAATTGCGCGCATAACGTCGGCGGCGGCATGATCGGCCCGCTATTTATTTTAGGCATGGGCTGGTTTAACGATTGGCGCTCGGCATTCTATGTGCCTGCTGCGGCAGCGATTGCCATTGCCGCGCTGGCCTTTGTGGTGATGCGTGATACACCTCAATCCTGCGGTCTGCCGCCGGTTGAGGAATACAAAAACGATTACCCGAAAGATTACAACGCCGCGCATGAAGTAGAGCTAAGCGCCACAGAAATCTTTAAAAAATACATCCTGCCTAACAAATTGCTCTGGTGCATTGCTTTTGCCAATGTATTTGTTTATCTGCTGCGCTATGGCGTGCTGGATTGGGCACCAACTTACTTAAAAGAAGTTAAACATTTCACCGTTGATAAATCATCGTGGGCTTACTTCCTGTTTGAATGGGCAGGTATTCCGGGCACCCTGCTTTGCGGCTGGATGTCGGATAAAGTATTTAAAGGTAATCGCGGCGCAACAGGCTTGTTCTTTATGGGCCTTGTGACCATTGCCACTGTAGTTTACTGGCTAAACCCGGCAGGCAATCCAACCGTCGATATGCTATCGCTGATCGCCATTGGCTTCTTTATTTACGGCCCGGTGATGTTGATTGGTTTACATGCCTTGGAGCTAGCTCCGAAAAAAGCAGCGGGTACTGCAGCAGGCTTTACCGGTCTGTTTGGCTACCTTGGCGGCTCGGTTGCAGCCAGTGCCGTGGTGGGCTATACGGTGGATCATTTTGGCTGGGATGGTGGCTTTATGCTGCTGATCGGCTCATGCGTGGCCGCTATGATTTTACTAGCGCTCACCATGTTTCATGACACGCCGGCAAATAAAACCAAGCGTGAAGAAAAAATGCTGCGCCCAGAGTTAGCAAAAGCCAGCAGTTAAAATGCAATTTGCCACACCCTGCCGCTCAAAACATTGAGCGGCATTTTTTTTGCCCACCTCGCCTGAAAGCCCTGCATTTATCCATGATGTACTCCATAAACATCAACTACAGTTAGCTACTGTTTATTTGCAAGAACTGCTACTGATCGCCAAACCGCCCACAGTCTACAATCAAGCCATTCGATCGCTCCACGCACACAGGATGACTATGAATCACGCCTACCTATCACACATCAATGCCACTCTGGAACAAATTCACAGCGATGGCTTTGCCAAACCAGAACGAGTGATCGCCAGCAAGCAGCGAGCGGATATCACCTTGCAAAGCGGTCAGGAAGTACTGAACTTTTGCGCCAATAATTATCTAGGTTTGGCAGATGACGCACGCCTGATTGCCGCCGCCAAACAAGGCATGGACGATTACGGCTATGGCTGCGCATCGGTACGCTTTATTTGCGGCACCCAGCAGGTGCATAAAGATTTAGAACAGGCGATTTCTGGCTTTCTAAAGACCGACGACACTATCTTGTATTCCAGCTGTTTTGACGCCAATGGTGGCGTATTTGAAACGCTGCTGGGTGAAGAAGACGCGGTGATTTCGGACGAACTTAACCACGCCTCGATTATCGACGGTGTGCGTCTCTGTAAAGCCAAACGCTTTCGCTATAAAAACAACGACATGCAAGACCTTGAAGCGCAGTTGATTGCCGCAGATGCAGCAGGCGCGCGCTTTAAGCTAGTAGTGACTGATGGCGTATTCTCTATGGATGGCATTATCGCCAACCTGAAAGAGCTATGCGATGTGGCCGAGCGTTATAACGCGATTGTGATGGTGGATGATTCGCACGCCGTGGGCTTTATCGGCGAAAACGGCGCGGGCACGCCTGAATTATGCGGCGTACAAGACCGGATCGACCTTTACACCGGCACCTTGGGCAAAGCCCTGGGCGGCGCTTCGGGCGGCTATGTTTCTGGCCGTAAGCCAATGATTGATTTATTACGCCAACGCTCACGCCCTTATTTATTCTCTAACACCCTCGCCCCCGCCATTGCGGCTGCCAGCTTGAAAGTATTAGAAATTTTAGCGAGTGATGAAGGCGCAGCACTGCGTAGCAATTTAAAACGCAACGCCGAATATTTCCGCAAAGCGATGTCTGAGGCAGGCTTTAGCTTAGTACCGGGCGAGCACCCAATTGTCCCTGTGATGCTGGGCGATGCTCGCCTTGCCGGTGACGTATCCGCAGCCCTACTCAAAGAAGGCGTTTACGTGGTTGGCTTCTCCTTCCCTGTTGTGCCCAAAGGCAAAGCCCGTATCCGCACCCAAATGTCGGCAGGACACACACTAGAGCAAATCCAGAAAACAGTAGCCGCCTTTATCAAGGTAGGCCGTGAACTGAAAGTGATTGCTTAAAGGCTCTGCAAACAAAAATTTGACATAAACTTTAGCCTAAAACTAAGAGTCCAAAATCTCAAACCACAGAGGACACAGAGAGCACAGAGTTTCACAGAGAAAAACAAAGGGTGGTTTTCTCTGTGAAACTCTGTGTCCTCCTTTTACTCTGTGGTTCAAGATTTAGCTGTTTATCAAAATAAGCTAAAGCTACTGTTATCAGAAAAATCAATAATTCCTTGTATGGAAATGCCAGATGAAAGCCTTATCAAAATTAGAAGCAGCACCCGGCCTGACGATGAATCAAGTCGAAAAGCCTGCCATTGGCCATAACGACCTACTCATTAAAATCAAAAAAACCGCCATCTGCGGCACCGATATTCATATCTGGAAATGGGATGATTGGGCGCAAAAAACCATTCCTGTACCCATGCACGTTGGTCATGAGTATGTCGGCACCGTGGTTGAAATTGGCTCTGAGGTACAAGGCTTTAAAATTGGCGATCGTGTCTCCGGCGAAGGCCATATCACCTGTGGCCATTGCCGTAATTGCCGCGCAGGCCGCCGCCATCTTTGCCGCAATACCGTCGGCGTGGGCGTCAATCGCCCCGGCGCTTTTGCCGAATATCTGGTACTACCTGCCTTTAACGCCTTCCCTATTCCTGACGATATTTCCGACGATTTAGCCGCGATTTTCGACCCATTCGGCAATGCCGTGCATACCGCGCTATCGTTCAATATGGTAGGCGAAGATGTATTGATTACCGGCGCAGGCCCGATCGGCATTATGGCGGTGGCGATTGCCAAACACGTTGGTGCGCGCCATGTGGTGATCACCGACGTCAACGACTACCGCCTCGATCTAGCCCGTAAGATGGGTGCAACTCGCGCGGTCAACGTCTTAAAAGAAGATTTAAAAGACGTAATGAACGACTTAAAAATGACCGAAGGCTTTGACGTGGGTCTGGAAATGTCCGGCAACCCGCAAGCCTTTCGCACCATGCTGGAAACCATGCAACACGGTGGCAAAGTTGCGCTGCTAGGTATTCCACCGGCAGACACTGCCATCGACTGGAATCAGGTGATTTTCAAAGGGCTGGAAATCAAGGGCATTTACGGCCGTGAAATGTTCGAGACTTGGTACAAAATGGTCGCCCTCATCCAATCTGGCCTCGACATCACCCCGATTATCACTCATCACTTTCATGTGGATGAGTTTGAGCAGGGCTTTGAGGCCATGTTGTCAGGGCAAAGCGGTAAGGTGATTTTGAGCTGGGAATAAAGGCTCATTCTAGCTCAGCCCAAAGGGCCCGGAGACACTGGGCCCTCGTCATGCCAAACCCTGCTCAAATAAAAGCTTTAAAACAGCGCGCTCTAAATCTGTGTAAACCCGCCATCCACTGTCAGCTCTACACCATTCACATAGCGCGCATCATCCGATGCTAAAAACAATGCTGCAGCGGCGATATCTTCGGGCAGAGCCACATAGCCTAGCGGCACGACCTCTGCAGCGTAGCTAGCGAGCCCAGCAAGCTGCTCTGCATCCCATTTCAAGCCGTTTTCCATAATCGGTGTGCGGGTGAGACCTGGGCTAAGTGCATTCACCCGAATTTTGCGCCCTTTCAGATCATTAGCCCAAGAACGTGCAAACGAGCGCACTGCTGCCTTAGAGGCGTTATAAAGACTCAGGTTTTCCATGCCCTTATTGGCCACAATAGAGGCCGTCAGTACCACAGAGCCGCCATCTTTTAGCAGCGGCAACAGGGTTTGCACAGTAAAAAATACACCCTTTACATTGATATCAAACGTCTTAGCAAACTCCGCCTCAGCGGTCTCACCAAAGCGGTTGTATTCTGCAATGCCGGCATTGGCAAAGACGACGTCCAGCTGCTCACCCTGTTGCTCAATCGTGCTTTTCAGCTTTTGCAGCTCGCTCAACTCTGCCACATCCGACACCACGGCAATCGCCCTTTCCCCCAGCGCAGTGACAGCGGTATCCAGCGTTTTTGCCGACCGGCCCGTCACATAAACACGCCGTGCACCCTCATCAAGCAAGGCCTTAGCAATTGCAAAACCAATACCGGTTGAGCCACCGGTCACAACGGCCACCTGATTTTCAAATTTAGCTGACATGGTGTATTCCTATTTTTACTCAATTGTAAAAGGGTGCAACACGCCAGAATGGCAAGCTGCTTCTGCAAAGTTCTTTAGTTCGATAATTATCGAACAATTGAACTTTAGCATGCAGTATGCAACACTGCAAGCATGAGAACACCAGTCCACCCATCAAAAGAAGACCTCACCCTGACCAGAGTGCTGTATGCGCTCAGCGACCCCGCACGCCTTGCCATTGTGCAAAACCTTGCCAGCAATGGTGAACAAGCCTGTGGTGTATTGTGCCAGGACATGGCTAAATCTACCGCATCTCATCATTTTCGGGTACTACGCGAAGCAGGCATTATCCGCATGACTGCGGACGGCACACAATTTATTAACAGCATACGCAAAGAAGATCTGGACAGCCGCTTCCCTAGCTTGCTGGATGCGGTACTTCGCTCATCGACGATGGCTTAATATCGTGCACCATGCTCATTTAGGGTAACAAATACCATTCCCACTTAGAAAAATGAACTCCGCTTTACTGCTAATAGTCAGACACTTATCTTCATTATTCTTAAGAGTTATATGAGTAGCCGTTTAAAATTACGTCCACTAGAACGATCTGATTTACGTTTTGCCCATGAGCTCAACAATAATGCCAAGATTATGCGTTATTGGTTTGAAGAGCCTTATGAGACCTTTTCTGAGCTCACCCAACTGTACGATCAGCATATTCATGATGTGCGCGAGCGTCGCTTTGTGGCCATCAATGGCAATAGCGATACCGTGGGTTTTGTAGAATTAATTGAGCTGGATTATATTCACCGCCGTGCTGAATTCCAGATTATGATTGCGCCTGATCAGCAGGGTAAAGGCTATGCCACAGAAGCCACATTACTAGCGGCTCATTATGCTTTTTCAGTGCTTAATCTGCGTAAACTTTATTTGGTGGTTGATGTTTCTAATTTAGCGGCAGTCCATATTTATGAGAAGTGTGGTTTTATTAAAGAAGCCGAATTAATTGAAGAATATTTCTGCAATGGCAGTTATCACAATGTATTCAGAATGCGGCTGTTTCAGCATGATTTTTTCGCACAAAACCGCATCCAGAAATAAAACCATTTAAATTGCCTGTGCTTTGACTAAAAGCACAGGCACAGCCTACAAATTCTATTTATTTAAGCAAAGCATACATCGCCCTTTTGTAAGAGCAGCTTCAGCCACGAAAACAGTGTTTATAAAAACACTCACAGCTCGATTCGCGCCCATATTCCATAGAAATCAACTTTAGCTAAATCAGTAAAAAGCAATACTGACTTAAGCTGCGAAATGGTCAACCGCAAGCAATGGCTTAAACTTGAGTAAATAGAATCAGCGTGCCCCCGCAACAAATCATGCTGCCATTACGGCAGCAAACTTGGCAATTGAGCGCTCAGTTGCTGCTTCTCTTTTATCGCAGCTCCCAATAATGCAAAGCCAAGCAGCTGGCCTTGAGCATCAACAAAACGAGCATCCACTCCGCCCTCGATGGCGGACACTTGCCATTCACCCTGTGCGCCAATTGCAGGCGGTGCAACAACGGTTGGGCAGGCTGGGGTTTTAACTACAACAGGCATGGCGGGATATTTCACCGGAGTAGGCGTACCGGCCAGAGTAGCGGCCAAGGCACGGGCGCAGTGCATAATCGGCATCACAAAGGGCAAGTTTAAGCCCATCACTTCGGCGCAATCACCTAGGGCGTAGATATGCGGCTGAGAGGTTTGCAAAGCTTGATCAACCACAATGCCGCGATTCACTTTTAAACCAGCGCTGGTTGCTAAATGAATGCGTGGGCGCAGGCCAACGGCTGAAAGCAATAAATCAACTTCTACAATCGATCCGTCGTTTAATTCCACCAAATAGCGATCTTCCAAATGATCGTAATTTGTGGCCGTCATTCCAAATTTAAATTCAACCCCCGCACTCTGTAATTGCTGGCCTAAATAACGCCCTGCTGCTTCAGGCAAAAAACGTGACAAAGGCCATGCTGCCGGGTCGATCACCACAGGCTTAATACCCTGTGCTAATAAATCATTGGCAAACTCGCAACCAATCAGCCCTGCCCCTAAAATACCTACCGTTTTAACGCCTTCCAGCTTTTCTGCAAAAGAGGCATAGTCGTTAATATCATTCACCGATAATACATCGTCATCGGCATTGCCTGCTAAAGGCAGGCGAATTGGATCTGCGCCAATGGCTAAAACTAAATCACGGTATTCAAGTGCCTGACCATCAATTAATAAAACCTGCTTATTGGCGGTATCAATTCCGACCACTTCGGTATCGGGTAAAATAGCGGCGCTTAATTCTTCGGCCATTTTAGCGGCCGATTTCATTACTAATGTTGCGGCCGTTTTTTTTCCTGCCAATGCATTGGACAGCATAGGCTTTGAGTAAAAATCAGCAGCATCTTGAGCAATAATCGTTAAATGGCTGGTTTGATCCAGTTTGCGAAATTCACGTGCGCATTGATAGGCGGCTAAGCCTGAACCAATTATGACGACAGGGGCACTCATTTGTCTTCCTTGGTGAATGGAGCGCTAAAATCAAACTTCAAACGAACACACACATTGGCTTTAATCCCAAAATACCTCGCTCAGCACAATTGATAGTTGATTTGCTCAATTAAATCGGCGATTAATGAATAGGCTCATTGTTCAACATCGATACGGCGGGCAATGGCGCATTTAATACCGCTTGTCTTACGGCTTCTACGGCCGCTGTACGCGGAAAATTACGTCGCCAAGCCAGAATCACACGCCGCGTTGGAATTGGATCCTTAAATGGGCGAATAGTCAGCAACAAATCATCCGCACTGCTTACTGATGTAGCAGGCAATACGGTAACGCCAATGCCGCCTGCAACCATATGCCGGATCGTCGTGAGCGAGCTGCCTTGCAAGGTGCGCTGCAAACTTCCTACTGGCAAGCTTTCCCTGTTTAAATCAGGGCAGGCTTGCAAGACATGATCGCGAAAGCAATTACCAGAAGAAAGCAGCAGTACGTTTTCATCGGCCAGAACAGATGAATCAATTTCAGCCTCACTCTCCCAAGGATGGCCCTTAGGCGTGGCAACGACAAAGGGCTCGTCATAAACGGCTTGCGTAGCTAGCCCTGCTTCGAAGAAAGGCTCTGCCACAATCGCCACATCGATTTCGCCTTGCTTAAGCATTTCTACCAAACGCGCAGTGTAGTTTTCTTCAAGCAAAATTTGCATTTGCGGCGCGGCAAGTCGCAGCTGCGGAATTAAATGCGGCAATAAATAAGGGCTAATGGTGTAAATGATGCCAAGCCGCAAAGGACCAGCCAGCGGATCTTTGCCCTGCTCGGCCAATTGTTTAATCAGCTGCACTTCTTCTAATACCCGCTGAGCCTGCTCAACGAGACGCCCGCCAATCGGCGTCAGCGTCACATCACTGGCTGAGCGCTCAAATAAAGCCACGCCCAGCTCTTCTTCCAGCTTTTTAACCGCTACTGATAGCGTGGGCTGCGAAACAAAACAGCTAGCTGCTGCGCGGCCAAAATGGCGCTCACGCGCCACAGCCACGATATATCTTAATTCGGTCAGCGTCATGCTTTAGCCTGCCAAAAACGAATACCCCAAGTCGCCGCAATCAAGCCACTAAAGCCTAGCAAAGCCAGCACGGGCAAAGACAAGCCGAATAAGCTCCAATCGATCACGCCACACTCGCCATGCCCGGTCAGCACGCCTTTGAAAACCTGCAGCCACGGTTGCGTTTCCATTAAGTAATTCAGCCCAGGCCCGCAGGACGGCAAGGAGCTAGGATCAATAAAGTACTGAATCGCCACATGCCTCGCGGCAACTGCGGCCCCGGCCAAACCCACAATGGTAAGGACAATCGGCCAGAAGCGGTTCATTTTAGGCATGGGGATGGCGGCAGCGCAGAAAGACAATAGACCAAACGTAATAAAACCCACACGCTGGAAAATACACAGCGGGCATGGGCTTAAAAACTGGGTTCTTTCCAGATAAATTGCAAAAGCAATCGTACCTGCACAAAATAAAGACAGGGCCAAATGGCCCAAACGCCAACGCAACATATTTACTCCAAAGGCCAATCAATAGATACAGACTATTCTATCAGCCAACTCGATCAAGAGGGCACTTATGACAGTGCAAGAATTGCCGATTGATACACTGCACTGGGTGCAACATTCATAGGGTTTGCTTAAGAGTCGCTATCTTGCAGCAAAGTTCCGTGTCAGCAAACTTAAGAATGCATTACTGTCCGGAGTTTGATTCGAGATCGCCAATGAAAGGGAAAAGCTTATCGTTCGCTGGATTCAATGGACAAAAACGCTCTGAGCTCGCCTTCCTTTGCCATCGCATCGCGATAACCCAGCTCGATCAGCTTGCGGGAATAGCCACCACAAAATAATAAATAGCTGGCAATCACCGAGCCCTGATGCCGGAACGCGCCCATGCCACCTAATAAAAAGCGCATTCCCCATGGAAACTCCAGCTTAAAAGCTACCGCCAGCCGCTCTAATGGCTGAGAAGGAGAAATCGCCAGCACTTTAATTGGCCGCAAACCCAATGGCAGCTGCAGGGCTAATTCGGCAGGCACGGCGGCCAGCGTGCGGTTAATGCGGGTTAAGCGCTCCAGATCAGTATCTAAACCATCCAGAAAAATACTATTCATAAGATGCCCCATCACCTGAGCCAGTGTGGGGTAGCTGGTATGCTTTTCTCTTGCAGAAGGATCAGCCACCTGTGGCGCAACACCAATCACCAAAATGCGCTCGGCACCTAAGTGAATAGCGGGGCTGATAGGCGCAATTTGCCGTACCGAGCCGTCACCAAAATATTCGCGGTGCAGCCTGATGGCAGGAAATAATAAAGGAATCGCCGCGGAGGCCATCAGGTGATCTACGCTGATACTCGCCTTCACCCCCACTCTGGAGGCCCGGTGCCATACTTCCAAGTCAGCAGCCCCCTGAAAAAAAGACACCGACTGCCCGGATGTATAACCAGAAGCAGAAATCGACAAGGCACGTAAAGCGCCTGCCTCAATGCTCTGCTGAATACCTGAAAAATCCACTCTATCAATCAATAAATCACGCAATGGCGCATTATTTAAAAATGCACGCGGATTATATTTACCCAAGCCCCCCAAAAACAGCGATAGCAACCAATGCCCTGCCGTCTTTAATAAATGCCACACCGAGGTGTGATAAATATGATCGGGGCTAAGGCCCTGCCAAAGCCTTGCCAGCTCAAACACCGAACGGCGAAAATGAGCGGCTCCGGCCGCCAGCGCCACAGCATTAATGCCGCCCGCCGATGTACCACAAATAATAGGAAATGGATTGGCAGCCCCTTTGGGCAGCAACTTAGCAATCGCCAGCAAAACACCGACTTGATACGCTGCCCTTGCGCCGCCGCCTGACAAAATCAAGGCGGTATCTGCGGCATGCGCCTGCATTCGTTTCATCCCCATCCTGCGCCTCTTTATGTTCTCGTTTTAAATAAGCGAAACAGGCTGTCTCCTACTATTTACGCTAGCCCTTACCGGGCATCGCGGCAAGGCGAGCTCATAAATAAGACCTAGGCCAAGCAACTACTTTTCGCCGCGCTTACAAAAAACAATCATAACGCCCCTGCCCGCCTCTTTTTAAAGCCGTAAAATTGCAGATTATTAAAAACTGTACTAACGGGGGTTGGTCTTATTACGCGCAGTTCGGTATAATGCCGTTTTGGCGACTAAGGATTCTGTACCATGCGCGTGATTCAGAAGGCCCTCACCTTTGACGATGTACTTCTCGTCCCGGCCCATTCCAATATCCTCCCGCGTGATGTCGATTTATCGACCCAATTCACCCGCAACATTCGCCTGAATCTGCCGCTGGTTTCTGCAGCGATGGATACAGTGACCGAGGCTCGCCTCGCCATTGCTATTGCCCAAGAAGGCGGCATGGGGATTATTCATAAGAATATGACCCCTGTGATGCAAGCGAAAGAAGTATCCAAAGTAAAACGCTACGAATCAGGCATTGTTAAGGATCCGATTACCGTATCCCCGGAAATGCTCGTTCGCGACGTTCACGAACTCACCCGCCAGCATAAAATCTCCGGCTTGCCTGTGATTGATAAATCCGGCCAATTGGTCGGCATCGTCACCAACCGTGATTTACGTTTTGAGACACGCCTCGACGTGGCAGTCAGCAGCATCATGACGCCTAAAGAGCGTTTGATTACGGTCAACGAAGGCGATTCAATTGAATCCGCCCGCGTACTGATGCACGAGCACCGCCTGGAGCGCGTGCTAGTGATCGACGAAAACTTCAAGCTAAAAGGCTTGATTACCGTTAAAGACTTGATCAAAACCTCCGAACACCCATTTGCAGCCAAAGACGATCAAGGTCGCCTGCGTTGCGGCGCCGCAGTTGGCGTAGGCGCGGGCACCGAAGAGCGGGTAAAACTGCTTTCCGAAGCCGGCGTGGATGTGATCGTGGTGGACACTGCCCACGGCCACAGCCAGGGCGTGATTGATCGCGTGCGTTGGGTTAAACAAAACTACCCGCATATCCAGGTAATTGGCGGCAATATCGCCACCGCTGCTGCCGCATTAGCCTTGGCTGAAGCCGGTGCCGACGCGGTTAAAGTGGGGATTGGCCCAGGCTCGATCTGCACCACACGTATCGTGGCGGGTGTGGGTGTGCCGCAAATTACTGCGGTAGCCAATGTGGCCGATGCGCTGGCTGGCACAGGTATTCCATTGATTGCTGACGGTGGTATTCGCTACTCTGGTGATATCTCTAAAGCCATTGCAGCGGGCGCAAGCTCGGTGATGCTGGGCGGCTTATTTGGTGGCACGGACGAAGCACCGGGTGAAGTTGAGCTCTACCAAGGCCGCACTTATAAGAGCTACCGTGGTATGGGTTCTTTAGGTGCAATGGCCGGTAGCAATGGCTCATCCGATCGCTACTTCCAGGATAATGTAAACAACGCCGACAAGCTGGTTCCAGAAGGCATTGAAGGCCGCGTTGCTTACAAAGGCCCGATCACCGCCATCATCCATCAATTAATGGGTGGCTTGCGTTCTTCTATGGGCTATCTGGGCTGCAAAAACATCACGGAAATCCACGAAAAAGCCGAATTTGTGCAAATCACCGCCGCCGGCATTCGTGAATCGCATGTGCATGATGTGCAAATCACCAAAGAAGCACCAAACTACCATACCGATTAATCACCAATTACTCGCTATGCAAAAAGGCCGGAATTTATTCCGGCCTTTTTTATTTACACCACACGTTACTGAGGCACGGCGCTCACTATACGCTTTCGATCCCCCAGCAAACCCAAAATGCCAACCGGAATCAGCAGCACCCATTGTGGAAGCAACAGCAAAGTAGACGGCCCAGCAAACACCAGTGCTACAACAACAAACACAAGCCCAAACAACAACCACAACAAAGAAACAAAACGCGGCAGCGCACCAGCGGATGCTCTGCTGCTTGGGCGAGCACTCCAGATCAACGCTAAAGCTGACAAAATCAGGGTGACCGTCACCAAGTGCCAGCATGCATAAAGAAGAAGGCTCACCGGCTGAGGCATAGCCGATCCCAAGAGCGGTGCTTGGATTTCCGGCGTACCTGCAATCGTGTGCAGTGCGGCAGTAAACGCGGCAATCAGACCAGAAGCCAGCAGTAAACGATTTGTTTTCATCTTGGTTAAGGCTCTCAGTTAGCTCTGGGTGCAGAAAAGCACACACAGAATCAAAAGGGTAAATTGAAATCAAGCGGATGCGCACTGAACAGCACTCAAAGAATACCGTGCGACTACTCAAAAGAACAATAGGCAGAAAGATAACGTCAGCTTACCCATATAAAAAATGCCAAATAAATACCAGCAGCTTTCAAGTTTATACAGCAAAAAATCGAAGTCCCTTCCAAAATCCGAGGTACGCTAACCCAGATTTATTTGAACTGAATGTGAAATGCCTGAGGATATTCACGGCCATACCAATTACTCACCTCAGCATGGCTAAGCGACATAAAACCTTTAAATCCGGGGGTTAAAGCCAATGCACTTGCAACGATAGCGGACAGCAAACCGAACAAAAAATAAACATTATTTAATGGTAAATACATCAGGCAGGCGCCCGCCAGCAAGGGGCCGCCACTCGAAGCCAAACGGCTACTGGCCATGCTGACTGACATCATTCTTGAACGAAACTCAGGCGGCCGTGCAAGCATACGATGGGTTACGCCTCCAAGCACAAGCGCAGAATTTGAAATCCCTGTTAAGAAAAACAACAGCACAATAAGCAAAGGGTTTTCACACATCGCAAGCAAAGCCAGCATCAAGCCTTGAGCAATACCTGCGGCAACCCTGACATGGTATCGACCCAAACGGGAAATAAGCCAATTGGACAAACCAAAAGAGCCAATCAGTATTCCTACCCCAAGTCCTGCTTCTGTATAGCCAAACCACCAGCCACCCAAATGAAGCGATTGGATTTTTAATGGAACCAACATACCGATTGCCGGGCCAGCAAAAAGCCATGAAACGGCATTCACAATATTCCAGTTTCTTTCCAGCGGAATAGACCAACTCGCCAGCGCGCCTTGGCGCAGCTCCAGAAACCATTGAGCAAACCCAGAGCCTGCGGGTTTAATATTTAATGATTTTGGAAGAAAAAACGAAAGACCAAGCGCAAGTAATGCAAAAAACACATGTAACCATAAGGCAGCTGAAATACTCAGGAATGCAAGCACTCCGCCACTTAATAAAGGCCCCGAAAGCCGGACCAGAGATTGAACGCCTTTTTGCTTTGCAACAATGGCGGGCAGCTGCTCTGCATCAGCAAGCTCGGTAACAATATTACTTGTTGCAGGCTGAATAAGTGCATGAGCCAGCTCGGTAATCACTCCCGCAGCAATTAATCCCCAGATATGATAGATCCCGTGACTTGCGAATAAGGCTACAGCACCGCCACCAAATAAAAACAAACCAAGGCCAAGCAAAATAACCAAGCGCTTTTCACACCGATCCCCAATCGGAGATAGCAAAGGTAAAGCGCAAAACGAGGTAAAGCCCAGTGCTGCGCCATAAATGGCGATATCTTTAACTCCGCCAACAGTCACAATCCACCATGGAATTGCAATATGCGCAATCAAAATGGCTAAATTTGAAATAAATTCAATAGCAAGTATTTTTTTAATTGCTTTTGTAAATATATAATTTTGACTATCCATACTGCCAATTAGCTCGAGTAGGTTTAATTTACAAGCATTAAAAAAAACCAAAAAAATAAAAAGTTACTCACAAGCAATCTCTGATTGAATATCGTAAAAAGAAGGCGCTTCATAGTATTTATAAGGTTCCCAACAATGGAACTTTTGAGGACGTATCATTAGAGCCATAAATATCAAATAAAGAACAATCATGACCAAAATTATTTTTATAATTAAATAAAACTTAACTCTGTATATACTGCGAAATGAAAAACAAACACCCAGCAATAAACAAAAATTAATTGAGTCATTGACAAGCCCGTCCGTAAATGTCTCTGTAAATATGCGTGCGTTGTAATAGAAAAACCTTTCAACCATAAATGGTAATGACACGCCTAAAAGCAAAAACAAAACATCCATCGCGTATATTTGAAATACTTTTCTGAACATCAATAAAACTCCAAACACTTGCCGTAATAGAAGCGCCTTGCGCACGCGTTTATGCACAAAATCGAATCGTTTTTTTAATTGAGAAATTAAACAGGCGGCTAGCGCACTACCCAAGCAAGCAATGCCTATCCTTGGCTTATTTGAATCGGCATGCGCGTACGGGCCGCTTAATTTAAACGCCGTTTCAGCAAAAAATGCCGAATAGATACTAACAGCTTTCAAAGTATCACAGCAAGGAATGAAAAATCAGAAAGGTAAGCTCTCAATCCTCAGCGAATTGGCCAAGCGTGTCGCTAAGGATTAAAAAATCCGCGAAGTTGATCGCCATGAAAATCCAATCCTGCGAAAACAATATTGTCAGCGAGCAGGATGAATGGATCAGGCATAAAAGCGCTCAGCAAGATGCAGGCAAGCGCTCATCCCTACACTTTTAGCCCACGCATTTTTCGCTTCAATTTCAGGCTGATGTTTAGTCAAAGCCTCTTTGCACCAAAATACTCTTGGCTCGCCGATAGGTAGATGATCGATCTCGGATGCAATCACAACAAAAACCATAAAGTCTGGGTCGTTTTCTTCAACAGCGGCTTCGTGGCGCAAAGATGCCAACTCAATCGCACCATCAAGAAACCCAACCTCACCATCGAGCATGCTAAACGCAATAACACCAATTCGCTTACGAACTGACAGCACATCACTTTCATTGGTAATTATGATGGACATAAATGCCTAGTGCCTGAATTTACCGGCCTGCGCGTCTTTTCGCACATGTTCGGTGTGAGTATTTAGGAGTCTGACGGGGCATAAGAGCTGAAGAAGCAACTTTCGTCTAGCTGAGAGTAATAGCGGGCTGGAGAAGTATCAATTTTGACCACTAAGCACCTAATTTAATTCAGCGGTTAAACAACACATCCACACTAAGGCGATATAGTCAGCACCACGTAATCCTCATAGTTACCCACATCCACCTGCTGTAAAGGAGGGATTACGCCACAAAAATAGATGGGCGTCACGACACCAGCCGAAACCAAAACGCTTAAAGCATCTTTGCCCGTACCCAGCTCGGGCGCTTTGCATGTTGATTTATACAGGTGATAGCGAAGCAGGCTGCTGCCACCGCCTATATTGCGCATTTTCCTATCATTAATGGTGCCCGAAACTTGGCTGGGGCCAAACGAGATCGACAGCTTAGCCGCCTGAGTGCAGCTAGCTGTAATTAACTGCTGCCTGATTGTTTCGGTACTTAAACTCGGAGCGTATTGCCCAAAAGCCACTTCTTGCACCGATCCAAAGGAGCACATCCCCGCCAGGGAATACGCAGGCAGTAAAACAGCGGCAATACCGATGATTTTTTTAACTAACACTCGCTACTTCCCCGCCACAGATTAAATCACCCAGATCCAGCACTTCACCCATAGCATCAGGCACATCAATCCACACCGTACAAGACACACCCTTGTTTTGTAATTCAAATGGGTATTTGCCCGGCGCGATGTCTTCCAGATAGATTTTTCCATTGACATCGGTCATCGCAAGCAACTCGCCATCGGGCTGTTTTAAGCGCATCGGCGTATTGATATAGGGCTGCTGCTGGGTATCTAATATTCGCGCTTCAAAAGCACGGATTTTCTTGGCCGCGAAGGTAACCCGCCGCCCCATATTTTGCCCCGGCATCACATCAAGACGCAGCTTAGGCAAGGTATATTCAATAGGAATATCATCCTGCACCAAGGCAATTTGCTGTTGCCCATAACTACTTAATTCTGACACCCACAAATAGCCCTCTTCATCGGTATGGCCAATCAACTGGCTATTTTGCGTAACGCCTACCCCAGACAAACCTTCACTCTGAACCAGAGCAAAGCTTTGATTAATAGGCCGACTTGCACCCCACAGACCATCCACATAAGCCACCGCACCTTCGGCAGCCACTCTGTAGCTACTACGGCCATCGTATTGCCTTGCGCTTGCCGTGAGTTGAGATTGCGCAAATCGCCCCTGCACATAGGCATCTTGCGATGTACCTACCCGATCACGCTCTGTATTAATCCGATATGACCAGCCCTCACCTGCGGGGGTATTTTTGGCGTAATAGGCATTGATTCTTTGCTGATTCAATTCATCACGCTGCACGCCCATGCCTGCCGATTGATTGCCATCGAATAGCCAAGTTAAATTAATAAACCCCTGAGTGCCATTGTTTCGAAGTGAAAGCGCTGTAGACACCGAGAAATCCCGCACCGGGCTTGCAGAAAAACTCAGCCTTAAAGCATTCGCTGTTTCTGCCGTCCCTCCCATCTGGCGCATTAAATCCACACCCCAGTTGCCCATATTTTCACTCCCAAAACCAAAGCCCACGCTGCCATTCCATGCGGGCACAGGCAAATCAAACATGGCGGGTAGGTAATGAGCACTTTGCTGCTGCAACATGGCGCGCAAATTAAAAGCCTGCTCTTCATAGCGATAGTTAAACAGGCTTGCTTGCCCCTGCTCTTCGCCATTTTTTGCCCAGGATGCAGCCGCCCCCAGCACGCCGTAATCGCCCAGGCGGATATTAGCCAAAGCGCCTGCGCTCTGATGCCCCGGGGTGCGCTCTGCACGTAAACCCACGGTCAGATAATCACTCACGCCGTAGCGGTGCAAGCCTGAAAATGCAGCACCCTGATAGTGATCGAAGCCCTCTTTTCGCTCAACGCCCGCATTGTAATTAAACTCGTGCAAGCCAGACTTCAGCAGGGAGTCATCAAAATAATAGGGCAAATTATAAACCTGACGGTTGCCATACTGATCTCTCACCACCACCGCAATATCCTGAAAACCTGAAAAATAGCTCAGGTCTTGAAACTGATACATCCCCGGCTGTAGATCAATATTTTTGACGATCACGCCATTGATAAAAATTTCAGCCTTGGATGGACTGGTGATGGGCGCACCGCCATTTAAGCCCGGCTTTGTTTCAAAATAAGGCTGCATTGAAAACACACGGCTTACCCCTATCCCCGCCATCGACACACCGCGCCCCAAAGCCCCCGCTGTAGATGAAATGTCTCCCAAGGTGATGCGCATCATTTGATCTGGGCTATCGTAGCTCAGCGTGCTATCCAGTCGCAGCCAGCCTTGATCCTGGCTCTGATAATCGTGGCGGCTACGTAGATTCCAGCCCTGTGTGGCCATATTTAATGTGGGCGCTAAGCCAATGACCGTTTGCCCGCTGACATCTCGGCCAGCCGACACCGCATAATTTAAATAAGCCGATGTCCCTCCCTGCCAAGGGCGGATATGATTTTGCTGGGAGAAGCTCGATGTTTGTAGTGGCAATAAAGCAGGATCAGACTGCAGACTGGCTTGCAACAAATTCAAATCAAGCTCGGCCTTTACGCCCGTAATTTGATCCATCCGCACAAAACGACGCCCAGCAAAAAGCTGACTACTGCCTTTTACCTCACTCAGGCCCATGCCTTTAAGAGCATCCACGTCCAGCCAGTAAATATCGGCCTCTAATCTGGCTTCAAGATCGCCTTTTGCCATGCCATTGAGCATGATATTAAGGATCAGCGGCTCGGCGGCGGCACTTGCAAAGCGGCAGCTACATAATAGCAAGGCCCATAAGGCAATTTTACGTGCCATTATTTACAAGCCGATGCGGGAATGTCCAGGGGCACACTCAGGCGATGGCGATCAAAAGACACATCAATTTGGTGATGGCCTGGCGAGCAATGCGCCAGAGGAAAATGGTAATCACGCTCTGCCCCCGCCAATAAATACCATGCGCTGAATTCTTGCTGATCCAGTTTTAGCGTTTCACTTTTTAACGAAGACAATCTTAAAGTGGCATTGCCGGTGTTTTTCAGCCTAAAGCTGAATTCGCCTTTTTTAAGCTGCCTATTTTCCATGGCCGCAGCCAAGTTTAAAGAGGCGGGCTGAACAAAGATCGGCACGCCAAAACTCAGCACCATTGATAGCTGAGAGCTACCCACCTCACTTTTAAGCGGTGGCTGCTCATTCACATACAGGCGATAAGCCAGCTCATTGGCGGCTCTGGGCACCCGCAAACCAATACGCACTACGCGCTGGCTATGCGGTGCGATTTCCGCTTGCTTAGGAAAAAACAACAGATCACTGGTATCGCTATACAGATCTTCGCCAGTGGCATCCTGCTCCCAGCGCTTAGCGTCGAGCGCCACACGCAAGGGGGTGTCTCCCACATTGGCAATCGTAATAGAAGAGGTTTTATCTTTAGCCGTAAAATCCAGACGCACTGGCGATACAGAAAACTGTGCGGCAAAAGCACCGGCACAAAACAAGCTGATCCATCCAGCTAATAAGCGAATCAAGACCTTTTGCATGTCAGGCTCTTTGAAGTAATGTTTAGATCACGCCGCCTACCCGCCCCGCCGAGTGGGGGCAGGCTAGCTTGGCGCAAGAATAGAAAAACATGACCCAATAAACCCTGCCGCTACTGCAGCAAAGTGGCCAATGTCTTTAGGGAAGTACTGATTAAATTGTCACCTCCGAATGTGTTATCGAAGATCCAGTGCAAATACTGGATTCCCACCTAAATGGGAATAACGAAACCGAATAATGCAGAGCCTCCCCTAGGGAAGCCCCACCTTAGTCATCACCCCGCATGCTTTTTTTAAAATCCAGCGTGCACACTGAATCTCTGCCAGAGCGGGTGCAATGAAACGGCATGCCTCTTTAGCAGAGCACTTAAGGAGCAACAGTCAGCACAACCGTATCGGCATAATCACCCGCCTTGGCATTTTGATATGCATCGCCTGCTACGGTGGCCGTCAGCATGACTTTATTTTCTTTTAAACCGCCCTCACCCACGCCTGATGTTTTATCTACGGTCAGATCGTATTCAATCAAATCACCAACATCACCACTGGCTAGCTTAATATTTTTTTTACCGTCTGCACCATTTAAGCCATCGTTCATCGAAACTGTGTAGCTGGTGCCCTTGGAACACCAAAAACTGATATCCGCTGTTGTTTGTTTATTTTCAACAATACCGGGGGTCATATCTGGAATTGTCATGGTGACATCAGATGGGCTTACAAAAGTGCAAACGGGTAATACTTTGCCTAATACATGGACATTTACATTAGCAGCAATAGCAGGAAAAGTAGCCGAGGCAAATAAAGTAGCCAAAATCATTTTCTTCATTGAATCCCTCTTTTATTTAATAAAGTCAATAAGTAATAACAAGGAGAATTCTATAATAAATTTCCGACGACAATAAGCTAAATACTTTACAAAAAAAGGGTGATCTATATCATTCAAATGATTATTAAGGGGTACTTTTACATTGCATTAGAAACACCTATATAAAAATAAAAAATTATCAACATAAAAATAAATTACGGATTTATTTTTAAAACAACTAAATCAGAATAATTCCCAGTTTTAATTGCAAGATAATCTGCACCGCGCACACTGGCACTTAATTTTAATGGAATAAGCACAGCCTCCCCCGAGCCCACGCCGCCGCTCAGACTGCTTTGCAAGTGATAAGGCAGATAATCCCCGCCCTTGCTATTTGCCATTTTTCTGGTACGGCCCTGTCCTTGATTAAAGTAGAGGCCATTATCAAGCTCCACCTTATAGCGTGTGCCTTTAGAACAGGAAAAACTCACCTCGCCTACCACATTGCGATCTCCCTGCCCCGGCGTTAAACCACCAAAATCAAGCACTACATCATCAGGCTGGGCAAAGACACAACTTCCTATGACTTCGGCACTCACACGCTGAGATTCTGCAAGCGCAGAAAAAGAAAACAATACCAAGAACAAACAAAATGCAAATCGAAACATACAACTAATCATTTAAAACTCCATCACAACGCGCTCCACGGCCGAGGCACCGCTATTCTCAATACGCTTAAATGAACGCACAAAGTTTAAAGGCCGTGAGCAGATTGAAGCAGCCGCGGTTATCGCAGATACTTTGCTAGAAATTGCGCAACGGGGAAGCACCCTAGACTGCACTTTTACATTAATTGCCCATGCTGATTGAGTAAATGCATAGCATAATAAATAGCAACAAATTAATCGCATCATATTCTCAACAAAAACCACGTCGCAAGGTAATTAGTCTAAATAAATAGACCACTATTTATTTAGACCGCCTCAATTACTGAAAACAAAAATCAACCTCAGGCGTTTTACCGGAAATTAAATCGGCAATCGCCAATGCCGAGCCACAGCACTCTGTCCAGCCCAAGGTGCCATGCCCCGTATTCAGCCATAGGCTTGGATAGCGTGTACGGCCAATATAAGGCAGATTGCCTGGCGTTGCTGGGCGCAAGCCTGTCCAGAACTCAGCAGATGCATAATCGCCACCGTTGGGAAAAATATCCCTTACACGATCAATAATCGCCTTACAACGCACGGCTTTTAAATCCAGATTATAGCCATCAAACTCTGCTGTCCCTGCCACGCGCAGATGATCCCCCAATCTAGAGAAAACCAGTTTATGCCCATCATCGGTCAGGCTTACAGTCGGTGCACAATGCTCGGCACGCACTGGAATCGTGGCGGAATACCCCTTAGCAGGGTAAATATCCAAGTTAATCCCTAATGGGCGTAAATGCAGCGGACTGTAGCTACCTAAGCTCACCACAAAAGCATCTGCGCTAAGCGACTCTGCACCATGGCCCCCTACCACTCGCACGGCCTGCACATCACCTCCCGCACAATCAAAGCCCGCTATTTCACAATCGTAGCGAAACTTCACCCCAGCCTGCTCGCACAGGAGCGCTAATTCATTGGTAAACAAGCGTGCATCGCCCGATTCATCACTCGGCGTATACGTGCCACCGACAATCGGGCGCATCGAATCACGCAAAGCAGGCTCAATCAATAAACACTCTGCTGTCGATTTAACTTGCCGATCTAGGCCCAACTCGCCCATTAACTTGGCGGCAGGGATGGCTGATTCAAACTCGGCTTGCTCGGTGTAGTAATGCAAAATCCCTTCGGTGCGCTGATGATATTCAATACCGGTGGCCGCACGTAAAGCTTGCAAAGTATCTCTACTATACAAGCCCAAGCGCACCAGGTTTTGCAGGTTGTAGCGCGCCTTCTCTCGTGTGCACTGTTGTAAAAAGCGCAAACCCCAGCGCCATTGATTCCAGTCAAGCTTAAAGCGAAATAGCAGTGGCGCGTCTTCCTCACCCAACCATTGCAACGCTTTCCACGGTGCTTTTGGATTAGCCCAAGGCTCGGCATGGCAAACGGATATTTGCCCGCCATTGGCATAGCTGGTTTCTCTTGCCGCTTCAGGTGCACGCTCAATCACCGTCACTTCGTGCCCTGCCTGGCTTAGAAACCAGGCCGAGGTAATACCAATCACACCTGCCCCCAACACAATCACCTTCATGGTTTTTCCTTATAAATCAATTCTGAATCTGACGCGCTTACCTGCTAAAAACAATTTCATACATAACAGAAAAATATAATGAATACGGCCCATCTCAATATTCAAGCAACAAGACATCGCTCAATTGTTTTTACAAAAACATTAACAAAAGCGATTCATAATACTTGATTAAGAATCATGAAATGATGATACGTTTTACTAGAAAGCCATGACTTGATCTAAACTAACATCTGAAACCCTCAACCTACCCAAGCCAAGCCCCACCACGCTATGAATCTGTCGCTTCGAACCGCTATTATTTTTGCCACCCTTTTAGGCTTATTACTGCCCTCTGGCGTGAATGGCTATATCAGCCTGACTCGCCAGCTGGATAATGCCCAGCGACAAATCAATCTGGATCACCAGCGCATTGCAGATATTCTGGTATTGGGTATGCAGGAGCCACTCTGGAATCTCTCTCCTGATGCAGGTAAGCCCCTGCTGGAATCAGTGATCAGCGACGAGCGCATTGTGCGTATTACGGTTAATGACTCCACGCTAGGCCTGTTTATTGAAGCCAATAAGCCAGAGCGCCGCCGAGGCCATTTACACTCCCTCACCCGTGTAGTGAGTAAGCAAGGCAGCAATATTGGCACCATCACCATTGAGTTAGACGATGGCAATGCCACCACCCGCATTCGCAGCGAGCAACGTCTCTATCTGGCCGCAGTACTTTTACAAATCGTACTCAGCCTTGGGCTGATTCTATTACTGCTTGAATCACGCATTATCCGTCCACTGGCCGAACTATCCCGCCAAGCCATTCAGCTTGCTCGCCGGGAGCTGGACGAAGCCTTTATCTGGCGGCGCAGTGATGAAATCGGCACCCTGGGGCAAAACTTAGAAACCACCCGTAAATCGCTTAGCGATTTAATCCTCACGCTTGAGCAAAAAAACCTGCAACTGGAAACCGACATCCTTGGCCGCAGGCAAATTGAGCTAGCCCTGCGCGCCAGCCAGGATCGCTATCGCAGGCTGGTTGAATCGACGCATATTATCCCCTGGGATGCCAACCCGGATGAATGGCGGCTCACCTATGTTGGCCCGCAAGCCGAAGCACTGCTTGGCTACCCCTTAGCTCAGTGGTATCAGGAAGGCTTTCTTTCCAGCTATCTGCATCCGGACGACAGACACCACGCTTACCGCCTCTTTAGTGAAACCAGCAAGACCGGGATTTCTGAATTTGAATGCCGCTTTTTAAGCAGCAACGGCGAAGAAAAATGGGTACTACTCACCGCCTCAGCCCAGTGCGACGCCGATAATAAACGCACTTTGCAAGGCTTTATTATTGATATCAGCGAGCGCAAGCAAGCCGAGCTGGATATGGAACGCTACCGCAATCACCTCGAAGAAGTGGTTGAAGCACGCACCCGAGCGCTGGCCTCGGCCAATCACGAGCTGGAAGCTTTTTCTTATTCGGTATCGCATGATCTGCGCATTCCGCTACGCACCATCGAAGGCTTTAGCCAAGTGCTACTGGAAGACTATATTGGCTCGCTGGATATCAATGCCCGCAACTATTTAGCGCGCATCCGCAGTACCACGCACAATATGACCAGCCTGATTGACGATTTACTTAATCTATCCAAACTCACCCGCATTGAAGTGCGCTGCCAGACCATCAACCTAAGCGCTTTAAGCGAAGAAATCGTTGATGAATTCCGCAGCCTGCAGCCACAACGGCAAATTGATATTCATATCGAGGACAACTTAAAGGCCAACGCCGACCCTAAGTTGATGCTGATTGCGCTCAGACATCTACTCGATAACGCATGGAAATTTACCGAGCAAACTCAAGATGCAAAAATCGCCATTGGCGCAAATGAGATCAATGGGCAAACTGTTTTCTTCATTCAGGACAACGGAATCGGCTTTGATATGGCCCATGCCAATAAAATATTTTCGCCTTTTCAGCGCCTGCATTCACATGCCGAGCTCACCGGTAATGGCATAGGCCTTGCCATTGTGCAGCGAATTATCCACCGCCATGATGGGCGCATCTGGGCTAAATCTCAGGCAGGCAGCCACACCGTTTTCTACTTTACTCTGCCCAATAAGCCCCACGCAGAGCACCGCCAGCCACACTGAGTAAAGTGGCAAGATCCACAAAATCAGTAAAACACTTTTCATTTACAGAACGATTGTTCTATAATCACCCATCTTATTTAAACAGCGCTCGGGACACACACATGGACGACAACAAGAGCAAGGCACTCGCCGCGGCACTCGCGCAAATCGAACGCCAGTTCGGCAAAGGCGCCATCATGAAAATGGGCGAAAATCAAATTCAAGGCGATCTGCAAGTGGTTTCCACCGGCTCCCTTGGTTTGGATCTGGGCCTTGGCGTTGGCGGCCTACCTCGCGGGCGTGTTGTAGAAATTTTCGGGCCAGAATCTTCAGGCAAGACCACACTCTGCTTGCACGTTGTAGCTGAAGTGCAAAAGCTTGGTGGCGTGGCTGCTTATATCGATGCAGAAAACGCACTCGATCCTGTTTACGCCAGCAAACTGGGTGTAAACGTATCTGAAATGCTGATCTCTCAGCCCGATACCGGCGAGCAAGGCTTAGAAATCGCCGACATGCTGGTTCGCTCTGGCGGCGTAGATATTATCGTGGTTGACTCGGTTGCCGCACTCACACCCAAAGCCGAAATCGAAGGCGAAATGGGCGATGTACACGTGGGTCTGCAAGCACGCCTGATGAGCCAAGCTCTTCGTAAGCTCACCGGCAATATCAAGCGCACTAACACGCTGGTCATCTTTATTAACCAGCTGCGCATGAAGATTGGCAATATGATGCCGGGCCAAAGCCCTGAAACCACCACAGGTGGTAATGCGCTGAAATTCTACGCATCGGTTCGTCTTGATATCCGCCGTATTGGCGCGGTTAAAAAAGGCGACGAGATCATTGGCAACCAAACCAAAGTAAAAATCGCCAAAAACAAAGTGGCCCCGCCGTTCCGCATCGTGACCTTTGATATTCTTTACGGCGAGGGCATTAGCCATGAAGGCGAGATCATCGAATACGGCGTTACGCATAAAATCGTTGAAAAAGCCGGTGCATGGTACAGCTACAATGGTAATAAAATTGGCCAAGGCATGGAAAACTCCCGCCAATACCTTAAAGACAACCCTGAAGTGGCCGCAGAAATTGAGCAAAAAATTCGCGCAAAATTAGGCGCGGGTGGCTTATTGCCAATCGATCCTGCTGCTTTACTTGAAGATGGCAAAGAAGAAGAGTTAGAAGCTTAAATAGCACGAGCCAGCCCCTCCTCCCCAGAGGGGCTGGCTATCGACCCCACCACAGGGGCCGATGCAATGAACGAGTAAGAAATGACGACCGCTCTACGCAATAAAGCCCTGCAACACCTCGCGCGCCGAGATCATTCACGCGGCGAACTGCGGCTCAAACTCCTCCCTTTTGCAGAAGACCCCAGCGAAGTTGATGCGGTACTGGATGATTTTATCGAGCGCGGCTGGCAATCTGATACCCGCTTTGCCGAACAATGGGTGTTCTACCGATCCCAACGCTACGGGCCGCAACGCTTACGTGCCGAGCTACAGCAAAAAGGCGTTTCCAGCGAAATTATTTCAAGCGTCATGGAAGAGCACGGCGACACCGAGCTAGAGCAGGCCCGTGCACTTTGGCGAAGAAAATTTGGCAGCCCACCTCAAGACCCCAAAGAAAAAAACAAACAACTACGCTTTCTCATCAGCCGTGGTTTTTCTGTTTCTGTGATTTACAAAGTAGTAGGTGGGGAGGATGAGGATTATTGAGGGGTGTTAGGCAAGGCAAACCCAAATATTGAACCACGAAGCACGCAGGGAACATCGGGGAGCCTCTTTGCGTACTATGATTTCTGGCCGTTCAGAAATTAAATACTTCGCACCAAAATCAACGAGCCGAAGGCACTAAAAAGATCATTGCATAGCATCTGTGAAGTAAAAAAACACCACACCTATAAAATCGGTCGCATTTGTGCTTTGCTAATCAGCCGTTGCTTCATTTTGTGCTGAGCATAGGGATAAAACTTGATCACCTTTGCCACGTATTCTTGTGTTTCAGCATAAGGTGGCACGCCGCGATAACGGTCTACTGCTTTTTCTCCCGCGTTATAGCTTGCAGCCACCAGCACGACATTGCCTTGGTAGCGATCAAGCAACCAACGCAAATAGCGCACCCCGCCTTTGATGTTTTGGCTGGCATTAAACGCATCTTTCACATTAAAACGCTCAGCCGTTTCCGGAATCAGCTGCATCACGCCTTGTGCTAATTTAGGTGATAAAGCCTGCGGGTTTAATTGCGATTCCACCCTTGCAATACTTAAAGCGAACTGCGGATCAACATCGTGCCACAGGGCAATTTGCCGCACGATACGGGCAATTTTTTGCTGATTGGCGCTAAGTTCGGGAAAAGGCGGCATCGGTGGCTCGGGCGCTTTCTCGGGCTTGATATCAGCCAAGATACAAGGCGGCAAGGCACTTGCACCCAGCCTGATGGTTTCTAGCATGTTTTGCGCCCGCATATGCCCTTGTTGAGCTGCACCAGAAAACAAGGTTGCTGCCATTTTTCTATTCTCAGGCACACCCTCACCAAAGGCGTAGAGCATACCTAAACGATATTGTGCTTCTATCGAGCCTTTTCTGGCTGCCGCACAATAAAGCGTGGCAGCTTCCCAGGCATCAAGCGATTCAAACTTAGCTGCTGCAGCCAAGCTTTCTTGCAACACGGGGGCTTCACCCGCATTGGGCACAGGGGCACTCAGCAGTGCTGCGCCCAAAAGCAAACTCGATATCATGACGCCCCCTTTGCCCAAAAATCCAATCATGCTTACAGCATATTCCTGCAATGCAAAACACATCGCATTAACAGATCAGAGGGCCGGAACACACGACCAGCGATCATGCAGTAGGCCACGATTTTCTCCTAAGTCATCGGCCTTGCACGCATGAAATCAAGCAGAATTCTGACTTTGGCAGGCAAATAACGAGCGCTTGGATAAACGGCATAGATGCCACCGGCAGGCATAGTCCATTCAGGCAAAAGATGCACCAAACGCCCTGCCGCCAAATCATCGGCCACCATAAAATCAGGCAAAACCGACAAGCCCGCCCCACTTCTAACCAGCGCCAACACAGAAGACGGCGCACTGGCCCGCATCACCGCCCGCATTCTGACGGTGCACGACTCATCGCCATGATTAAATTTCCAAGTCAGCGGCGCTTGCAGCCGCGTCATCGCCACCCACGGCAGCATGGATAATTCCTGAGGATGCGTCAGCGCGGGGTACTTCGCCAGACACAAGGGGGATGCCACCACGCATTCGGCAAACTGCGCCAGCTTGATGGCGTGCAGCGCAGAATCTTGCAAACGCCCCAAGCGAAACGCCACATCAATCCGCTCGGCCAAAAGATCAAGCACCTCATCGGTGGCCAGTAATTCAATCTCCAGCTGAGGATGCAAAGCAGCAAACTCTGCCAGAAGCGGGGCCAACACCGCACCGGCGTAATCCACCGGCACAGTAATGCGCAGTAGGCCTGATGCTTTTACCTGCCCCAGTCGATCAAGCGCCTCATTCGCCGCCAGCAGCAGCGGGGCAATATCGGCATAAAGCTGCTCGCCGATTTCGGTCAGCAGCACTTTGCGTGTACTACGCGTGAGCAGCGCCACCCCAAGCTGCGATTCCAGCTTGCTGATTTGCTGGCTCACCAAAGATTTAGCCATTCCTAGCCTATCGCCCGCAGCCGTAAACCCACCCGACTCCACCACGGCCACAAAAGTGGCAAGGCGATTTAAATCCAACATAAGGCTGTTCTCGTTTATTGGTTTGTGAAATTAAGTTATTTATTTTGTTTTTTTAATATTTTCAAAACTTGCCATCTAGATTGCTATCGCGGCTATTCGCGTAGAGCTTAAAAGTCCCCTTGAAACACGCCGGAGCGAGGAACAAGCGGGGCGGGGTTTCGGCAAGGGAGCGAGGAACGAGCCAATCCCGCCCGCCGCCGACTCGATTGTCCGCAGCGCAGGAGCCTTCGTGTTTCGTGGGGTCGCCTTCTTTGGCTTCGTTTCTTGGCGAAGCAAGAAAGGAAGGCCCCGCGGTGGCTACCGCTCCTAAATTAACGTGCCGAAGGCACTAAAAAGATCTTTTTGAATTTTAGTCCCCCCCTACCCCATATTGTTCCATATTTATAAACATTCAATTCTTAATTGGCTTATTTATCTAATCAATCAACACAGGCAAGATAGCAGCATATTCTTTAGGAAGCACAGCATGCTACATCTCTTATTTGATCCTCTTTGCGGTTGGTGTTACGGCGCAGCGCCTGCTCTTGCTGCTTTAAAAGCACACACAAACCTGAAATGGCAGTTGCACCCAACGGGGCTATTTTCCCACCCACAAACGATGAATGCTGAGATGGCAAATTACTTCTGGAGCAACGATCAGCGCATCGCCCAAATGACAGGCCAAGAATTTAGCCAAGCGTATAAAAACCATATCTTGGCTGACTTAAACACACCCTTTGATTCAAGCGCCTCCACCCTAGCCTACTACCTGATTAGCCAGGCAGTGCCCGAACAGACCATTGATGTACTGCATCGCGTGCAACAACTACGCTACGCCAAAGGCACACAAGACACAGTGGCTTTTCTTGAGCTAGCGACAGAGTTTGGTCTGGATGCCGAGCAGTTTGCCAAAGACTTTGCAGCAGGCTGGCCAAAAGAATTACACGCTATAACACAGAAGGCTCAGGCCTTAATGCAAGACAACGGCCTGCGTGGCGTACCGACACTTTTGCTACAGCTTCCTCTTAGTCCCGCAAGCGGGGAAAACCAAGTCCATAAGAAACAAGGGCGTTTTTCTTATGGGGGCGATCAGTTCACAGTCGTCCCCAGCGCTTTGATGTACCAAGACCCGCAAGATTTAATTGATTTTGTCGCAAAGCAGTAAACAAACCCGCTTTTACACACTTAATTTACAAGGAAACACCATGAAAATCGCAATCATCGGCGCAACAGGTTATGTTGGCTCTAAGCTCTTAAACGAAGCGCTTGAGCGCGGCCATCAAGTCAGCGCCCTAGTGCAAAACATCGCCAAACTACCTGCTCACGCAGCCCTTACCGCAATCAAAACAGATGTGAACGACGAAGCGACACTAAGCGCCCAATTAGCAGGCCACGACATCGTGATCAGCGCATTCAGCGGCCATGCCGCAGGCGATGTTTACCAATATTTTGTTGATGGTTTTCAGCATATTCTGAACAGCGTAAAAGCATCAGGCGTGCCACGTTTGCTGGTGGTGGGCGGCGCAGGCAGCTTAGAAGTCGCCCCCGGCGTACAAGTGGTAGACACCCCCGATTTTCCAGCCGAATGGAAAGGCACCGCACTCGGCGCACGCACCGCACTGGAATTACTACGCAAAGAAAGCGCACTGGATTGGACTATGCTCAGCCCATCTGCGCATTTAGAGCCGGGCGCACGCACGGGTAAATTCCGCTTAGGCGGCGATCAATTACTGCTTGATGCTCAAGGTGAAAGCCGTATTTCGGTAGAGGATTACGCCGTAGCCATGCTGAATGAAGCAGAAAACGCCCAACACAGCCGTCAACGCTTTACCGTAGGCTATTAATTAATACGCAAACGGCTTCTAGCAGCGCCCCACAATCTAATGCTTAGATTGTGGGGCGTTTTTTAGTGCTGATGCCGCAATGTACTGCCATATAATTTAGAAAATACCGCATAAAAGCGCAAACCACTACGATCTATCGTTATTAAACACCGTAACAATAGAATGTCGCGCTATTTGTACCTTGCTTAGTCGGCGTACAATAAGCCACCTCTCTCCTATTTAATAAAAAGCAAAAACGCATGCGCTATTTCCCGCCTTGGCTGCTCTTACTGGGTGCGCTTACTGCACTTGGCCCGCTTTCCATCGATATGTATTTACCCAGCTTCCCTGCTATTTCGCATAGTTTGGGCGCGACTCCCGGCTCGGTGCAGCTCACTCTTGCCAGCTTTTTTATTGGCTTAGCCATTGGTCAGGCTATTTATGGCCCGTTTAGCGACCGCTTTGGCCGTAAGCCTCCGCTCTACTTTGGCCTGGTGATTTATATTCTGGCCTCCATAGGCTGCGTCTTTGTCACAGATATCAATCAACTGATCGCTTTGCGCTTTTTACAAGCCCTTGGCGGCTGCGCTGGGATGGTGATTTCTCGGGCCGTAGTCAGGGATCGCTGCAATGTGCAGGAAATGGCCAAAGCTTTTTCTACCCTGATGCTGATTATGGGGCTGGCGCCGATTCTGGCACCTATTGTGGGCGGCTGGGTGGTGACCACGCTGGGCTGGCGAGCGATTTTTGCTTTTCAAATGCTGTTTGCGCTGGTTTGCTTTATTAATGTGCATTTCTTTTTTAAAGAAACGCACAACACCCAACACAGCCCGGCACTTGAATTAGGCAAAGTTTTAACAGGCTACGCCGCACTGATCCGCGATAAAGCATTTATGCGCCATACCCTGACGGGCTCGCTGATTATGGGCGGCTTCTTTGGCTATATCGCCGGATCGCCTTATATTATTATCGAGTTATTCGGTGTGCCCGCCGAGCACTTTGGCTGGATCTTTGGTAGCAATGCAGCGGGCTTTATTATCAGCAGCCAATTTAATGTGCGCGCACTTAAAAACCACAGCTCGGCTAATCTGCTCAGACGTGCGCTGTATTTGCCGGCTATTTCTGGGCTCAGCCTGTTTTTACTACAAATATTTGGCCTACTCAATTTCCCGCTATTGTTGCTGGGCTTATTTGTTTTCATCACCAGCATGGGCTTTATCACCCCCAACACCTCGGCAATGGCGTTGCAAAACCAAAGCAAACAAGCAGGGCTGGCTTCGGCCTTACTGGGTACGCTGCAATTTGGCTGCGCCACACTGGCCGGTTTATTAATGGGCTTGTGGCACGACAACAGCGCACTCCCCTTGCTCACCCTGCTCGCCGCATGTGGCACAGGCGCATGGCTGCTAAATCGCACTGGGCCAGCGACTATTGCAAAGGCTTAAGTAGCAGCACTCACCATGCCTCCCTCGTAGGCAACGCCATACAAAGCGATTCGAGCGATGAATAGCGCTTTGTATGGCGTATAAATCCACAAAGCAAACCAAACCTTGCTTCTTACTGCCATGCTTTTGACATCAAAAATACGCCAGCAAGCAGTCAGATTCACTCGCCCAGCTGCAAGCTCACCCCCTTATTAACAGGGTGCTACCCTGATGGTGGGCTTTCATTTAGAATCGGTACTTTCGTATTCACCGAATACCGACCCTACACACTATGAAATCAAACGAAATCCGCCAGAAATTCCTCGACTTCTTTGCCTCAAAAGGCCACCAAGTCGTTAACTCCAGCCCGCTTGTGCCAGGTAATGATCCAACGATCATGTTTACCGTAGCCGGTATGGTGCAATTTAAAGATGTGTTTCTGGGCTTTGATAAGCGCAGTTACACGCGTGCCACCACCAGCCAAAAATGCTTACGCGCTGGCGGCAAGCACAACGACTTAGAAAACGTCGGCTACACCGCACGCCACCACACTTTCTTTGAAATGCTCGGCAACTTTAGCTTTGGCGATTATTTCAAACGTGACGCCATTCATTACGCTTGGGAATTTCTGACCGGCCCTGAGTGGCTCGCCATTCCTAAGGAAAAACTGTTAGTCACGGTTTATGCCTCGGATGACGAAGCGTTTGAAATCTGGAACAAAGATATGGGTGTGCCTGCGGACAAAATCATCCGCATTGGCGACAACAAAGGCGGCGCTTTTGCCTCGGATAATTTCTGGGCCATGGGCGACACCGGCCCTTGTGGCCCTTGTACCGAGATTTTCTACGACCACGGCGATCATATCTGGGGCGGCCCTCCGGGTAGCCCGGAAGAAGACGGCGATCGCTTCGTAGAAATCTGGAATAACGTCTTTATGCAGTTCAACCGCGATGCAGACGGCGTGATGCACCCGCTACCTAAGCCATCCGTTGATACCGGCATGGGGCTGGAACGCCTGTCTGCCGTGCTGCAAAAGGTGCATACCAACTACGAAACAGATTCATTCGTCACCCTACTGCAAGCCGCAGCAGAAGCGACTGGCGTGCCTTACAATCAGGAAACGCCGTCACTTAAGGTGATTGCAGATCATATCCGCGCGTGCTCCTTCCTAATTGCTGACGGCGTATTGCCAAGTAATGAGGGCCGTGGCTATGTATTACGCCGCATCATTCGCCGCGCAGTGCGTCATGGCTATAAATTGGGCCAGAAAAAATCATTCTTCTTTACTCTGGTTGCCGCACTCGTGGCCGAGATGGGCCATGCCTATCCAGAGCTAGTGCAAAAACAAACGCTGATCGAAGAAACACTGAAATACGAAGAAGAGCTATTTGCCAAAACGCTAGAAAACGGCATGGCCTTGCTCGATACCGCCTTGGCGGGTGGCAAAACCATTCTGGATGGCGCAACAGCCTTCAAACTCTCTGACACCTACGGCTTCCCTATCGACTTAACCGCTGACGTATGCCGCGAGCGCAATGTCAGCGTCGACATGGAAGGCTTTGAAGTGGCGCTGAACACCCAACGCGCTCAATCCAAAGCCGCCGGCCAGTTTAAAGCGGTAACCGGCCTTGTGTACGACGGGATCGCAAGCTGCTTCCACGGCTACACCGAAAGCACCCAAGCCGCCAAAGTATTGGCGCTCTACCGTGGCAGCGAGCCAGTTGAAGTGCTAAATGCCGGTGAAATAGGCGTGGTTGTACTCGACCACACGCCGTTTTACGCAGAATCAGGCGGCCAGGCCGGTGACGTAGGCCGCATTCGCGCTGCGGGCGATATCCTGTTTGACGTGGTAGATACACAAAAAGTGAAATCAGATGTATTTGGTCATCAAGGCACGGTTAGCAATGGCAATCTCAAAGTTGGCGACGCTGTGACCGCCAGCATTGATCTGGCAAAACGTCAGGCCAGCCAGCGCAACCACAGCGCAACCCACTTGCTACACGC
Source organism: Janthinobacterium sp. B9-8 (assembly GCF_000969645.2). NCBI lineage: Bacteria > Pseudomonadati > Pseudomonadota > Betaproteobacteria > Burkholderiales > Oxalobacteraceae > Janthinobacterium > Janthinobacterium sp. B9-8. The sequence goes on from NZ_CP014222.1 coordinate 1,680,024, forward strand.
CGCACTGCGCACCGTACTTGGCACGCATGTAGAGCAAAAAGGCTCGCTGGTGACCTTTGAGCGCACCCGTTTTGACTTTAGCCAGCCAAAACCGGTCTCGCCAGCTGAAATCGCCCAGATTGAAGCCTTGGTCAACGAAGAAATCATGCGCAACGACGCCGTTTCTGCCGCTGAAATGAGCTTTGACGACGCCATTGCTGCAGGTGCCATGGCGCTATTTGGCGAAAAATATGGCGACGATGTACGCGTATTAAAAATGGGCGAATTCTCTACCGAGCTATGCGGCGGCACGCACGTTGGCCGCACTGGCGATATCGGCCTGTTTAAAATCGTGGCCGAGAGCGGCATTGCAGCAGGGATTCGCCGCATTGAAGCCATCACCGGCGAAGCCGCTTTAGCACTGATTCAAGCGCAAGACAGTGAAATCAAAGCCCTTGCCGCGATGACGCAATCTAAGCCGGGTGAACTGATCGCTAAGCTTGAAAAACTCCAAGCCGAGCTAAAGCTAGCCCAGAAAGAAGTACAAAGTCTGAAAGGGCAAATGGCCTTTGCCCAGCTGGACAGCCTGATTGGTGTTGGCCTGCGCAGCATCAACGGCATCAAATGCCTCGCCGCAGTGGTTGAAGGCGCAGAAGGCACCGTATTGCGCGAAATGAGTGACAAACTCATGGATCGCCTACAAAGCGGCATCGCCCTGCTCGCCAACGTAAGCGATGGCAAAGTCAGCCTAGTCGCCCGCGTCAGCAAAGACTTAACCGGCAAAGTAAAAGCTGGCGAGCTAGTCAACTTCGTCGCCCAGCAAGTCGGCGGCAAAGGCGGCGGCAAACCAGACCTAGCCCAAGCGGGTGGCACAGAACCAGAAAACCTAGCTACCGCACTTGAAAGCATTCCGGCATGGCTTGAAGCAAAGCTATAAGCCTGCTTGCAGCACAGGCTTGTAAATAAAATGGGCGACTCCTTGAGGAGTCGCCCGTTTTGTTGGTATTTAGCAAGCTCGTTTCTATCGCATTAAAAACAAACCATTTATAGAACAAGGGCAGCACCTAGTGTCCACCCCCTAAATCCTTCTTCGCCCCGGATAATCGATGTACTTAGCTTTAAGACTCGCGGCTGCCCAGCAATGACTCCAAGTGGCACATAAAAACCAGTGCCCAGCTCTGCTAAATAATGACTAATTGAGTTACCCTTTATATATTTACTTAGATACAAAAACCCAAGAGGATAAATAGTAGTATCAAACACATAAAAACCTGTTTTTTTGTCCAGATCCATTTTAATACTGACAATATCACTTCTTAGATTTTCCAGCGGCGCAATGCCTTTATTTATATCTATCGTTTGCATAGAACGAAAACCAAGCCCCATCAAACTATTTATCTCACCTTTAGTGTATTTATAATAAACGCCAACCGAAGGATTAACTGCCCAAGCATAGCTGCTCATATACCCTCTATACGCTTGATTATCACTTGTAATGTCAACCGTCATTTTAGATCGGGCAATAGAAAACTCTGAATCAACAAAAAAATCTTCCAAAAAAGGATACTGATAACCAGCAACTACAGCCACGCTGCTATTTTTAACATCAAACATTGCACCATCATGCATTAATCCGCCTTGATAATATTCTTTTTTTACTCTTAAATACCCCAATTTTATGCCCGTACGAAACACGCCTGCTCCTAATTTCATTGAATAAACGGGGATAGGTAGCCGCACAATACTTATATCAAAATCTGATTCCTCACCCATTTCTGCAGGCTCAGAAAAATACCCTGCGCTAATGCCCTCAGAAATAGCTAACTCAGTAGTAAATCCATGTAATTCATTTATAAAATCTTGATCAAGCTGTATTTCTGAATGCGCAGGGTAAATACAAAAAACACAGACAAGCATAATTATTATTTTATTCATTACACCTCCTTTTTTTTACGATCGCAAATGAGCCATATGTAATGACAATAAAAATTTTAAAAAACTAACAATAGATAAATTGCAACCAAGAAAAATATGGCCATAGCAAATACAGGGATCAAACCATGCTAACTGACTCCTAAGGCAAAGTCTGTAGGGTTTGCAATGGACTCAGTATTAAATAGTAGCGCACAGTGCACATACACTCTTGCCACCCACCCAAGGTTTATGTAACTCAAAAACCTCAGGATAAGCCACGCATCCTGCTTACAAAAAAATAGCCAAATAGAATATCCTCAGCGTACAATCCGCGCTTGATAATAATTCGTATTTCACAATGAAACTGCAACACCTTGCCTCCCTCCTATGCTCGCTCTCTCTCTTTACCGCCTGCACCAGCGATTCTCAGCCAGAAATCAAGACCGGCAACTTACTCAAAACCACGGGGGTTGATTACGATACGCGTAGCCAGCATGGCCGCACGACGGCCAATGGCGAGTACCAGTATGTAGACGGCGAGACGGTGATTTTCCGTATTGGCTCGCTGGTGCTTGGCCAAGTGGCAGCAGGCGCAATGATTACGCCGCTGACTCTCGCTAAAAACGAGGCCGATGCGCACAAGATCATGCAGCTTTTACTGACGCTGGATGAGGACGACGATGCCAATAATGGCATTCAGATCGCCGCCAGCGATGCGGCACGTTTTGTCAAAGAGCAAACCATTCAATCCGCAAGCATTGAAGAATTACTCGATGCCAACCGCGTGGCGCACACGCTGGTCAGTGCTGAATATACCCGTCAGTTTTACAACCTCAGCATGCAGGCTATCAGCGGCAGCAAGCCTAGCCCGCGTTATACCCGTAAAGATGCAGACAGCGGCGCAACACTGAGTGATGAAGCGACTCGCGCAGGCTGCGTGGCCGATAGCCAAACCGGCTTAAGCTGGGAAGTTAAAACCACCGATGGCTTACGCGCAGCCAAACACCGCTACCTGCCCACGATGGTGCGCGGCGCAAGCAATGAGGGCCAGTGCGATCCAAGCTTAGAAATCTGCACCCCAGGGGACTACAGCGAAAAAGTAAACGAAGCCAAGCTATGCGGCTTTGAAGACTGGCGCACCCCGACTGAGGCCGAGCTAAAAACCCTGCTCGATCCTTCGCAGTACGATGCGGCTAAGCAGCTGGCCGCCATTGATCGCCACGCTTTCCCTGATGCTGCGCCGACATTTTACTGGAGCGACACGCTCAGAAAAGTGCATGGCTTTTTAGCGGTATGGTTTAACGACACGCATAAAACACTCGATTCCACCTTGCTGGCCAAAGAGCGTTACGGCGCGCTACGTCTGGTGCGCGGCCCGATGATTCCTGATGCGCCAAGTAAAGAAGATCAGGAAGAGCCCAACTACATTCCGCTGACAAATGAAGGTAAATTGCCAAAAATCGGTCAGCCTTATGCCTGCGTGGATATCAACGACAGGGCTTTGCTGGCAAACAAGCAGAAAGCAGAGATTCGCCTACTCACCCCATCAGATAAAAGCGCACTCGCCAATCAAAGCCTCAGCCCAGAGCAAGTTAAAACACTTCTAAGCACTAGCAATGCAGGGGCTTGCGGAGTAAGTAACTGGCGCTTACCCACCAGCGCTGAAATGAGCAAAATCCTCACACTGGCACTGGATACAGAAAACACCGAGCTGCGACTAGCCATGCCTTATCTGGATAGCAAAGCCAGCTACTGGGTTGGCACAGCAGATCAACTCAGCAGCATTTCAGCCAACTCGCCTAACGCCCAAAGCCCTAATACGGCGCGCATTGTGCTGATTTCTCAAACCGCCCGCCCCTTCTTTGAGCGCGTGCCAACCGGCCCGAACACTCGCCCAAGCGATGCAGAGCTTGCCAGCTGGCGTGATCAGTATTCACGCTATCAGGCGGGTAGCAGCAGCCAGCCCAACTGGCCTGCACCTACGCTGGACGCCAGTACCAAGGAAGGCTTTGCCGATTTAGGCCTACTGCCCGCCCCAATTTTCCCTGCGAACAATCCTTATTCGCCAGAAAAAGTAGCGCTGGGTGAAAAACTGTTTGCTGATCCGCGGCTTTCGCGTAATAACTTAATCTCTTGCGCCAGCTGCCATGACCCTAAAAATGGCTGGAGTGATCCGAAAGAATTATCCGAAGGCCATGTGGGCCAGCTGGGCAATCGTAATGCGATGACGATCATCAACACCGCTTACGTCAAAGAATTATTCTGGGATGGCCGCTCTAAATCGCTGGAAGAACAAGCCAAAGGCCCAATCAGCAATCCGCTGGAAATGCACCAAAGCCTAAGCCAAACGGCCTATAAAATTGCCGCAGCGCCCGAATACGCCGCGCTCTTTACTGCAGCCTTTGGTGACAGCAGCATTGATGCCGACCGCATTGCCAAGGCGATTGCCACTTTTGAGCGCACCATCACCAGCCAGGACAGCGATTTTGACCGTTTCTTGAAAGGCGATCGCAAAGCGCTCAGCAATGACGCGCTATGGGGCTTGCAATTATTCCGCACTAAAGCGCGCTGCATTAATTGCCATAACACGCCTTTAATGTCGGACAACCAATATCACAGCAATGGCCTACATTATTATGGCCGTGAATTGGAAGATTTAGGCCGCTTTAACGTCACTAAAAACCCGGCCGATATCGGAAAATTCCGCACCCCAATGCTGCGCGATATTATTTATAGCGGCAATTATATGCACAATGGCTTGTTCTCTATGGGCAATGGGGTAGGTGTATTAGCCATGTATAACGCAGGCATGGTGCAAACATTGCCAACAGGATTAGATAAATTTGATCCTCATTTCCCAAAAACCTCGCCGGAAATTAAATCACTCGGGCTAAGCAAGAATGAAATCAACGCCCTGTTTGAATTTATGAAAGCGATATCTTCCGAGCCAAGAACACGCCCGGCCACAGCAAAGGAGCTGTTTCAGCGTTAAGCCATTGGTAAATACTTAATTAAAAATGGCGCACAGTATTATGTGCGTCATTTTTTCATTTATCCGATCCATTTCTTACCCCAATTAATACCCAGAGCAGCATTTACACAGGGTGTTAAAATCCGCCGCATGCCTATCTACACACGCCCCCTTTTCTTCGCCCTGCTTTTGCTGCTCAGCGCCTGCGGTACTGTGCCGCTTGGTGAGGGACAGTATCAGGTTAAAGCAGGCGATACGCTTTATAGCATTGCCCGCAGCACGGGACGCAGCGTGGGAGAGATTCAGCGCTTAAATCAGCTTAGCGATAATACGATTCAGATCGGGCAGATTCTTAATGTGGGGCCCGGCCGCGCAAACCCGGCACCTGCTACTCGCCCCAAAGCGCCGGTAGCAAGCCCCCCTGCTCCGGTTAGCAAACCCAAAGCACCCGCCATCGAGTTGACATGGCCAAATAAAGGCCCTGTTTTGCAAGGCTTTAATGGCAAAAGTAATAAGGGGCTAAATATTGGCGGCGCGGCAGGATCGCCGATTTATGCTGCGGCTAGCGGCAAAGTGATTTACGCCAATACGGTGCGTGGCTACGGCAAGCTACTGATTATCAAGCACGATAAAGACTATCTCACCGCTTACGCACACAATCAGCATATCTTAGTTAAAGAAGGCGATAGCGTAAAGCAGGGGCAAAATGTGGCCGAAATGGGCAGCACGGGTAGCGATAAAGTGATGCTGCATTTTGAGCTGCGCTTTAAAGGCGCAGCCATTAACCCCAACCCTTTCTTGCCCTAGATTACGAGGCCTAATTAAAACGAGTAGCCCAAGCCCAGTAAAATCACATCGGTGTCTTTGTCGTGCGAAGTGACCGTTCTATTCCAAGCCACGCGCGCGCGCCAGTTATCGCTAAAGCGATAGCTGCTTGCCAGCGTAATCAGGCCTGATACGGCCTTTTTGTCAATATCTGGCTGGTGATTCCGATAGCGTTTTCCTACCGAAAAATACGGCCCTACCCCCAAACCTACGCTGAATTTATCGTCAAAAAAACCAGGCTCATACCATGCTTGCAGGGTAATACCACTGCGACGCAAACGATCGGTTTCGCCTTCCTGAATAAAAGAGGCCGACGCTTTCAGACCCGGCGCAAAAGCGTAACGATATTCCAGCGCCCCGGCATCGGCCACTTCCGAGCCAAAGCTATTCACAATAGTCTGCCCCAAATACAGCACCACTTCTTGCTTGCCTCTGGCACCGGGCCAGCTGGCATCATTAAATGCCATCGGAAACAGCTCGTAACCCATACCAAACATAATTGAATTAGTATCAATGCTGTGCGGTGTTTCAATACGATTGAATCGCAATTTATATTGCCAGTTACTTTCGCCCTGCCATGTGGCTTGCAAGCTAAAAATACCGCCCCAGCCATGCTCATTTAAATACCCACGGCTATCTGGTGATCGCCTTGTGGTATCAAAATAACGATAAGGCCCTGCGCCTACGGCTAATGTTAAATTCGGGTGTAAGGCTTTCGTTTTACCCCATACTTGAAAAGTATGTCCATCGCGATGGTGATCATCCACATGGCCTTCATTTAGCCAGGAAAAACTGAACGCTAGATCTTCATTAATTTCATGCATATAAGACAAGGTCCATGCGTATGAAGTTTGATCACTTTGATCACTACTCATCGCACCTGCTAACACCGACAAATTATCAGCCTGAGCCAAAGGCGCACAAAGCGCCATCGAGGCAAGGCTGCATTTAATCCAATTACGCATATTCATCCTGATTTATGATGCAGGCCATTGTTAATAACTCGCGCTCAAAACAGCGCCAAACCGTTTAAAATACACCACTGCGCAGCTTGCGAAATACTTACAGAAGAAAATCATGCACGAGTTGGAATGGGATAGCGAACATCAGGCCATTTTTAATTGGCTGGAACACCCTGACCAGCACTCGTCCGGCCTGATTTGTGCCCGTGCAGGCACGGGAAAAACCACCACCTTAGTTGCCGCCTATAAACAGCTACGCAGCCAAGGGCATAGCCCGCTGGTACTTACTTTTTCTAATAGCGGGCGAGACACCTTTATTAAGCGCTGCCGCAGCCACTATCCTGAATTACCTCCGCCGCAAGCCTACACCTTTGACGGCTATGCCCTGCGAGTGTTTGCGCAATATTCCGGCAGATCAAGGCTAAGGCCCCGGCGGCAGCGGCCAGACGTATTGGCCAACTTAATTGACTTAGCCATGAATGAGTCCATCGACATCCTCAACGATAGTCTGTCTGAAGACGAAATACGTATCCCTCGCGACAGTCAGTCTTTAGCTATGCTGCATCAGTTTATCGACGATGCAAAAGTAAGTCTGTCATTTAATACCCCCCCTTTTGCCCTATGGGGGGAGCTGGATGAGGAAGAAGACGAATACGATGTAGACGATGCGCTGATGCGCTTAGGCCTTAGCCGCCAGCGCTACCGATTATTTAAGCGCTTTGAAAACGCCCGCGAGCGATTAGAATTTCTCGCCCCCGGTGATGCGGCCTTTGATTTACTGCGTGAGCCTGAAATCATTGCCAATGATTTAAAGCAACTCGGCATACGCTGGGTACTGGTCGATGAGTTTCACGATACCAAACCCGTGCACGAGCAGATTTTGCGGCATATACAAGCAGCGGGCGTGCGCATGCTGGCAGTGGGCGATGATGCGCAGGATATTTACGAATGGCGTGGCCTGACTACTTTTTCTGCATTCAAAGCGTGGGAGGCGCAATCCGCGCCGTTTGGCTTATCACGTTCTTTTCGCTTTGGCCGCCCGCTCGATCAAATTGCCAGCCGCCTGATTAAACCTCTAGGCAGCGCTATTGAAGTACGCTCCAAAGCCAGCCACTACACACGGCCTAAACTGCGCAAAGTGACGATGGAAGCCGATACCAGCGCTATTTTGGAAGACTGGCAGGCCACCGGCCGTAGTCTTAACGAATGCGCCATCTTAGTGCGCGAAGCGGATGCCTCCAAACCGATCGAAGACGCGCTATTTAAAGCGGGCATCAGCTACCGCATGGAAGGCAGCCGCCCGTATTTTTTACGCCAAGCGGCGCTGCTTTGCCAAGCCATAAGCTACCTTGCCAGCAATAAACCAGCCGTTCATGACAGCAGCGATGTCGACGCGTTTCTGGCGCTGATCCAATCCCCAGCATGGGAAATCAGCGAGGAGCAGATCGCCAATTTCCATAAAGAGCTCATCAGCACCGACCATGAAAATAAACCGCTCTACCGCCTAGACTGGCTACCCGATGCTTATGCCATTTTAAAAGGGCTGATCCCCGCACCGATGGCGCACCTGGCTTTTATCAGAATCAAAGAAGAAAAAACACCTTTACCCCTGCGTTTGGAAGAACTCCTTGATCAGCTCAACTTAAAACCCCTTGTCGCCCTCAGTGGGCCCACTGCCCGCGCCGCCAAAGCCCGTTTACAACTCTTCAAAACACTGATCGCCGAGCTAGGCAAGATAGGCCCAGACGCACTTAGCAAAGACTGGCTGAAGCGCCGCCAGCGTTATCAGCAATTTAATAAGCAACGCGTGGTACTCAGCAGCGTGCAACAAGCCAAAGGGCGTGAATGGGCGCATGTGATTTTGCCGCAGCTGAGCGATTGGACACTCCGGGAGGGCGCAGATTCGGCCAATGAGCGCAGGCATTTTTATGTAGCCATCACTCGCTCACGCGAATACCTTAGTATTTTGGGTAATGAGCAGAGCATTCAACACAGCCCCTGGCTGGGGGAGATTGGAATTAAATAGCTGATGCTAGCCTTCTTAAATCCCACATACGGCAATAGCAAATACCTAACTTGATGCGTATAAGTCAGGTTTTTGTGCCCACGTGTCTTGTACGCTACCTGCTGCGTGGGCACGATAAAGCCTTGTGCCGCCTTACAAGCGCTTTGTTCTCGTTTTACGCTGTGGTTTAAAAATTTGGCCGCTCTGCCAAAGCACATAACACGCTACCCGGCCTGCCCCGAACCACAACGCATAATCAACCTCATCACAGGCCCCTTCAGCAAAAACTGTAAAAATAACAAACATCATCAGAATACAGGCAAAATAACCACCATCTTCCTACGTGGTACTGACGCGATGATGACTCTTTATACCTTTGGCCCTGCTTTTGGCTTGCCGGATATGAGCCCCTTTGTCACCAAGGCCGAAATACTTCTCAAAATGGCAGGCTGCGACTACCAATGCCAAACCGGCGGCTACGCCAAAGCGCCCAAGGGCAAGCTGCCTTATTTGCTCACCGAGCACGCTCAAATTGACGATTCCACGCTGATCCGCTTTTATCTGGAGCAAACGCTGAAAATTGATTTTGATGCGGCCCTCAGCCCCGCCGAGCGCGGTATTTCGTGGGCATTTGAAAAAATGCTGGAAGAGCACTTTTACTATATTTCACTACGAGATCGCTGGGCCGTTGATGCCAATTTTGATAAAGGCCCGAAAAAGATCTTTAAACGAATTCCTGCCTTTATTCGCGGGCTAGTGATCTGGAAAGTGCGGCGCAAGATGAATACCAAGCTACAAATGCAGGGCATTGCACTGCATAAAGAGGCCGATATCACTCAGCTCGCCAAAAAAGACCTAGATGCTTTATCTGATTTTCTGGCAGACAAAAATTACTTGATGGGCGATCAGCTCTGCGCCGCCGATGCCACGGTCTACGCCTTTATGCGCAGCGTGCTTTGCCCACTTTTTGATTCTGCAGCACACCAATACGCACTCAGCAAACCCAATCTGGTGGCCTATTGCGAGCGCCTGAGCAAAAAACTCTATCCTGAGCATAAAGAAGCGCTTGCCTGAAACGATGCGCCAAAAATCTTGAGCCACCATCCCCAGCAGAGCGCGGCATAAGGGAAAAAACGAGATGTACTCTGTAAACTGTGGCTCAAGATGAAGCATGATTAGCCCGCTCGCTAGGCAAAAAAATTAGCGCACGCCGCGCTTTTGTCCTAAGCTCGCCCTTTTGTATGACTTGGCCCCAATCGTGCTTCCCCGTAAACTGACCCCCATCCTACTTTGCACCCTGCTTGCTGCTTGTGCCAGCGCACCTATTCCACCCGCGCCGATTATCACACCAGCAACAGCCAGTGTGCCTGCGGCAATCAGCCCTGCCCCTGCATCGGCACCGATTCCTGCCCCCGTCATTGCGCTGCCTGTGGTGGTGACTCCCCCAGCACCTGCGCTTAAATCGATCAGCCAGCTCGAAGCCCAAGCCATGGCAGATAAATTGCTCCCTGCCAAAATCAAGGAGCGTAATGGCTGGAAAAATGATTTAGTCGACGCCTTTACAGCGCTTAAAATCCCCTACACCCCAGAGTATTTTTGCGCGGTGATGGCCGTCATTGAGCAAGAATCCAGCTGGCAGGGCGATCCAACTGTGCCAGGCCTCGGCAAAATTGTTTGGAAGCAGATCGAAGAAAAAGCCGGTAAATATCATATTCCGCTGATTGCCGTACAAACGGCACTTCTCAAAAACTCACCCAACGGACGCAGCTATAAAGAGCGTATCGACAAGCTGCAAACCGAAGCGCAAATGAATGCCGTGTTTGAAGACCTTGCCAACGATGCCAAGCGCCTTAGCCTGCCTTTTAATATGAGCAACCCCATCCGCACCGGTGGCCCTATGCAGGTCAGCGTAGAATTTGCCGAAGGCCATGTGCGCGCCTGGCCTTATCCTTACGCCCGCCGTGGCAGTGTTAGAAATGAAATATTTACCCGCAAAGGCGGTGTGTATTTCGGCACAGCCATTCTGCTGCAATATCCTGCGCCTTACAGCAAAATGATTTATCGCTTTGCCGACTTTAATGCCGGGCGCTACGCCAGCCGTAATGCGGCTTTTCAAGCGGCAGTCAATAAACTAGCCGGGGACGATATGGATCTGGACGGTGATTTATTGCGCTATGAAAAAGGCTACCCAATGAGCCAGAGCAGCGGCACAGAAAAAGCGCTGCAAAAACTAGGTAAACGCTTAAACCTGAGTCATGAAGAAATCCGCCGCGATCTTTTACTAGAAAAAGTCACAGGATTTTCCCAAACGCCGCTTTATCAGCGCGTCTTTAGCTTAGCGGGCAACCCGAGCCGTGAAGCTATGCCACAAATTGATTTACACAGCCCAAAAATCACCCGCAAGCTGACCACAGAATGGTTTGCCAAGCGCGTAGACGGCCGCTACCAGACTTGCTTATCGAGAAACTAAACGCGGTGTTTTTTTAACCCGCAGCAAAAAGCCAGTGCACACGCACTGGCTTTTTTTTTCGTCTGGACATAAGGGGCCCTCTGTAGCTTACAGACCTTTCAGAACGTATACCCCTGCAAGCACTGAATCTGTAACAGGGATCACCAAGGGCGCAAATAAATGCCATGTGATCACCAACCAAACCGCCGCCACCGTTAAGGAAACCAATAACTCAAATTTCTCTGAAAACACGAGGCACCCCCTTATCAAAAACGGGGCCGTTTTTTAAAAAAACAAACCCAGCTAGTCCCGGCAAGCAAAATATAGGTAAACCTACTTTACCTATACGCATTGCACTGCTATAAAAACAGGAGCTAAAAATCTTAAACAAGAATAAAGCTCAGGGAAAGCTTATGCAAAATTTGTCCAGCACTTATTAATAAATATCAATAAATAGACGTAAGTTTCAACACCGTTATTTCAACACTCCCACACGCGATTACAAGGAGGCCATCACCTTGACCACTTAGCCTTAAGCCAGAGCTAAAAGCTCGCTATTACTTGATTATAAAAAGGATTTTTAATTCCTTTGTCATAAAACGTACAAACCCCTGCAACCTTTGCTTGCTAATCTGCGCACCGGTCTAGACCTGTTGCCAGCTGAACGCTTTGCGTAAGCCTCAGTGGGCGGGCTACCCACGCACCCCACAAGGAGTAAAAGATGAAACTAACTTGTATGACGGCCTTGATCTCCACGCTTTACCTATCATCCGCCCCTGCCGAAGCTTGGGATCAGACCACCCACAAGCGCATCGTGCTGGATGCGATGACATTTATTAAAAACAACCCGAATAGCAATCAGTATCAAAAATTAGCGACGGGCATCAGTAAAGCAGGTTTCACTTGGGAGCAGTTTGCAGAGACCGTAGGCCAAGGGGCTTACGATGTAGATGACTTTGCCGATACCTATCTTTGTGGCGCCACAACAGGCAGTTGCCAGATTTCACCGGTATACAGCACGCTAAAAATTGCGCAGTACACATCTTACTGGCACTTTCAAAACCACACGGCTGGCCGCGATGTGCATGGCAATAAATTTGGTGGCTATAACTACTCCAAGCTGACGGTCGCTGGCGATATTGATAAATTAGCTAAAACCTGGCTGATTGGCGATTATTTGGATGATGGTGCGGGTGGCTTAAAAGGCTGGTTTGGCGATAGCTCTAAATACAATAGCTATGGCCTCACTGAAGCACATTACCGCTTAGGCGGTACCTCTTCAGCCAATATGTACGCTGATTTTGAAACAATGCCCTTCCAGCCCCTTGATAATCTGGGCCAGTACTGGTGGCAGCAGTTCCTTGCCAAGCCAAGCGCGCAAACACTGGGCTTTGTGATGCACACTACCGATTTACTCCAGCCTCACCACACGTGGACCACTTCAGCCAATAATCACTCCGGCTGGGAAACATGGGTCAAAGATTATTACGATTCTGAGCAGCTGAATAACCCGGCTTTGGTTGCCACGGCCTTAAAAGACTTTACTCCGCTCAAAGCAAGCGATACCGACATCCGCCCGCTGCTCACCGAAGGCGGCACTTACTCATATAAGAATGGCGGCATTGTTTTATCGTCTACCGATCATAGCGATCGCGCCCGCGTTGCCAAACAAATGATTCCTCACGCTATTGCCATGGTGGTGCATGTATTAAATCGCGCTGCCGAGCGCCTTGCTCAGTAAGAAAAGCCCGAAGCAGCCTGCCCCACACAGGCAGGCTGCAAATAGCAAAAAAATGCCATTTCTTAAACGAGTGGCTCTTTGTAAAGCCATCCACCCATAAGTGAATAAAAAAATCATGTTTAAGCTGATTGTCTGGCTAAGCCTTAGCCTGCTTTGCGTAGCAAGCCATGCGCAAGTTTCCTATCGCCTGCAAAATACGGCACTGGCCGCAAAAATCAATGGAGAAGGCGTTTATCGCTTCAGCCTAGACAATATGCAACAGCTTAATCATGAAAATACGCCTTTGTCCCGCCCGGAATTACTCTCACAAATGCTAAAGCAGCGTTTGTTGGCCGCCGAAGCCCGCCGTCAATACACCGCCAGCGAACTGCACCCCGCCAGCCGCATCGCCTTTGCCCGTGACGTAGCGATTGAAGACCGGCTCGCTTCATCCTTACGTGCGCTCTATGGCAAAGAGCTTGAGCAAGCGGTAAAAGCACTGCCCGGCGAAACGCTGAAAGCTTTATTTCAGGAAGAAAACACGCTCAGTGCCGAACAATATCAAGCCGTTTTTGGCTCCGCCCAAACCATGAGTCTGGAATACACTTTAAAACCTGAGCAAATCAATCAGGCCAAGCAAATCACCCTGCTGCGCTATCAGCTGGCAGGCAGTGGCAGCCTTTCGCTTTACGATATTTATCGCAGGCAAAATGTGCAGGGACGAATCGAGCTGCATGCTAAAAATCAGGACTATTTAAATCAACAAATTCAAATCGCTTTTGCCAATTTATTTACCCTGCACTGGGCCGCGCAAAAGTTTGGGCAAGACGCTATCAATGATTACCGCCGCAGCCTAAAAGATCAGGAAGATGCCGAAGCGCTGATGAAAATCTACGGCATAGGCGATCATCATGATGGCAGTGATTATTTAACCCAGTTAGCCAAAACAGTCAGCCCGGCCGAAATACGCACTTATTATCAAAACCATAAAAATGAGTTCAAACGCATTGCCAAAGTGAAAGCACGGCATATTCGGGTGAATGATGAAGCGCTGGCTAAAAAAATCATTAACCAAATTAAAAGTGGTGAAGATTTTGCCGCGCTAGCGAAGCGCCATTCCATTGCCAGCAATGCAAAAGACGGTGGAGATTTAGGCTGGATTATTCATCAAGGATCATTAAGCTGGCTGGCCCAGCTGGCTTTAAGCCAGACCGAGCTATCGCAAGCGTTTCGCTCCCCCGTCGGGCCGGATGAAAAAGCCACTTGGGAAATCATTAAAGTAGAGCAGCGGGTAGAAGATTATCAACCTGCCGATTCTGAATCCGTACGCTACGCGGCTACGGCTGAAATTGCCCACCAAAAAGCCACTCAGCAATTTAATGCCCTACTTAAAAAACACTGGCAGAGCGCTAATATTGAAGTCAGCCCATCCATCGGGGCCTTAAGCCAGGGGCTAAAATGAGATATCTGATCATCAGCGGCATCATCGGTAGCTTGATTGCGGCAGTGGGCTGGCTAGCTTGGCATGCGGATCAGGAAGACAGCCCACCGCCGCCCGCCATCGTGGCCAAGCCGATACCAAGCCAAACCACACCGGCCAAACACTGGCTTAATCGCTTTTACCCCAGCGAAGAAAACGCTCCTTTGCTTGCCACCGCCGCAGACCTCCCTGCAGCAGAAAGCATGGCCGAGGCACGTATCAATGGCGAGCCGCGCACCCCGCCAATTCTGCGCAGCGAGAGCCGTAGCGAAGCCGCCACACCACTCGAGCTGGCCGATCACTCAGCCTATCAGCAGTACGAAACGCGGCAAAATCTGCGCGAGCTGGCCGCTTTTAGCAAGGCCGTCCCTGCCCAGCTTCAGCAATTACAAGACGATATCCGCCGAGGAAAAGCAGCAGGGATTGCCCCGGAGCTCATCGCCCAGCAAGAAAGAAAAGTCGCCGAGCTCACCGCCATGCGCCAGCAATTACTGGCAAGCCACCCAGAGATCAATCCTGAAAAATAGGCAAGGAACAAAGGCGCGCTTTCCGCCTGCATGTAGCACCCGCCGCCCTAGCATCGGCGTCATCAGTGCGGCCTTATCCTACTTGGCAGGGAAGCGCATTTGATTATTTAGATATTTAAAGCCTAATTAAAAATGCCCTGTTTTATTCAGACCATACCAAGCATAAATGGCGTTTTCCTTATCTAAAAAACCTGTCACGCCACAAGAAAACTCAAGCATAACAATCAGCTAGTTTCTATCCTTCCATGGTTGCTGTTAGCGAAGCGGCCAACCGCCTTGCTTTTGGCTTCCATTTTGCTTGCTATAAAACTATGATTAATTTAATCTTTGACTGACTTTTTTTGACAGAAAAATTTTTATCCAGCTTGCCTGTTTGATTTGCTCAAATGAACGAGTAATCACACAGACTCGGATTAAGCTTTGGCTTGGCATTGCCTATCATGATTAGCTCAGTATTGAATTAGCGTATAAAGGACAACAAATTGAAAATAAAACACAGCGGCCCATCTGGTGCCTTTATCGGTGCATCTTGGCTTGCCCTTTTTATTGGAACGCTGACTTATTCAATCGGCCTTTGGAATGCCACTATGGCGCTCAATGAAAAAGGCTATTACTTCACCTTACTGCTCTACGGTTTGTTTGCCGCTATTTCATTGCAAAAATCCGTGCGCGACAGATTAGAAGACATTCCGGTGACAGGGCTTTATTTTGGCCTTTGCTGGGTTTCAATTGGCGCGGCGCTCTTGCTGCTTGCGGCAGGCTTATGGAATGCAACGCTCACCTCAAGTGAAAAAGGGTTTTACGCCATGTCGTATTTACTCAGCCTGTTTGCAGCCGTTGCCGTGCAAAAAAATGTCCGTGACTTGGCCCTATTAAAGCCTGAATTCACTGAGCCAGAACAAAGCGATTTAAATTCTTTCAAATAAAAACAGCGGCTTCATCGCATACCTTGGCCCACGATGAAGCCCGCCAGCTGCACTAGATGACTCCCTGCAACATCTCTTAGTGATCACGCCAAACCTATGCTGAAATACGCAGCCTACCTTGTATTTATTTTTTTTATCAGCAGCCCATTACATGCTGAACCTACGTTTCTTTCTGGCAAACCGGCTGAGATTTCAGCCCCGACGGGCTATCCGCCAGAGTGGCGCTACCATCTGCAAGATGCACCGTTTTTTAATGGCAAAGTATTTGTGCTGCAGGCGGGGCAAACACAGCAGCCCACCATCGTACTGGTACACGGGCTAGGCAGCCGCGCCAGCCGTGATTGGCTTACGCAAATCCCCCAACTCGCCCGTAATTACCATGTATTGGCCTTTGATTTGCCGGGTTTTGGCTTATCGGGCAATAATGTAGAGCGATTATCGCCGGCCCATTATGGCCAGCTGATTAATGCCCTGATTCAGCAATACGCCAAAAATAAACCGGTGATTTTAATCGGCCACTCTTTAGGCGGGGCCATTAGCTTGCGCTATGCGCATGATTACCCTGAAAAAGTCAGCCGGCTGGTGCTTGTCGATGCAGCGGGCATTTTGCAAAGAACGGTTTACCTCGATTACCTCAGCAAGCTTAATCTTGAGCTGACCGAAAGCAATTTGCCCAATATGCTGATTAATTTTGCCACCCGAAAAGTAAACCAGCTGCGCTCCAGCCTGATCGAAACCGCAGACAGTGTTTTGCCCGATCCAACCCACCTGCTGAATATCCCCTCTGTGAGGGAGCAGCTTTTTAAAGATTTACATACCTTTAATGCTGCACTGTCTTTGCTGGATGAAGACTTTACCGAGGCCATTAGTCAAACCCACACGCCCACCGATATTTTTTGGGGTAAAAACGATCCTGTAGCCCCCTTGCGCACAGCCTATCTATTGGCGGGGCGCATGCCCGCAACACGTTTAACGCTATTCGATACAGGCCATGTGCCAATGGCAGAGCGCCCTGATGAATTTTCCGAACGCTTACAACAAGCACTCATCACCCCTATCCCCGCTAAAATCACTACCGAGCCAATCAATAGCCGCCGCACCCACTTTTGTAATAAAACAAATAGCCTGCATTTAAGCGGGGAATACGACCGGATTGTATTAAACGGCTGCAAACGGGTGCAGCTGATGAATCTGAACGCCAGATATTTAGAAATCAACGACTCCAGCGTCTGGATGGATAATGTGCAGATCAGCAACCCGGAAGCCGCCATGATCAGTAATCGCTCCAGTATTACCGCCACCAATAGCTATATAAAAGGCCAACCCGCGCTTTCTATTGATTCCAGCCAAGTCGATTTTGCTGGGGTATCCATCAACAGCTCAAGCCTTCCTATCCAGACACGTGGGCGCAGCAAATTTTATTTTTCTGTGAGCGATCAAAGCAAAGGCGATGTTCAGCGCTTACTGCACCAAAGAATCAATATCAGCGCAAAAGAATACCGAGAGCTGCTGGAATAAACGCGCAACAAAATATCTATTTACCCAGGGACTCAGAGATTAAATTAAGCACTACACCGCATACTCAGGCAAACCGCTTTTATACCCGGCAGGAATGGCAACGCGGCCCAGAAGAAAAAGAAGTCAGCTAATAATTAAAGCCATCACGGCACTCCCCCCCGCTCACTTGCAAACAAATCAGCCATGAGAAAGATTTAATCCGGCAAATATAAACCAGTGGCAAGCCCACCCAACATGCCCAAGCAGGGACGTTTCATTCTTATATATGCTGACAGAATCCACTGGCACCTTAAATTCAACGCTTAATCCTCTCTGACTGCTTTCTGTCGCAAACATAAAAAATGTAATCCAAGCTCTTTAAGATAGCTAGCGTAAACCACTACTACCTAAGCCAGATCTTCAGGAGCCCCAATGCTTAAATCATCACTGCTCACTCTATTGCTTGCATCGATTGGTTTTGCCCATGCGGGCACCAATATCGATATGACGATTGCCCCGCTAGGCACACCTAAATTTGATTTTGATCGTGGAGGCAAAGGCCGTCTAGAAAGCCTGCAAGCCAGCTTTGGTGTGAATCATGATCTTAACCAGCAACATAATGTCGGCTTAAATATTCAATTAGCGCGTGAAACATGGCATTTTGAACAAAGCCCTTGGAAAGTCGCCGAGCCTTGGAAGCAGTTAGAAAGGGTGACCTTTTCCGTACCCTATCGCTACAGCACCCAAAGTGGCTGGACTTTTGCAGTTGCCGCGGATGCCAGCAATAGCAAAGAAAAAAATGCCGAGGCCAAAGAAAGCTGGATTTACGGCATGAACGCCTATGTGGCTAAGGCCATTTCACCTACTTTATTATTTGGGGTGGGCGCAGGGGTTTATCGTCAGCTGGAAAAAACCACAGGGTTTCCTTTCTTAATTATTGACTGGAAAATCACACCTAATCTTACACTGGCCAACCCATTCACCGTAGGGCCGGTAGGGCCTGCCGGGCTGGAGCTAAGCTGGGCGTTTACCCCACAATTTGATATTGGTGTGGGTGGTGCAATGCGCCAGTTTCAATACCGCCTAGCGAAGAGCAACCCGCTCGCACCTGATGGCGTATTAGAAGAGCAATACGCACCCGTCTTTTTGCACGCTGCGTATAAATTCCACCCTAGCTGGCGCGTTGATGCCTATACAGGGGTCGCTGCAGGCGGAAAATTCACTATTCTGGATAGCAATGGCAATGAGCTAAGCAGTGAAAAAGCCAAGAAAATGCCTTTCTTTGGCTTTGCCCTGAATGGCCGGTTTTAAGCGGCATTTACGGATAGCAGGTTAAAGCATTAAAACGTAAATACGAATATGCATTAAATGAAGTGCTGATTCATCCCGTTTTATCATTGCTAAATACAGCCCCCAATCATAATTGGGGGCTGGCGGGAATCCAAGCTTTGCCCAAAGCCCCACAACGGCGTGAATAGCAACTGAATCAGCACCTCCCTCGCAAGAGCACTGACCCCAACTCCCCGATACAAAATACATCCCACTTTTAATCACTACCCGGCCCAAATCGGAATAAGTCCTTATATCCCCCCTATTTGCGGCATACTGAATAAATCCCTATTCAAGAATTAAAAAATAGCGCCCAATAAACAGACAGATCACGTGCATAGAGAAAACACATGAACATCAGCCAGTCTGAGCAATTTTTAATTGCGTTTCACAACCAGCATCCCGGAATTACATCCCAAGCTTACCAAGCGCTCAGCGCCACGATGGGCGGGCAATGCTACGATTCATCTTACGCATGCCTTGCAAAAGATGTAGCAAGGGATGCCACTGTGCTTGATTTGGCTTGCGGCGATGGTTTTTTACTCTCACTTTTAAATGCTCACACGCTCATCGGCGTCGATATGAGTACAGGCGAGCTGGCTGCGGCTCAGCAAAGGCTAGGCAATCGCGCCACTTTGCACCACAGCAAGGCGCAATCACTGCCCTTAGCAGATCAGAGCTGCGATGAAGTACTTTGCCATATGGCCTTGATGCTGATGGACCAGCTGGACAAAGTAATCAGCGAAATTTATCGGGTACTTAGGCCCATGGGGCGATTCTCTTTTGTAATTGGCACGGCAGCACCGGCCAGCGCGGTGATGGATGGCTATGTAGCACGACTTAGGTTGCTTTTTAAGCACGAAACCTCAAAAGCCCTACGATTAGGAGACCCCCGCCTTGCCAAAGAACAAGGCATCATCAGCGCACTGACACCCCATTTTTCCCAAATTAAAATAGAAAAAATAACACTCAGCCGCCGCTACACCCCCGCTGAAATTTGGGCATGGTTTGAAGGCTGCTATGACTTGGCATTTCTAGCCAGCGAGCAGCGCCAGCAACTGCACGACGAGTATTTACTTGAGCTGGCAGCGCTGTGTGAAGAAGATGGCAAAATTGAGTTTCTAGATGCCATGCTAAAAGTAACGGCGATTGCGGCGGAGCCTGGCCACTAAACTCTGAAGTGATGGTACTTTGTGATAGTAAAATCAATCATTATCTTACGAAAATTACACCTAAATTCTGACTAAAAATGAAAAATTCAAACAGAATGCTTTCTTGAAACTATCCTTTATTTTTTTGTTTATGTAAAAATTGATCTTACTCAACAACCTCATGCATGTGTCATCGTAACGTAAGCACATCAATGGCAAGCGGGCACTTTATGCCACTCTGACACTTTAAAGCTCTGTGTTTAAGCGCTTGATTACTTGCCATCTTGTGTTCATCACTTTATGAGGCCATGCGCATGCTCAAGACCGTTTCTGCCACTCTTTTCACCTTATTAATTTCAGGCGCTCCGGCTAATGCCGCCACCATTACACCACCTGGGCCGGGAGGGGCACCGCTGCCTTTTTCGGCCGTCGGTACGGCAACAGTGGGTAAGCTGGGTATCGATTTTAATTGCAACACCGTATTCAGCGGTACGGTAGATGGCTACGGCAATGTTCGCATCACCAGCGCCACCTTTAAGGGCGCGACCCTTTGCAGGCTGATCAAAGCCAACGCCAGTGCGCTTGCGCCTTGGACCGGCCATGTAGATACAACTACTCAGCTCACACTAGATAATGTGGCCGTCACGATCAATTCTCCACTTGGAGGCGGCATTTGTGGCCCCAACAAAATCGTCGCCACGATTAATGACAACGCAAGCGAAACCATCATTGGCCTGAATGCCCAGCTCTCTGGTGGATGCTCCATCAATGGGGTACTGAATACTTCGCCCTATTTGCAGGTAAAACCTTAAATTATCGTGCTCCCCGGAGGCAGACATCGGGGAGTTAAATCACGATAAAACCATACCCCGACGACACTGCGTTACATTTATTGGCTTACTGCTCTTTGCCGAGCCATTTCAAGGTCAGGGTTATGGTAGGGCCGCGATGCAACAGCTACGCAAGCTTGCCCTTACATGGCATTGCCCGCGCATCAGAATATCGGTGATTGCCAACAACACCGCCGCGCTGGCATTTTGGCAGCGAGAAAACTTTGTTGAGTTGCACAGAAAGCCCGCCGAAGGCTTTACGGCAGGTGCGATTGTAATGAAATGGCGGCACAATGAGTTGTAAGGCCACTTGCCACTTGCTTATGTCATAAGCGTCATTTAATCTCTGGGTACTTACATTTAGCGCAAGACAAACAATGAGCTTCGATGATTTTATTAAAACAGCATGGGCAGACCATGGTGACCAACCTTTAGCCGTTGCTGAGCGGCTCAATCAATCGCGCCATCTTGTACAAAATACCCGCCAAATCCCAGCCTTTGCCCGCTTGATTAGCCATGTGCATGGCGAGCATCTGGCAGATTGGGAAGCAGGGATTAGCTTGCTTCAGTCACTTCCCTGCATAGAAAGCGCCGCACAAAGCGCCATCAATACCAGCATCGCCACCTTACGCTCTGGCCGTGGCGATGCGGATGCACTGGCTTCACTTACGCCTATCGAGCAAACCACCGTGCTGGCGAGCACAAGCAGCCTCTTCGCTGCTCAGCAAAAACTAGCCTTAGCCATGGATAGTTATTCCAAAGCGCTCGCTACCTATGAAAAACTAGCGCCCCAGCCCGAGCAAGCACCTGTTCATCGTGCGCTTGCCGTTGCGGGGAATAATCTGGCTGGCACACTAGAAGAACAAAGCAATCGCAGCACTACCGAAACCACCGCCATGCTGCTCGCAGCCCAAAGCGCACTTAAATTCTGGGCGCTAGCAGGCACTTGGCTGGAAATCGAGCACGCCGAGTACCGCCTATGCCGTAGCGCCTTGCAAGCGGGGTTGCGCGATGAAGCGATACAAGCAGCCCAGCGCTGCCTAGATGGCTGTACGCAAAATAATGCCCCAGCTTTCGAGCTATTTTTCGCCCATGCCGTGCTGGCGATTTCTCAAAAAGACCAAGACTATGCCTTTGAAAAACACCGCGCAGCGGCCATTGCGTATCTGGAACAAGTTCCCATCGACGAGCAGCATTGGTGCGAGGCGGAGTTGAAAGAGTTAAATCAGTAAAGAAAGGTAGGGTGGGTTAGGCCAGTCAATAAGCTAAATGCAGGCACTGCTATATCTTGGCAGTAACCCACCGCAGCGCCACGGTGGGTACGCGGCTAGGAGCCAATCCACTCTCTGTTCTATATTTTTAGCAAGCCGAACCCACCCTACAAATACACATAATCAGGCAACTTTATAAATCTTCCTCAAGCACAGGACTCTCCATGCGCCTCGCCCTTGTTTCAGATATTCACGGCAATTTGCCCGCCTTGGAAGCCGTAGTTAAAGATATTGCCCGCCGCGGCGTAGACGCAGTGATCAATTTGGGCGATAGCCTTTCTGGCCCCCTGATGCCACTTGAAACGGCACAGTTTTTAATGGCGCAAGACTGGGTGCATCTGGCAGGCAATCATGAGCGCCAGCTCTTGGCTGCAAATAAAATGGGCGCATCCGATGCCTTTGCACATAGCCAGCTTGGCGCTAAAGAATGGGCTTGGCTGGCGACATTGCAAAGCTGTGCATCACTTAATTCCGATGTATTGCTCTGCCACGGCACGCCTCGCAGCGATCTTGAATACTTTATGGAAACGGTGGAACCCACCCAGCTACGTGCAGCAAACCAGGCAGAAATCCACAAACGACTCGGGGATGTGCGGGCCGGATTAGTCGCCTGTGGCCACACGCACATTCCAAGGATGATGCGCAGCAGCTTAGGCCAGCTCATTATCAACCCTGGCAGCGTGGGCTTGCCCGCTTATGACGATATTCACCCCTATCCGCATAAAGTAGAAAACAGTAGCCCCGACGCCCGTTACGCCATTGTGGAACAAGGCAAAGGCAGCTGGTCTGGCGCACTTATCGCTATTCCTTACAAATTCAAAGCTATGGCCAAACTGGCGCAGGCAAGGCAGCGGCCGGAATGGGCTAAGGCTTTATTAACTGGATATATTTAATCGCTTTCTCTCAAGCAAGTAGCCCAAGATCAAATACATGACAAATGAAGCTCAGGCACTCAGCAAGGCTGAACACACCATCACTATTATTCGGCCAGCTCAAGCCGCCGATGCGCAAGCCATCGGCCAAATCCGCGTCGCCGCATGGCAAGCGGCTTATACACCCTTTATGCCAGAGGATTTTCTAAAAGCGCTCAACCCCGCCGCCCAGCTTGAATCGCTACAAGCCAGGCTATCCGCGCCATCCCGGGATTTTTATCTGGCAGTCGCCGATCAGCAGAATCAATCTTTAGGTTTTTATGTGTTGGGCAAGCCTCGCTTTGAAAGCAGCGAAAACACCACCGAGCTCTGGGCGCTCAACATTGCCCCACATGCATGGCGCCGCGGGCTTGGATTTCAACTTATGCAAGACGCCATCATTAAGGCAACGCATTTTGCTTACCAGCGCATCCTGGTGTGGTGCATCAGCGAAAACCACGCGGCTCGAGGGCTTTACGAACACTGCGGTTTTAAAAACACTGGCGAAACACGCAGCACCACCGCCCTCACTGGCCATCCACTCCATGAAGTTTGCTATGAATTACAACTAAATCAAATAAAGGCCGCTTCTTAGGGCAAGCAAATACCAAAGAATGGCCACCAAGCTAATAAAATACGCGCTACCAACTTAAGCAAAACCCACCAGAGTGGTGCTCCTGTAGGTTGGGTTAGCGGGTTTGTTTGCCGATTTTAGGCGGATAAAACCGCGTAACCCAGCCTACGAATTCACCTTAAGCTGATAGGATTGGGTTTCACTCGCCCGACGAATAGCATTCCTATTTTTATTCTATTAAAAAATACATCCATAAAAAAAGGCTTACCATGCAGATCACAAGCTCGACAGACATTGAACAAGCAAAATATATTGCCTCCCAAGCAATTCACTCAAGCAATACACTCAGCAAAACAGCCCATATTAATTAAAGAGAACAATATGCTTCATCATTTATCATTCGGTGTAACAGACATCCAACGTTCAGCTATTTTTTATGATGCTGTATTAACCCCACTTGGCTATATTCGGGTTTGGGAAGATTTTGAAGGCGACGATGCTGCGGTGGGCTATGGTATTGAAGGTGGTGGCGACAAATTCGCAATCAAGCTATGCACGCACGTTGCTATAGGCCAAGGATTTCATTTAGCGTTTTCAGCCACAAACCGAGCCGCAGTTGATGCTTTTTATTCTGCCGCCATAGCCAATGGTGGCACGGATAATGGCCCTGCCGGATTGCGGCCAGATTATGGCGAGCATTATTATGCGGCTTTTGTGATCGATCCTGATGGCTATCGAATTGAGGCCGTTATTAATACGCCGCTTGAATCATCTTTTAATTAAAGTCTAGCCCAAAAACCTCTGAACAGAATAATGCCTTTTGCATCAGACAATTGATTTGTGGTTTCATTCACGGGTTTTTCCCCAGTAAGCAGAAGAGAGTGCCCGCATTTGTCATTGTGTAGCTTGCACAAAGCCCATACTCCAGCCAGAGAAACTTCGCTGCTCTATTTTTC
Organism: Janthinobacterium sp. B9-8; assembly: GCF_000969645.2. Lineage (NCBI taxonomy): Bacteria > Pseudomonadati > Pseudomonadota > Betaproteobacteria > Burkholderiales > Oxalobacteraceae > Janthinobacterium > Janthinobacterium sp. B9-8. Next base: position 1,704,301 of record NZ_CP014222.1, read on the forward strand.
ATCCAATAAACAAAGAATTCCGGTGTGCCTTTTACTCGCCCTGATTCGCCGGAATTTTTCATGCACCGCCGGCTCCCAACCTTCAAGGCATTGCTGCACTGACATAAACCAAGGCATAAAGATCCGCCGTAATTAGCCCTGTATTGCGACGATCATAAACTATGGTTTATAACGCTATCTTATGACTTTACCTGTAAATTAACGGGAATTTAATTTACATTAAGTAAACCTTGCGAAGCCCCATCGCCCATGCCAATCTCGCCCAGATCAAAGGGATTTACCCCGGCAATACACGCCACATTAAAACCAAATTGCGATGGATTGCTGCGGCGCTGGTGATGGGTATAAATGCCACAAACTTTACAAAAGTAATGCTTTGCCGTTTTGGTATTCCACTGATAAAGAGTAAGCATTTCCTCACCCTTTACCACGCGTAGCCCTTCAACCGGTACGCTGGCGATAATTGAACCTTTACGGCTACAGAGCGAACAATTACAGCGGCGCAAATTCTCTAAGCCCTGTGCTAAATCCACCTCAAAAACGACGGCGCCACAATGACAGCTTCCTTGTTTGGTTTCCATTCAAACTTCCTATATTAAAAAGAAAAAATACCTACTAACACATTGCTGATTTTTACTTCAATATACTTGATTATGCCTCTTACTCAATCTGATTATAAATATCGTACGGGTGAAACCCGCGTATTTACACTTTATAACGTGCATAAAAAAACAGCCTGCAAATGCAGGCTGTTTTTTTATTTACTAATTAATTAGCCCAGATAATCAACTTAACTCGATTCACAATCAACAATTGATCACCCGCCTCTGCCTTCATCAGCAGCGCTTTGTTTTCAACAGGAATAGTCTCAATCTGGCCCGTTACATTTTTAATTTTTACATTGCCCGCATTAAGGTCAACGTTAAGAATATCATTGTAAAGTGTTTGTGTTTTTAACACACCTTCACCATCAATTGTCACATCCCGGCCTTGGGCATCAACAATTTTACGTGCACCTGCACCGCCTTTTTGCAGCACAATTGCAGAAGACTTTGAGCCACTTACACTGACTTTATCATTCAATTTCAAACGATCAAAATGCGTTATTTTTTGATCAACATGATCAAATGCAAGTTTCTGACCATCTGGCAAAGCCAACAGAATACTGCGCTGAGCAATATCAATTTCTTCAACATTAGCCTGAACGGTGGATTTCTCCGATGAACCAACTAATACCTCATTTTCTGAAATCTCTTCAGCAAAGGCAATTTGCCCAACCATTAAACCAGAAGCAATCAGTAGCGTTTCAAATATTTTATTACGCATTATAATTTCCTTATGGGAGAGATTTACCTCATTAAGACTAACATAGGCTCTTGAATTAACACACTTGATTAGAGGCCTATTAATACCGAAACCAGCTGTCTATTTTTTGAAACCATTTATAAAAAAACAACACTAAGACCATAGGTAAAAATGCCGCTCGCGATCAATAATCAAGCTCCGCCGGATTAAATATTTCCCCCTAGGTTTTTCACTAGCAAGCCAATGCAAATATCCACAGCCTCTCCCTATTTAAAACAAGCAAATGAAGGTTTTATTACAGCCATTTATCGGCATCAATCTGTTTTATTAAGCCAGCACTTAAAAAACATGACCAGCACACGATTTTATTCAATCATTTTGTGCTTACACAAGCACGCCTCGCCTGCTAGACTTGCTGCCATTCTTGCAGCGTGCGATATAGGAAAAAGTGATGAGTTTGCGTGTTCTTACCGGCATTACCACCTCGGGTACACCCCACTTGGGCAACTATGTAGGCGCCATTCGCCCGGCAATTGTTGCCAGCCAAAGCCCGGATAGCGATTGCTTCTTTTTTATGGCCGATTACCATGCGCTGATTAAGTGTGATGATCCGGCCCGAATCGAGCGCTCGCGCCTAGAAATTGCCGCCACTTGGCTGGCTGCTGGCCTAGACCCAGAACGCGTTACTTTTTATCGCCAAAGCGATGTACCTGAAGTCACCGAACTGAACTGGCTACTGACCTGTGTAACTGCCAAGGGCCAAATGAACCGTGCCCACGCTTACAAAGCCAGCACAGATGTGAACGAGGCAGCCGGCGAAGACCCTGACGCAGGCATTACCATGGGCTTGTTTTGCTACCCTATTTTAATGGCCGCCGACATTCTGCTGTTTAACCCGCACAAAGTACCGGTGGGCCGCGATCAGATTCAACATATTGAAATGACGCGTGATGTAGCCGCCCGCTTTAACCATTTATTCGGCCAGGGCAGCGATTTATTTGTGCTGCCAGAAGCCCATATCGAAGAGCACGTTGCCACGCTACCCGGCCTTGATGGCCGCAAAATGAGCAAAAGCTACGACAACACGATTCCGCTGTTCGAGGGCGGCCAAAAAGCGATGAAAGAAGCCATCGCGAAGATTGTGACCAACAGCCTCTTGCCTGGGGACGCCAAAGACCCAGACAACTCGCATCTTGTGACGATTTTTGAAGCATTTGCCTCAAAAGAGCAAACCCAGCAATTTAAAGATGAGCTGCGTGCGGGTCTAGGCTGGGGCGATGCAAAGAAACGCCTGCTGGATTTAATCGAGCGCGATATTGCCCCGATGCGTGAGCGCTATGAAGCCCTAATGGCGCATCCAGAAGAAATTGAAGTGCTGCTGCAAGCCGGTGCTGCCAAAGCCCGTGCCGCCGCCGCACCTTTACTAAAGAAAGTACGCGAGTCACTGGGTCTGCGTACTATGCAGGCGATTGCTGCACCTCTTGCAAAAGCCGAGAAAAAAGCCGCGCTACCGCTGTTTAAACAGTTCCGCCTAGAAGACGGCCTGTTTTACTTTAACTTTAGCGCCGCCGACGGCCGCCTGCTGCTACAAAGCACAGGCTTTGCCCAAGGCAAAGAAGCCGGGCAATGGATCGCCAAGCTTAAAAACGAAGGCGTGGCGGCGATTGAAGGCACCGCCATTAGCTTAAGCGAAGGCGTTACAGCGACAGATGTAAGCACGGCTTTGGCTGTGTTGTTGGCGGAATAAAGCACTCAACGCCCTGTATCTTTTGTAGGGCGGGTGCAACCCGCGTATTTTTCAGCATTGCTCGCGGGTTGCACCCGCCCTACAAAAGCAAAAGCCACTCATCATGAGTGGCTTTTTTTACGCTCAAAGAAATACGCTTTGCTGATTGGGCTGATTGGGCTGATTGGGCTCAGCCCAGCAGCGTCGTTTTAATCCTCAAACGACACCCTTGTTGCAATCAACACGCCATTGCTCAAGGTTCCCTTCACTTCCACGACGCGACCATTGGCAAGATCGCTGCTTTTTCCATCTTTAAACTCCGCTTTACTGGCATCTGTTTTTTGCCCTGCCACTTTAAAATCGCTGACAGAAACAAAATCGCTCAGCGCGCCTTTTACCTCTAAGGTGCTTGCCCTGCCTTTGATTTCTATTTTTTGTGCTTGCAGCTGATCCTCGCTTTTCAGCACACTGACTTCTACTTTTACACCATTCACCAAGCTAGCTGACGTTCCGCCCTCGATGAGGGTAGTGCTGCTCCAAAGAATGAGCACGCCATTTAATTTAAACTGGCTACTACTTACCCCACTCACTACCCCGCTCAGCCTGATAGGCTCTGCTTTTGTGGCCGTAAATTTCACTTCGCGCACTTGTAATACATCAGCAACGACCTCGCCCCTGATGGTCACCTTTTTACCATTGGCAAAATCAGCCTTCACCGCGACTTTATCTGAGCTGGCATTCAAGTACACCGTTTTGTCAGTCAATTGCATCGCTTGGCTAATACCTGCCAAAGTAAATTTACCGTTCGAAACCACATAATCTTTCACTTCCCCAGAGAATGTTCTGACCGATTGATCTGGTTTGCTACTCGTGCTTGTATCCGTGCTAGTTTCAATTTTTAACGATTTAGCGCTCACCACGCCACTGGCAATACTGCCCTCTAGTTTAACCAAAACGCCATTAGCCAGATTATCAGCCGTGCCGCCTTCAATTTTTGCAGTACTGGCATCCACCAAAGCCCCGCGCACTTTAAAACTGGCGAGCGAAATATAGTCGGTTATCGGGCCTTTTAACTCAACTTTGGCATCCGCGCTGTCTTTTACAAATTTCACCCCCACAGCCACTAATTTATCGGTCTGCCACACACCGCCCACCCGCACTGCCTTGCCATTAGCCAAATCAGCGGCCACTCCACCTTCAAACTTGGCCTTGCTAGCGTCGACAAGCACTTCGCCCAATTTAAAGCTCAGCGTCGTGCCATTAAGGCTAGCAACCAACCCGCCAATCTGCATTTTCAGCCCGTCACCGGCCTGCGGTTTTTTGACTTTAACGGCCTTGGCGCTCATTAATCCCGCTGTACTAATCGCCTGATCGCTCCATGCTGCAATCAACTGGCCATTTTCTAGCACTACGCCTTCTGGGCGAAGTTTAGCGCTGCTAAAGTTAACCGTTAAGCCACTGACTAGCAGTGTTTTAGCCGTGTTATCGAGCGCACTGACCACGCCAACGACCCGCACCATCACCGCGCTGGCTGGGTCTTTTCGCTCTATCCGCGTGGCAACAATCACGCCAGCGGCATCACGGCTGCCGTGTACTTCTACAATATCGCCGACCAATAAATCAGCCAGCACACTTGCGCCTTCAAATACCGTAGGTGCGGCTGCGTCAGTTGATACTTTAACGGTTTGACCTGCCAGCTTAAAACCCACGCCCACTTGCAATTCAGAAATCCTGCCGTAAACCTCGGGCAAGGCAGTCAGCGTTTTAATTTTGTCATCGCTGCCCTGATCAGACTCCACTTTCATACCGAGCTTAATATCATTACTGGTACCGGTGCTGCTGGCAGAGGGGTCTTGCTCTACCTTAAAGCTTGCGCTGCTGTCATCAAGCGTAACGCCATCAATAATCACGCTGCCAAACCCTGTAACCGTACCTTGGGCATAAGCGCCACCACTTGGAGCTGGGGTCGGCGTGGGTACCGCGGTAGGCACTGAGGTCGGAGTCGTTGCCACGGGCGTGGCAGACGATGAGCCACCACTTCCACCGCCGCAAGCACAAAGCCCTACACTTGCCACAAAGGCCACCACCCAAAATTTTAAGCGCTGTTGCATGATTTATCCCTTATCTACACCACATTGAGCATCATGGATTGTGGTGGGCAAATACGGCCTGACAACAAGACTTACTGCCTTTTCAGTGATAAGCGGCGCAAGAACACAATTCAAATAAACAACCCACTTTAATGAAAAAGATACAAGCCGACAGATCAAGGCCCCGTCACTTTATTTTCTAAACGTGCAATTTTACCTATACGCCCCGCTCTTTAATGGGTAAATTAAATGCATATTTAAAAGGAGATACAGATGCTGAATGTTGCCCAACGAGATTTAGTCCGCGCTACCGCCCCCATCCTCAAACAACATGGTATTGCACTGACCACGCATTTTTATGCACGGATGTTTCAGTACAATCCTGAGCTTAAACAAATCTTTAACGAAGGAAATCAGCAGTCGGGTGCGCAGCAGCAAGCGCTTGCCATGGCGGTGGCGGCCTACGCCGAGCATATTGACAACCCAGGCGTACTTGCCCCGGTGCTCACCCATATCGCCAATAAACACATCAGCCTTGGCATACGTCCGGAACACTACCCCATTGTGGGCCACCATTTGCTGGCGTCTATCCGTGAAGTCTTGGGCGCTGCCGCCACAGATGAATTAATTGCAGCGTGGGCCGCCGCCTACGGGCAATTGGCTGATGTATTGATTGCCGAAGAAGCACAGCTCTATGCTGCAGCCGCTTTTAAACAAGGCGGCTGGACAGGCTGGCGCGGTTTTATCGTGGCAAAAAAAGAGCAAGAAAGCAGCGAAATCACCTCTTTCTACCTACGCCCTAGCGATGGTGGCCATGTGCCCGATTACGTGCCGGGCCAATATATTTCGGTAAGAATGTTTGTGCCGGAATGGAATCTGATGCAGCCACGCCAATACAGTTTGTCCGATGCACCGGGCAACAATTACCTGCGTATTTCGGTTAAACGCGAGCAAACCGGCAACCTCATCGGCCAAGTGTCTAATCTGCTGCACAACACAGTCAATGTGGGCGATGTGATTGATCTCGCCCCGCCTGCGGGTGATTTTGTCCTGCATCAGGATCGCAAAACCCCAGTCGTTTTAATTAGCGGCGGCGTCGGCATTACCCCAATGCTGGCGATGCTGAAACACTTAGTAAAAACCGGCAGCGATCGGGCTGTGCGCTTTGTACACGGCTGCCGCAATAGCGACGTGCATGCTTTTAAAAATGTAGTGAATCAGCTGGCAGAGCAAGAATCCAGCGTCGAAAAAATCGTGTTTTATGGCGATGCCTGCCCGAACCATAGCCACGACCATCTAGGCTATGTGGATCTAACTCAAATCGCCGATAGCGTCATTCTGCCCGACGCCGATTACTACCTCTGTGGGCCACTGGCCTTTATGCAAGCCCAGATCAAATCGTTACTCGCCATGGGAATCAGTGCAGAGCACATCCATGCCGAAGCATTTGGCACAGGCGGCGTAGCGACTTAAAAGCCGGTCGCCCAGTCCTCCCTGCAAAGCTGTAAGCAATAAAATAAATGCGGGGAGGATAATTATGCCTATGTAATCAAGCCATTACACCTCTCCAGCTCACCACACACCCTGTGGTTTAAGCCATTAACATAAGCTCCGTAAGCACACCGGCACTCAAAAAACACATCTGGTATTTATTACCTTACAGTTTTTTGCTTACTACCACGCCAAAAAACCTCCCAGCCCATCGCTAAAAACTCATTTTAGCCCGCAAAAAAACAAGCCCTTTACCCAGCGATAAGCCTGCAAACGGCTTATCTGCGCCTAGCGAACAGGGGCCGTTTCAGGAAAGAGAGCCATTAAGCCCCATAAATCATACAGATAAGGGGCAGCTCTACGCGGTATACCATACCCACCCCGCCATCGTGCAGTGATAATTATTACCATTTATCGTTGCGTTGACTTTAAAGATCAATCTGGACACTATGCCCCTGCCCCGAACAGGGGCATAAGATATTTACCTTATGCAGCATCTCGTTAGGCGAGGCTCCTGCGCAAACACAGGCCACTGATCTCACGACGTCCAGAGACGCCCAAGATCAGGACAGTTATCATCGGATTAAGGTGTTAACCCAAGTGGCTTCTGGTTTTACCAGATACGTTACGCAGTGCTAAAGCTAGAACGTGGAGATGAAAAAGCGCCAATCGACGTTATTTCCTGTCCCATACTCGTCCATCAATTGCTGTTTTCTTTTAACACGCACCCATCAAGGTGCTTGCGATTCTGCCTGTCTTTACCCGAGGCTATTCCAAATGAAAACACAACAGCACGCCCACAAGATTCAAGCCCTCGATCTTTTTGCATTGAGAAGCTGGATGTCCACCACAAACCCCACCGAGCGAGCAGATCAACTCCTGGCTTTAAGCCTGGAAGATCTCAACGACGCATTAAACACCCTGCCGGTCAATGAAGGCAGTGCACTTATCACCTCTTTAAGCACAGACAGTGCAGGCCAGTTGCTATTACGTTTGCACAGCAAGGTGATCCAAGCGCTTCAGGACAGCATTTCCCGCCGCGATATGCTAACCATTTTGCGCAAAATGGAAAGCAACGATCGCGCCAGTCTGCTCTCGCATTTATCCGAGAAAAATCAACATAACTACGCCTCACTGCTTGAATGGCCCAGCGAATCGGTTGGCGCGCATATGCGCAACAACTATCTCAGCATCCTTGTTGAGCAATCGGTCGCTGATGCAAAGCAAGTGATCCATGACGCCTGGCACCAAGCTCAATTATTCCAGCATATTTATATAACCAATTCCCAAGGACTGCTGCTTGGGGGAATACCGCTCAAAACACTATTGGTTGCCGATCCTCAGGTTAATCTAAGCGATTTGATGGATCCCACCTTAATGCGCCTCAATGCGCGAACAGATCAGGAGCAAGCCGCACGCCTCTTGGTGGATCGTGATTTATCCTCCCTGCCCGTAGAAGATCAAGGCAAGCTAATCGGGGTTTTTCACGTTGATGAAGCGGCAGATATTCTGGAGCAAGAATCAACCGAGGATGCGGAGCTACAAGGTGGCTCCTCCCCCTTAGAAACCTCCTACCTCGCGGCAACGCCCTGGCAGCTCTGGCGCAAACGGATTGGCTGGCTACTGATGCTGTTTGCCGCCGAAAGCTACACAGGCACAGTATTACGCGCATTTGAAGAGCAATTAGAAGCCGCAATTGCCCTCGCCTTCTTTATCCCGCTCTTAATCGGCACAGGCGGAAACAGTGGTACCCAGATCACCACCACCATTATTCGTGCAATGGCTGTGGGTGAAGTAACCATGCGCAATATCGGTCAAGTCCTTAAAAAAGAAACCTCCACTGCGCTACTCATCTCAATGGGGATTGCTTTGGCCGCCTGGGTTCGGGCTTGGTCGCTCGGTGTTGGCCCTGAAATTGGCTTAGTGGTGACCTTAACCATTATCGCCATTGTGATGTGGAGCGCGATTGTTTCCTCCATTACGCCATTAATTCTGAAGCGCCTTCGGATTGATCCGGCCGTTGTTTCTGCACCTTTTATTGCCACCTTGGTGGATGGAACGGGCCTCGTTATTTACTTTGAAATTGCCCAGCTCATCCTGCCGGAGCTAAGATAAGCTCATTGTCCTGAAATGCAAAAAGGCAGCTAAGGCTGCCTTTTTGCATTCCCCCCCCCACCACACCCTTTACTCAAGATCACTCGACCAGCCATCCGGGCGAACCAAAGCGTTTTCAAAGCGGGAATGCTGGCCCACAAACACCAGTGGAATCTTACCCACGGGGCCATTACGGTGCTTACCGATAATACATTCAGCAAGGCCTTTAAACTGGCTATCCGGGTTGTAGTATTCATCGCGGTACATAAATAAAATCAAATCCGCATCCTGCTCAATCGCACCAGATTCTCGCAAGTCCGACATCATCGGGCGTTTGTCTGTGCGCTGCTCTACCGAGCGGGAAAGCTGCGAGAGCGCAATAATCGGCACTTTTAATTCTTTAGCCAGTGATTTTAAGCCTCGGGAAATTTCACCCAGCTCGGTGGCTCGATTCTGATCTTTTGCGCCTGCTCGCCCTGCCATCAGCTGCAAGTAATCGATCACAATTAAGCCAAGCTGGCCGCCACATTGCCGCGCTAAGCGCCGCGCCTTGGTACGAATATCCAGCGCAGTTAGCGAGCCGGTTTCTTCAATAAAAATCGGTGCCTCATTCATTTTGCCGACGGCGTGTGTAAGGCGCACCCAATCCTCATCTTCAAAGCGACCAGTTTTAAGCTTGTGCAAATCAATGCGGCCAATCGAGCCAACCATACGCATACCCAGCTGGGTTGCGCCCATTTCCATAGAAAAAATCGCCACCGGCAGCTTAAGCTCGATGCCCACGTGCTCGGCAATATTCACCGAAAACGCCGTTTTACCCATAGAAGGCCGGCCCGCCACAATAATCAAATCACCTGCCTGCATGCCCGAAGTCATGCGATCGAGATCTAAAAAACCCGTTGCAACGCCGGTGACTTCGGATGGATTGTCCTGCTGGAATAGATGATCGATACGCTCAACAATCTCTTTTAAAATCGGCGGCATGCCGATAAAGCCTTTCTGGCCCCGAGACGATTGCTCGGCAATCTGGAACACGGCCGATTCGGCCTGATCAAGTAGCTCGGAAGCTTCACGCCCGCTGGGGCTATAGGCTGCATCAGCAATATCGGTCGCCACCGACGCCAACTGGCGCATGACCGATTTTTCGCGGACAATCTCACCATATCGGCGAATATTGGCGGCAGATGGGGTGTTTTGCACCAAGGAGCCCAAATAAGCCAATCCGCCCACATAAGTCAGCTCTTCGTGGGTATCCAATGCTTCGGCCACGGTAATCACGTCGGCGGGGCGGCCCAACTCAACCAGCTTAGCGATCACGGCAAAGATGCGGCGGTGATCATCGCGATAAAAATCGGCTTCAAACAGCGTGTCAGCAATCTTGTCGAATGAGCTGTTATCCAGCATCAGACCACCAAGCACAGATTGCTCAGCCTCAACCGAATGCGGTGGCATGCGGATGTTTTCAAGTTGCGTCATGGAGTGGTCGGGGTTACGATGCTCGGTCATTTTTTTACATCTAGTGTGCTTGCTGGAAGCTCGGCATTTTACGCTACAAACAACGGTGCGGCAGATAGTAATATCTCACGCCGCCATATAAAAAAACTAAGTAGCCTATTAGTAAAACAATTATTGGGCGGGTGCAACCCGCGTGTTTGTTAACATTGCTCGCGGGTTGCACCCGCCCTACACTACAAAGCAGGGAAACGAGCAGAAAGCACATCCTTATCACTCCCCAAGTCGCCTTATATATAAAGACAAACTATGCAGTCTATTCGTAAAACAGTATTAGTCACTCACTCTGCTGATCGCATGTTTGATTTAGTCGATCATGTTGAAAACTATCCGAAATTTTTGCCTTGGTGTGGCGGTGTAGAAGTGCACGAGCGTACTGACACCGTACTGGATGTCACCGTGCAAATTGAGTTTTTAAAAGTAAAAACTTTTTTCCGTACCCGCGATATTAAATCCAAGCACCAGATCGATATGCAATTTGTCGATGGCCCATTTAAAGCCTTGCATGGCATATGGCGCTTTATTCCGCTGATGGAAGACGCGTGCAAAGTAGAATTTGAGCTGGATTACGAGTTTTCCAGCCGCGGCTTAGAAATGATTATTGGCCCCGTATTTAATAAAATCACCAGCACTTTTGTAGATGCTTTTATTAAACAAGCCGATAAAATCCATCCATAAGCCGATTAATCAGGGCCATCATGAGTACATTAATCAATATTGAAGTGGTCTATGCCACACCTGCTTTGCAGAAACTGATTTCACTCAAAGTGAGTACGGGCACAAGTGCAGAACAAGCCATTACCCAATCTGGCATTTTAGATTTTTTTCCGGAAATTGATTTATCCAGCAATAAAATCGGTATCTTTTCTAAAGCCTGCAAGCTTGAGACCGTATTGCGGGAAAAAGATCGGGTGGAGATTTACCGCGCCCTTCAAGCCGACCCTAAGGAAATTCGCAGGCAGCGCGCTTTAGAGGGAAAAGTCACAAAGAAAGGCGGCGCGGCTTGATGCCCCTCCACGGCCCCTTTCTACACTTGAGCAAAATTAGCACTCATTTTTTGTAAAATCGGCAGCGCTTCACCAAAGTTAAACTTCTCCAGCGCAATTCGAAACGCTGCAAATTCTGCCGGATCAAAAAAATCGCTCATTGCATCACCGTATTTACTCATTACGGTAAGCGCTTCCGCATCCATTTCGGTCAGCAATCGCTCTAACCATGCCAATAAGTTTTGTAACTCCTTAGCCGGCATTCTTCCTGCGGGTGCGGGCGCATTGGCAAAAGGATCTTCACCATTGATATATTCACCCACCTCACGCATCAGCACGCTGAGATGCTGATCAAGCTGCAACAAATCGTCCTTGACCTCATTTAAACCACCACCATGCGAAATAGCTAATTCAATTCGCCCTGCAATTTCTGAGACTTTAGTTCCGCCCAAGGTTGCACTCAGGCCTTTTAAGGTGTGCGAGTAGCGCAAAGCAGGCTCTAATTCATTCGCCAGCAAAGCCGCATGGGTTCTTTGCACACAATCAAGCTCGCTACTGCAAAACTGTTTAAGCATGCGCAAATAGAGCGATGGATTATTCAGTACATAGCCCAAGCCTACTTTTACATCCAGCTCCTGACGCTCCACCCTCTTAGCCGGCGCAACAGATGGCACGGGCAACACGAATGCCACTTCAGGCAAAGAAACCGCCGGAGCAGCAATCGGGTCAACAGGCTGCACATCAACGGGGGCTGAACCCACCAGCGGCCCTTTTGCCTCGCCTGCCGGCGTTGTCACGCGCCAATGTTTTAAGCAGGCAAAAAACTGAGCGGGGTCTATGGGCTTGGAAATATGATCATTCATTCCCAGATCAAGGCAACGTGCCCGCTCTTCCACCATGGCGTGCGCCGTCATCGCAATCAAGGGAATCGCGTTGTAGCGCGGATCGGCACGGATATGCTTGGATGCCTCGTAACCATCCATAACCGGCATCTGCATATCCATTAAAATCACATCGAAATACCCCGCCCCCAACCGCTCCAGTTTTTCTAACGCTTCTTTACCATGATTTGCCACCACGACCTCTACGCCAACCGTAGCCAGTAGCTCTGTGGCAATTTGCTGATTAATCGGATTATCTTCCGTCAGTAACACATGCATGCCCTGCAAACCAGCATCCACCTCATCCTGCTGCACAGGATGGCTATCAGAAACATCATCGTCTGCAAAAATCGAAACCAGACAATCAGTAAGCGAAGACGCATTCACGGGTTTGGTTAAAATGGCACTGATATTCAGGCTTTGCGCCTGGATATAAATATCTTCACGATCAAACGCTGTGACAATCACCAGCTTCGGCGTGCTTTCTGGCAATACTTCCTGAATTTTTTGAGCCGCTTGTGCACCATCCATAATCGGCATTTGCCAATCAAGTAAAACCAAACCAAAAGGATCGCCTCGCTGATGAGCCGCGCTACAAAGCTCCACCGCCCCCTGCCCTGAGCCCACGTGCTCAATACGCATACAAAACCGCTTTAATACTTCGATAATCGCCAAACGTGCATGTTCATGATCATCCACCACCAAAACACGCATATTATTAATTTCGGCGGGTAAAGCACGCCTTCTGATTTCTTTATGCTCAATACCAAACCAGGCAGTAAACACAAACTGGCTACCCACACCACTTTCGCTCTCTGCCCAAATACGCCCGCCCATCAGCTCAACCAAACGTTTACTAATTGAAAGCCCCAGCCCTGTACCACCAAATTTACGCGTGGTACTGCTATCGGCCTGAGTAAAAGCCGTAAACAATTTACCCAGCTGCTCTTGCGTCATGCCAATACCGGTATCTCGCACCCTGAATTCTAATTGTGTTTGCTCATGGGTTTTTTCCATGCAACTAATCGTGATTTCTACTTCGCCTGTTTCAGTAAATTTCACTGCATTATTGACCAGATTAATCATAATCTGGCTAAGCCTTAATGAATCACCCAATAAGCAAGGTGGTATATCAACCGGATTATGAATAACAAATTCCAACCCTTTTTCAAATACTTTTTGCGTAGTAACTGTGCAAACATTATTCAGCACTGTTTCCAGATCAAACGGCGCAACTTCAATATTTAATTTACCTGCCTCAATTTTAGAAAAATCAAGAATATCATTAATTATTCCTAATAAGGACGTTCCTGCATGGTGTATTTTTGATAGATAATCCCGTTGCTTAGGCGGCATTTCTGCTTTTAATGCCAAATGCGACAAACCAATCACCGCATTCATAGGCGTGCGGATTTCATGGCTCATATTCGCTAAGAAACTCGATTTAACCGATGCCGCTTCTTCTGCTTTGGTTTTAGCAGATTGCAGCTCTTGCTCTACTAATTTTCGCTGGCTAATATCTCTTGCAAATAAAGTACCGCTGCAATGCCCTTCTATATTCAGTACCGTCATACCGACTTCCACCGGCAATAAACTTCCCGAGCGATTACGGGCCAATAACTCCCAAAAGCGGGCCGTAGTCATACGAGAAGTGGCTTCGCTTAGGCCTGAATCCAAAATCAATGGCAAATCGCCATCACCTTCAATGTGAATCAAACTTTGTAATTTCAAACCCACTACTTCAGCAGGCGAAAAACCAAAGGTCAATTCTGCAGCGCGATTCCAATCTGTTACACAGCAATCATGATCTAATAAAATAACAGCAATCGGCGCACCTTCAATCACGGCCTTTGATTGCATTTCACTTTGCTGCAATGCCATTGCCCGGCGACCTACTTCTTGCTCTAAGCCTTCTTTATGCGCGGCTAGCTCAGAATTATTAGCAGTCAGCTCGGCCATTAATTCATCACGCGTTTGCTCATTGACAATATTTTTAACTTTTTGAATGCTCTCGGCATCTTGCAAACCAATTCTGAAACCCAACTCTAATGCGCCATCAGCCAGCTCATGCTGCTCATCAAAAAATGTAGATAATCTGTGCTTTTTCCATCCTTCCTCTGCCTGCACTACAAAACACAAAAGATCATTATCAATACCAAACACCAGTTCGCACGCTCCTGACGAGCGTCTCACCCACTGGCAGAGCGAATAAAAACCCGTCAGCAGAAAATCGCTGCGCATTTGATTAAGATGCAAGCACTCTAAAGCCCGCCGCAGCTTACTCCGAGCAAGATAAATGCCATCTTCACTTCGTAAATCCATTACGCCAAGTTTAATCATGATGTGCACTTTATCGCCAGGCAGGTGGCATCGTCGTAAAGCTTTCCATAACGGCTCAGCATATTGGCAACCATTTCATTCAGATTGCTGTTTCTGCGTTCCAGCAAAATCTGCTCGCCGGAAATATGCTCTTGTATGCCATCCGTTGCCAATAAAAAAATATCATTACTTTTGAAATTAAATGTTTCAATTCGCAAGCTGCGTAATGCAATGCCCAGAGTGCCTGCTTGAGCTGAAAAAGTGACGCAACTGTCGCTTAATTTACGCATCACCGTGTTCCCTATCGTGATACATCGCGCACTGCCGTCATGCGCTAAAAAAGCCAATGTAATCGCCGTGCCCCGCGAGCCACGGATATGCTCATGCAATGTCTTAACCACGTATTCAATATCCTCGCTGCCGTTTTTTTCCAGCCATTGCTCGCATTCCCGTGCCAGCTCATGTGCTTCCGGGCCATGGCCTAATACATCTAATATTCCGACAAACAGCCCATTTTCCATCGGCTTAACGATAGTGCCATCGCCGCACAGCACCTCACCAAAACAAGGCCGCAAGCAACGCGCAAATTCAAATTGCATAGCGCTTAGTTTTTCCATTTTCTAAATAGCACACGGGTGCCTTTATTGGGTTCAGAACTAATCTCAAACTCATCGGCCAATCGGCGTGTACCCGGCAAACCCAGCCCCAGCGTACCCTTGGTACTAAAGTGCTCGGTCATTGCCAGCGCCATATCATTAATCCCCGGGCCATGATCCTCAGCCACCACCTCTAATCCCTCACGCTGATGGTGCACAACCCAAGAAAAAATCATCACCCCCTCACCTGCATATTTCACAATATTAGTGGCCAGCTCGGATGCCCCCGTCGTAATTTCCGTTACCGCCACAGGAGAAAATCCGCATTGTTTTGCCAAAGAAAAAACATAAGCAACCAGCATTGCAGCATCGGCCTCATTTTTTATTTTTCGCCAAACCGTTGCCATTTCTACGCTAGGCTTCATGTAATAAATCCAGTGCCTGCCGGATAGTCTGGCAACCCCGTAACGCCGAAAGATTACTATCAAGCGCCGCCAAACCGGCAATCACGCCCGGTCTAAAGCCAATAAAAACGGTTTTAGCCCCCATCATCTTCAGCATTTTGCTTAAATCAATCAGCGCAGCAAAACCATCAACGTCTAAGGCATCCACTTCAGATAGATCCAGCATCACGCCCTTAGCCGCCATTTTTGTAACCTGCCCTAGTAATCTATTTTGCAGCTCAGTCAATGTTGAAGGGCGCAGCTCGGTCTGCACGCACACAAGCAGAGCATCTTCAACCATCGAAATGGCTATCCCTCCCCCTGATTCACGATCTGCCATCCCTCCTCCTAAACCTCATCAACTCTTTTCATTCGTATGCCTACGCTCTTAAACGCCTGCTCTAGCGCATCACGCAAGGTGGCATGGGTTGTCATTCCTTCAATATCAATCCCTAAATGAACAATCGTTTGTGCAATAGAGGGTGAAACGCCAGAAATTAAACTAGTACAGCCCATTAACCGGGTCGCTTTTGTAATTTTAATTAAATGATTAGCCACACCGGAATCCACAATCGCCACACCGGAAATATCCATAATAAATACACGGGAACGTGTTTCAGCAATTTTATTCAAAATAGCTGCCATAATATCCTGAGCGCGTTTTGAATCAATAATCCCAACAACAGGCAACATAAGGATATCTTGCCAAATCATTGTTACCGGGGTGGACATTTCCATTAAAGCGCGGCTTTGTTCATTAATTCGTTCATTAATCAAACGCGTATAGGTTTCCACCACAATAGAAGTATCTAAATGCAATAGCTTGGTAATAGAGGCAACCGCCTTACCGTATTCCTCACTAAATAAACCGCCGTCGTAAAGTTTTTTAGTAAATAATACAAAGGAGTAATTCATTCCCGCAAAATAACTAGGTAAAGATAAACCAATACGCGCGTGTGTTTCACCTAAGCGCCGCCTATCCTCAATATAGGCATCATCTAAAATACCCGCAAAAAAACGTTTCCAATACGTATTTTGCGCATTTTGAGCACGTTTTTTAACTTCATCATTCACCATGAGCGTTTGGTATTCAGGCAGCTCACGCATCCATTCATAAAAATGCGTTAAATATTCAGGCATTTTTGGCACCACTAAAGCGCCGTATTTTCGGACAACTTCCAGATCGGCATCATCGATATCATGCAAACGCATAATGTCTTTAAACGATGTTTGGCTAGCATGCTCGTGCATATCAACTCACCTTACCCGCTATGGCTGACACTCGCCCAATGTGCTCGTCAGCATTCTGTAAAATGATGATTCAGCTCTGTTTTAAGAACCATCAGCTTCTTATCTAGATAGCTAGGTGAAAGGACTTTAGCAATGGATAAAAACAAATCTTTACGCTAAATATCAAAGATTACAAATCATCGTCAGCAATAAGACAGCATCCGAATACACCGCCTTTTAGGACGCTCAATGTCGGGGCTGGAAGAAAAGTGCAATTCACAACACACAGGCAATAAAAAACCGCCCATACAGGCGGCTTGGCAGAGAAATACATGCGCTCAGGGGCAAACTCGCTTGATATTCGCCTCTACACTGGCCGTTTCAGCCTTACGCTGCGCCGCCTCCATAAACTCGAGCTTGCCTTTTTCATTGACGCTCGAAAACTTTTTTGAGCCTTGCAAATAGCTCAGCCTTGCCATGGCCTCTTTACATGCTTTTTCGTCTTTTTCGCTTTTTGCCGCCACAGGCACACTCGCTGCAGGCGCGCTGGCTTTTACCGCCACACCGCTTGCTGCAGAAGCCTCGCGACGCTGAGCCGACATCGTGCTAACAGGTAAATCCTTGGTCTTAAGTACTTCTGCTTTGTTGCCTTTAGGTGGCTGATCGGAGTAATGCATCATGCCTGCTGCATCTTTCCATTTATAGATTTCTGCGTGTGCAGCCCCGGAGATAAGCAAAGCAATAAATATAAACGTTTTCATTACGAGGAATTCCCTGTTTTAGCGCAGTACGGATACAAACTCTATTTAAATAAACTCAATGTATCAATAAATCAATTTACCAAGCCATTAGCCATACCGATTAAGTCTTTTCGGTCATGCACTTTAGTAAAAATGAACAAACTTCGCTGAAAAATGAAACTTTCCACATGAAGACTCGTCCACCCATACAGCCCTTTTTATTCAAACTACGACCGACACCTCTTGTAATAAACAAGCACAATGCCAGCATTCTGTATACATAAAGCACTGATTAATTACAACATGCAAAATTAGCTAGAAAGCAAATTAATCGAACAAACAAATAAATTGTAATCAATACTATGGCTTAGGCACATAACGCTGAAGTCGCCAAGCAAATCTGCGGCCATACAGTAAGTATTGCGACAACGTTATGCATATCAGTGCCAGCCCTAAATGCTAACGCTGTTAAAAGGAAAACGCATGAGTGCCATTTTTTTTTACGATGTCAATCTGGCTTACCACGGCGAACGCCCGCAGCAAGATGATCTGGCCCGCTGGCAAGAAGCGGGCACACTGGCCGACTCTAACACGCTCATCAACGCCTTAAACAGTGCATCAGCAGGAAGCTGTTTAATTGCCACACACGGCGCCTATTTCCCGCGTGAGGCTTGGCCTGCACTGCTCAATTTCTTACAAAATGGCGGCAATTTACTCAGCATGGGCAATATGCCTTTTTCTGCCCCAACCACCCTTTTCAGAGATTTAAATATCCATGAGATGCTGGCCGTTGACTGCAGCGAAGCCATCAGTGTTGAGGCGGGTGAGCAGTACCCATTGCTAAGTAAGCAAACCCATCTGTTTGCACCACAAGACGCCAGCTGCGGCTTGGTGCTTATGCCCACCAAGCATAAAGATTGCCCAAAGGAATCTAGCTCTAACGGGCCTATGGATGCGCGTATTTACCCGCTGATCACCGCCCAAGATGCCTCAGGCAGGGCGATTGCCGCCCCTGTTGTTCTGATCGAAAACCATCGCGGTGCTTTTGCAGGCAGCCGCTGGCTGTTTGTAAACGTCAACGCCACAGCGCTATTTTGGGAGCAAGGCGGCAGCGAAGCGCTGCTTGAATGGGCTAAATTTTGCGGCCGAGGCGTGACCGAAATCTGGATTAAATCCGATTTTGCCTGCTACTACCCTAGCGAAGTGCCTACGTTTAACTTACAAATTGAGGCCTTGCGCAGTAATTCTGCATGTCAGTGGCAATTTGAAATCAAAATCATGCAAGCCGGCAAGATGCTGATTCAGGAAACAATGGCACTCAACACCACCGCGCATGGCCCCGTATTTCACCGCACCACGCTACCGATGGTGGTTGTACACGGCTATTACGCCATCCACTGCCGCGCCGTTTCCGCCTTTGGTGAAGTATGTGAATTACAGCAAGGATTTTGGGGGCGAGATCACCGCTTGCTCGATGAAGGCCAGCCGCTTTGTGCGGGTCGCGATTACTTCACCCGTGGCGGCAAGCCTGTGCCAATTGTTGGTATGACCTATATGGCCAGCGATGTGCATCGCAAATTCTTACAGCTACCCAACCCTGCCATATGGGATAGGGATATGGCCGAATTTGCCCGCATGGGCATCAACTATATTCGTACCGGCATCTGGACAGCATGGCGGCAAGTGATGTTTGCCGACGGCCACGCTCAAGAGGCCGCCTTACGCGCTATTGATGCCTTCTTACACTGCGCCAAACTCCACAATCTGGAAACTTGCTTTACCTTTTTCACCTTCACTCCAGAAACATGGGAAGGCCAGAACCCCTATCTGGACCCACGCGCCATCGCCGCACAAAAGCGCTTTATTTCCGCCATTGTCAGCCGCCATAAAGACAGCAGCCATGTGCACTGGGATTTAATCAACGAGCCATCCATGTTTAACCCCGAGCAGATTTTCCTTGGGCCACGCAGCGTGCAAGACCCGATCGAAATCGCCGCATTTAGAACATGGCTGCAAGAGCAGGATGCGGATATCGCCAACTGGCAGCAGCGCTGGAACCGCAGCCCCGCCGATCTACCCGACTGGAATGCCGTACTGCCACCACTGACGCAGGAGGTGGCGTTTAACCCCACCGAAATCACGCCCAAACAACACGGCATCTGGCTAGATTACAGCCTATTTAGCCAAGCCATGCTCAAGCGCTGGATCGCTGATTTAAGCGCCACCATCCGCGCCATTGCTCCAAACCGCTTAATTACCGTTGGGCAGGACGAGGCACTGGGTATGCAACGCCCATCGCCCATGTTTTTTGCCGAGGCGGTGGATTACACCAATGTGCATAGCTGGTGGCTCAATGATGATTTGGCTTGGGACAGTATCTTTAGCAAAACGCCCAACAAGCCAAGCCTTGTGCAAGAAACCGGCATCATGCATATTGAAAGCCCCAATGGACGTAGTAAGCGCAGCGAAACCGAACTCGCCCATATGCTAGAACGTAAATATGCTTACGCCTTTATTAATGGCGGCGCGGGTGCGGTACAGTGGTTGTGGAATATCAACTACCATATGGACAACATCAACGAATCGCATATTGGCGCATGCCGAGCCGATGGCACACGTAAGCCTGAAGCCATGGTCAGCGAAGACTTTGGTAACTTTTTTAAAGCCGTTGCCCCACTCATGCAAGGCAGGCAATTGGAAGACGTGGCGGTGATTTACCCATTTAGCAACGATTACGGCAACCGCCGCTTTGCGCTGGAAGCCACGCAGCGCTTAGTACGCGTGATGCAATACGAGCTAAAAGTGCCAGTACGCGCCATCAGCGAATATCATCTCACCGACCTAGACCACGCGCCCGCCAAGCTGATTATCATCCCCAGTCCGCACGCCCTATCGCAAGCTGCTCGCGATTGGATCAGCCAGTGCAAAACACCCATCGTACTGACCGGCCCCTGCGATTTAGACGCTTACTGGCAGCCTTGCCACGCCCTAATGAGCGAATCAGACACGCGTAATCTACAGCGTGAGGAGGCTATCCATATCGGTAGCCATAAATACCGCGCCAGCTTTGGCGGCGACAAAATTGCAAAACTTAGCAAGGGCAATGCACTGGGCAGCTTACAGACCAGTGGCAATATCCTTTGGTGCCCGCTGCCTTTAGAAATGAACGATCGCACCGAGCCGCTGCTTGCGCTCTATCAAACCGCGATGGATTGGGCCGGCCTAAGCTCACCTTTAAACTGGCTATCCGGTGAGCAGCCCGGCGTATTCGCCCAGAAACTCAGCTTTGAACTCGGCGCATTATGGATATTGGTGAACGAATCAGGCCAGGAAGAAGCCATCAGTTTTAAAGACAAAGCCAGCGGCGTTAGCTATTCGCTCACCTTAGCTAGCGAGCGTGCGGTCTTATTTGCTACAGACAAGGAAGGGAAAGTGACGGCAAGATTGAGGAAGCATAAGGTGAATCAGCAGTGAAGAATGCGCTAGGTGCTAAACAAAACACAAAAACCTTTTTAGTGCCTTCGGCACGTTGATTTTGGAGCGGTAGCCACCGCGGGGGCCTTCCTTTCTTGAACGGCCAAGAAACGAAGCCAAAGAAGGCCGCCCCGACCAGCACGAAAGCCCCTCATCTGCGGACAATCGAGCGGCGGCTGCGGAACTCGCTCGCAAGCTCGCTCAAACAGTCCTCGCCGAAACCCCGCCCGCTTGTTCCTCGCTTCGGCGTGCTTCAAGGGGACTTTAAAGCCCTATGCGGAGAGTGTAGTTATTGTGTTTTTTCGCTGTTTGCTAAAAATATAAACCCCAATAACAACACCCCCCACGCAACTCCCACAACCGAGCCATCCCTTGCAGCCACAAAAATTCCACAGCCCCGCCGTCAATGACCATATCGAAAGCATCAGCCAGCACATCTCTGATCCCGCTTTAGAGCGCTTATTCCGCCAGTGTTACCCCAATACACTCGATACCACCGTGGCGTTTCAGATGGTGGATGGCCTGCCGGATACGTTTGTGATTACCGGCGATATCCATGCCATGTGGCTGCGGGACAGCGCGGCGCAAGTTTGGCCTTATTTAGCGCAGATGCAAGAAGACTCCGAGCTTGCCGACATGATTGCCGGGCTGATCCGCCGCCATAGCGCCTGCATCCTGATCGACCCTTACGCCAACGCCTTTAACAACGGCCCTGCCCATAGCCAATGGCAGAGTGACAACACCACCATGCTGCCCGAATTGCACGAGCGCAAATGGGAGCTGGATTCGCTTTGCTACGCCATCCGTTTGGCGCACGGCTTTTGGCAGCGCAGCTCCGACCGCAGGCCTTTTGACGGGCAATGGCTGGCGGCCATGAAGCTGGCTGTAGCCACCATGAAAGCGCAACAACGCAAAAAGAATCGTGGGCCTTA
The DNA here is from genome assembly GCF_000969645.2 of Janthinobacterium sp. B9-8. Taxonomy (NCBI): domain Bacteria; kingdom Pseudomonadati; phylum Pseudomonadota; class Betaproteobacteria; order Burkholderiales; family Oxalobacteraceae; genus Janthinobacterium; species Janthinobacterium sp. B9-8. The sequence continues at coordinate 1,726,120 of NZ_CP014222.1, forward strand.
CTCCTTTACCCGCAACGGCAGCTGGCAAGCCGATACCTTGGCTTGCCATGGCTGGGGCAACCCTGCCCGCCCCGTGGGGCTGATCGCCTCGATGTTTAGGCCATCGGATGACGCCACCGTTTTGCCGTTTTTAGTGCCATCCAACTTTTTTGCCGTGATTAGCCTGCGTCAGCTCGCCAGCATGGTGGTCGACCTCTCTAATGAGAGCGCCTTTGCCATCGAATGCACCGCTCTGGCTGACGAAGTCGCCGCCGCGCTGCAAGCCCACGCCATTGTTCAGCATCCTAAACACGGCGCAATTTACGCCTATGAAGTGGACGGCTACGGCAGTGCACTGCTGATGGACGATGCAAATATTCCCAGCCTACTGTCCTTACCTTATCTAGGGGCCGTAGCGCAGAATGAAGAGGTCTATCAAAACACCCGCCGCTTTGCGCTCTCCTTTGATAACCCATGGTTTTTTAAGGGGGACCATTTTGAAGGCAACGGCAGCCCGCACACGCTTGCACCGATGATTTGGCCGATGTCCATCATCATGCGTGCCATGACCAGCGATCAGGACGACGAAATCAGCCTCTGCTTGCACATGCTTAAAAGCAGCCACGCCGAAACTTACTTTATGCACGAATCATTTAACGCCAATCAGCCGGAGCAATTTACCCGCAGCTGGTTTGCATGGGCCAATACCCTGCTTGGTGAGCTCATCAGCAAAATAGCCCAAGAGCGCCCCCATTTACTCTCTGCAAAGGAATAGCCATGTTTCGCACTAGAGAATTTCTACTTAAACATATTCGCCATACGATGGCGTTTTACGACCCGATTTCGGTCGATCCGGCGGGTGGTTTTTATCATTACTATATGGATGACGGCCGTGTTTACGATAAGGAAAGTCGCCATCTCGTCTCGTCCACCCGTTTTGTGTTTAATAACGCCATGGCGTGGCTAGAGTTTGGCGAAAAAGAGCATCAGGCGCGCGTAAGGCACGGCATTGAGTTTATTCGCAAAGTGCATTTCAACCCAAAGACGGGTGGCTACGCTTGGGAAGTTAAAAACGGCGAAGTGACGGATGCCACCAACCAATGCTACGGCCTCGCTTTTGTGATGCTGGCTTACGCCTGCGCCTATCGTAGCGGCATGGATGAAGCCAAAGTATGGCTGGATGAAACTTACGACACCATGGAGCAACATTTCTGGCTACCCGAATACGGTGTTTACGCCAGCGAAGCCAGTAGCGATTGGGTGCTAGATGATTATCGCGGCCAAAACGACAATATGCACGGCTGCGAAGCCATGCTCGCCGCCTTTGAAGCCACCGGCGAAATTCGCTATTTAGACCGCGCCAAGCTACTAGCCGCCAACTTTACCCAGCGCCAGGCCGCCTTAACCGACGGGGCAATCTGGGAGCATTTCCGCACCGACTGGACGCCCAATTTGCAATACAACAAGGGCAACAAAACCAATATCTTCCGCCCTTGGGGCATCCAAACCGGCCACCAAACCGAATGGGCCAAACTACTGCTTATTTTAGACCGCCACGACCCGCAGCCCTGGCACCTAGCCCGCGCCCGTGAGTTGTTTGACGAAGCCATGTCATCCGGCTGGGACGAAGCACACGGCGGGCTAATCTACGGCTACGACTTGGACGGCGAGCCTTACGATCAAGATAAATACTTCTGGGTACAAGCCGAATCCCTCGCCGCCGCCGCCTTGCTTGCAGACCAAACTCAGGATGAAAAATACTGGCAAGCCTACGACAAAATCTGGGCCTACAGCTGGCAGCACTTCGTAGACCACCAACACGGCGCGTGGTACCGCGCACTCAGCCCCGACAACCAGAAAATCGACCAACAGAAATCCCCCGCTGGCAAAACCGACTACCACACCATGGGCGCGTGTTATGAGGTTTTGAGGGTGGTTGATTAAGGGGGTTGATTAAAACGTAGGGCGCAATCGCCACTGGCATTGCGCCATTGAGGTAATCATTGATATAAATCCACACAATCTAGCGACATTGAATATGCCAAGTTTATGGCCGCAAGCCTTGAGGAATAAATCATGACTACTTTTACCCCCTTTGATGTGGCAGATCATCTTGACGATGAAGAAACCATCAGTGCTTACTTATCCGAAGCACTTGCAGACCCTGATCCTGCGATGTTTTTACTTGCCATCAAAGATGTGGCTCGCGCCCGTGGCATGACGCAACTCGCAAAAGATTCTGGATTAGGCAGAGAGAGCTGATACAAAGCACTTGCACCGGGCAGCAAGCCTCGTTACGAAACGATTATGAAACTCTTGCATGGGCTGGGCATTAAATTAAACGCCACACCTGCGGCATAATTTATACCTTGCAACAAGGCCACGAGCAAAATCAGCAGCAGCTTTGGAGTTCGTATGAGCGCCGAGCCTGCGGGCTAAGGTTTGAGATAAGCAGCACGCTTTACGTCCACTTGATTAAATGCTTAAAAAAACGCTAATTTATTCATCGAGCAGATGTGGCGCCAGCGAGCCGTTGAGGTGTTCAAACTCCCCGCCCCGGCACCAAGTGCCTGCAGCTCAGCGAATAGCTCATTTGTGGTTTTCATTGGGAATGCCTAGCGCGATGCTACGCCCTTGCCTCTTGAGCGAATTGCTAACCGTTTCATACCCATTAACAGCGTTTGCTTTTGACTTTTAAGTATTCTTTGCCGTTATGCTCATAAAAGCGATTTGAACATGAGCCCGCATTTCACTTCTAATGTGCTGATAGTACGAAATCCATCCTTAATTTTGTCATTGAGCGTTATTGAAACTCCGAATGAATCAAGGACAATATTAGCCACAGAATTAGAATCATGAACGACCCAAATAGCCCCTCCAGCCGAGCCCCAGCCGCAGCCGTTACGCGTTGCTACTACATAAGCATCATTCTTTTGTGGATTTTTAAGCCAGATAGCAACACCAACAACTTCACACCCAGAATCTTTAAAAAACTCCGCATTTTCTTTTGAGCTATACAAGGCATTCTCAATTCTTACCGGCAGCTTTTTAAATAGGGGATTTTGCTCTGTATTATAGGTTTCTGCTGATGCTAGGGCAGAGGCTAAGAGCAAGCTTGCCACCCAGGCAAATTTCAAAGTCATAATTTCTACCGCTAATGTTTGAGGTTAGCCGCCCACGCCGGAGTGCAGTAGTAGGCTCAGGATAAAATGAGAACCGGCCGGTGAGGATCGGCTCGAAAGATCGCTTAGGCTTCTGCCTCTGGTTCGTAGGAGTGGAAACCATCGAAGTGCTCTTTCCCAACAGCGACCCCTAGACTGCGCAGGATGGCATAGGCTGCGGTGATATGAAAAAAGAAGTTAGGTAGTGCATACTGCAGCAAAAACTCAGGCGCACTAAGTGAAACAAGTGCATTCCCAGCCTTGCTTTCTAGTACAGCAGCCTCTCTACCGTCGAACTCAGCTGCGTGAAGCGTTTTGAGTAACCCGACGACGTAAGCAATGCGTAGATGAAGGCCTTGAGTGGTAGCTGGAAATTCGCCATAAGGCGGAATGAGCTTGCCTGCCAGAGGAAAACACGCACGCAGCGCGAAGTTGGCAGCGATGAGCACCTGAGTCTCAAACGGCAACATGTCTGGTGCAATAGATGCCCGAAGAAGATTTGATACGTCGATCTGATGCCCCGTCGCGTGGGATTCGGCGGCTTCAACCAGCCCGTCCAAACGATTGAGATAGCGCAAAAAGACCGGAATAGAGGCGTCGTACAAAGCGATGGACATGAGGGCCTGATGTTTAGGTTACGGGAGCCACGGCACACAGCCCCAGAGAGCGAAGCCGTGTAGGGCGGGTTAGCCACAGGCATAACCCGCGATTCAGGCTAATAAGTTGAGCGCAAAGTAAATAAGCAAGTGGTTTGTACCTAGTAAAACATCCTACAGCGCGAGTTGATAAACCTACAGGTTGGCAATCTTACGCCCCGCTGCGAGCAGCCTACAGTTGCTCAGTGGATAACTGCTTAGTGGTTATGTAACACTCTAGGTAGTTGGCGAGAATTTCAGTGGCATGACGAAAGCACTCAAGAATTTCGATCCAACTGGCTTCCGGAAATTTCATGTCTGTGTCGGTAATCTCAAAGGATACTGATCTCGTCTCTTCGTTCATTGGCCCGATCGAGTCGAACACATGTGATCCTGAGAAGTGGACGTAGCCAGAAAGATTTGCATAGACGTCTGGTAGCCAAGGATAGTCGGCAGAGCGAACCTCAACAAGGCGAGCATCAGTCAATCGCTTTCCGTTCTTGTCCTTCATTAGGTCAATGCGCTCGCCACTCAGAATCTTAGTCGCGAAGTCATGAGGTTTGTCGACCATCCATGCGGCGGAATAGCGCAGGGAAGTGTCAATATGAAGGCGCAGCACTGCGCGTGCGCAGACAATGTTCCAAGATTCGACTAGAAGCCGCATTGCGGCTGTGAGGCTGAGATTACGCTTAACTGCGCCGAAAGTGATGAAGTCAAACGGGAGCATTTGAGCATTATTGCCGCCTGTCATGGCCACTCCAAGTTTCAACATTGCCTTTCGGTCTCCCTCCATCTCGGTGAGCAATTGCAAGACGCGAGGACTCTGCTGCGGATGTGCGGTCATGTTGATTGCGGGGCCCAACGTGAAATATCCACCTATACAGGTGCATATCTAGTTTATCTGTATATAAGCAAGCCCCGCTACTTTTCCTATTTATATTCAATCACATAGCGGCTTTATGCTGATTAGCATATTTTCTGGCGAGCTACTGCACTAATTTACTCTGTAAACACATTACACAAAAAACCTCACGAAAGCAAAATGTAATCTAATAACAGTAAATAAATATAAAAACTTACGAAATCCTGCTTATGCCCTACCCCAAATACCCCGCCACCACATAGATCAACAATCCCACCAATCCCCCCACCAAAGTCCCACTCACCCGAATAAATTGCAAATCGGTGCCGATGTTTAATTCGATGCGCTCCACCATATATTGCTCGTCCCATGTTTTGACTTGGTCGGAGATAAAGACGCCGATTGTTTCGCGGTATTCTTCAATGATGGGCGGGATTGCGCGTTCGCATTGGGTGTTGATCCATTCTTGCATTTCGGTATTTTCATTGAGCTTTTTTCCCATATCGGCGGCCAGCAGTATGATATTGGCGCGGATGGTGGAATCGACTCGGTGCAAATCGCTATGCAGCCAGCGTAATAATTGCGTCCAGAGTGTTTCGATATATTCACCTACCGCTGGATGGGCAAGCAGTTCATTTTTAAGCTTTTCGCCTCTTTGTTTGAATTCGGCATCGTGTTTTAATTTATCGATAAATTGCGCGATATAGCGATCAAATTGCAGGCGCAGATGATGGTCTGGGTTATCTTGCATGGCTTTTAATTCTTTTTGCACCGCACCGAGCATTTTTTCGGCGAGGTATTTACCGGCGACTTTATCCAGTACCATATATTTAAGAAAGGAGATTTCCTCTGCTGCCACATGGGCCATTGCTTCTTGTGTTTCGGCGCGGCCAAGTATTTTTTGTAATTCGTGCAATACTTCGCTTAATACATGATGATGACGGCCATTTTGCGTGAGTGAATCTAAAATATGGCCGCTAAACTGGCTGATATCCACGCGCTGTAATTCGGCAATTAAGGTGCTTTTTAAAAAGGCGAGCAATCGCCCATCATGCAGGGAATTAAGGCTATAGCTCAGTACCCTAATTAATAAATTAGAAAATGGCCGCGAGTTTTGCGTAAGCCACGTGGCAATTTTAAGCGCCGGATTAAATTCGCGTATTTTGCCAACAATCCGCTCAGTCGATAAAAAATTACTTTGAATAAAGCTGCCCATGCTATCGGCAATTCGTAATTTATTTCTCGGCACAATAGCCGTGTGTGGAATCGGCAAGCCTAGGGGGCGGCGAAATAACGCCACCACCGCAAACCAATCCGCCAAAGCCCCCACCATGGCTGCCTCTGAAAACGCCGTGATATACGCCAGCGCCGGATAGCGCGATTTGTAAATTGTGGCAATCACAAATACCACGGCAAAAAATAGCAACAATGCCAGTGGCAAGAGCTTGGCTTGCTTTAATTTTTGCCGTTTCAGCGCAATTTCGGCGCTTTCTATGGCCTGATAAAGATGATTGGATGAAGTCATTGGCTTAATCGAAAGATTGATTGAATTCAAGGGTATCACTATCTACAGCGAGATGTTATTTCCTGTATTTACAAATAGCATCGTATCGCCTTGTGCATCTCACCCAAAGTAACAATACGCCGCCGTAATCCCACCGCAATCAACACCCCACACGCGCTATAATTCGCCGCTATAAATAACAATACACAGGTCTAAGCCATGCAAATCTGGGTCGATGCCGATGCCTGCCCTAAGGTGATTAAAGAGATTTTATTTCGCGCGGCTGAGCGCTGCAAAATCAGCTGCACTTTTGTAGCCAATCAATATATTCAAACGCCACACTCACCTTTTTTAAAGTCCTTGGTGGTGGAGCAAGGCTTTGATGTGGCGGATCGCCGGATTGTGGAGCTATGCACAGCGGGTGATTTAATTATTACTTCTGATATTCCTTTGGCCTCTGATGTGATTGCCAAAGGGGGCTTAGTGCTGGATTCACGCGGTGAGCGTTTAAGTAAAGAGAATATCGGCGAGCGCCTGAATATGCGTGACTTTATGGACACCTTACGCGCCAGCGGCATCGACACCGGTGGCCCAAGCGCCATGAGCACCGCAGACAGGCAAAACTTTGCGCGGGCGCTGGATAGTTTGCTCAATAAAGCAAAACGCCAGCCTTAGCTAAACGCAGAGAGGGCTAAGCCCCCTCTGCTTTATCTTAATAGCCTCCACCACCCACCATTTTTTTAACCCGGGCAAGCGCCAAAGGCTTCATAAACTGCGATATGAAGTCATCCCCCACCACCCACTTATCCCCCACCTTTTTCAAATCGATTGTTGCTTTAAACTGCAAATCAACCGAGCCTTCCATAGCAGTCAGCAACGAAGCGGTGTAATCAATCAATACAGGGCAACTTAGCTGCTCTTTTGCAGATGAAGTACATTTTCCATCAGGCAAAACACCCCATAAGCCATCAATTCGCGAAGTTTTATCTTTCAAACCCCGTGCACCTTTATTTTCCACAGCAGCATCAATAGACTTCAATCCATCCCGCACCGCCTGATTTAAGACTTCACTACTCAGTGGCCCGCTCAGCGCCGGATCAAGCGCTTTAGGCCCAAAACGAACACTCAGAAAGTCAACGGGCCTGAACGTAAGACTAAATGACTCGGTTTTCTCTTTCTCAGGCGCAATCAAATAACCAACAGCTATTTTTTCACCCTCACTTTCAAAAACAACACGACAAGCACGAGATCCACTCTGCTGATCGTATCCAATCTCTTCGGCTGGATGAATATGAGACCTTTGCTGCTCCTTATTTGCAGAAGGGCGGAAAAGATTATTTTTGGCCTCCATTTGATAAAGTGTCACAGAGACACTACTTTCAACGTTCTCCGCATTGCACAATAGTGTCGTTGCAGGTAGCGGCTCCGTTACAGCTTGCTGCTTTAATCCCTTAAATCCAATCACACCCACGATAAAAAGAACCAGTACGGCACAGCCCCAGCGAACTATTCTTTTATCCGAAGCCTTATTCTGCTCCTGACGCACCTGCAACATCGAGGTCGTGCGATCAAAATCCAGTGCTTTTAAAGCATGAATAAATGATTCTGTTAGCAGACTTGTTTCAACTTGCCCACTAAACAAATAGGTTTTTCTTTGCTCCGCCTCTTGCTGCGGAATGTAATGGCTGGCAATTAGGTAATCCAGCAGGCCATTGATGGATGCATCGTCATACTCCGACAATGCGCCTGTATCCAAGCTGGCTTGCAGATTTTGATACTGTGCATGAGCCAAAAAGCCAAGCACTTGCAGCTGCTGAAGATATTGCCGAGTTAGCAAGGGGTGCAAAGTGGGATTAATGCGCTCAGGATCAATCGGGCGCATTCGCAATAATGTATCTGCATCAAAAGCATGCTCTGCCAGCAAGGTATCAATCGCATTTTGCGCTTGGGACGCGCTGGAATATCCCTCTGCAATTAGCCAGTCCAGCACTTCCCGCAGCAAATAATGCTCATGGGAAAGTGTGCCTGCCTGCTGTAAGTGCTGCATAGCAAGAGCCGCGCGCTCATCATTCAAAAATTGATGCTTAATCAGTAAATCTAACATCAATTGCTGAATTCTTTTACCAACCAGAGCCGGATTAATGCTTAAGAACTGCTCAAGATAGAGTGCATTTTCAGGCGTGGCTTCATCCAGCAGAACATCAAGCGCAAGTTTGATCTTTGCTTCGTCTGTATCCTGATGTCGTACCAGCCAATCTAAGGCGTCTCTAAGTGAGCTATCTTCAAACTGAACACTAAAATCACCCTGCGAGCTTCCAAGGCGCTCCCAGACAAGATCCATGCGACCATCAAACAAAAACCACTCATATTCCAGCAAAACAAACATCGGAGCACAGGCAGAACACTTACCGCGTAAGGAAGAACTAAGCACAATTTAATCCAGAATAATTGAAAGTAATTTTTCTTGCAGACTTCGCAAGCCAAAATTATTGCACTTAACGGCCTTAGCCACACTGCCTTTTACTACTTAGAGCAATGCTAATTAGCTAATCAATCGATAGCCCACGCCGGTTTCGGTGACGATATGCTGCGGCAAGGCAGGATCTACTTCTAATTTTTGCCGTAAATGGCCCATATAAACACGTAAATATTGGCTACTTTCCGAGTGCGACGGCCCCCATACCGCTTTAAGTAATTCACGATGCGTCAGCACTTTGCCGGGGAAGCGCGTAAGTGTGGTCAGCAAGCGATATTCGATAGGTGTAAGGTGAACCGGTACATCGCTTTTATAAACCTGACGATTAACCAGATCGATTTTAATCTGTCCAAACTCTATAGATTGCTGCACGCCTTGCCCGCGGGTATGGCGGCGGAGCAAAACGCGGATTCGTGCCAGACATTCGGGCACACCAAAGGGTTTGGTCAGAAAATCATCGGCACCAGCATCCAGCGCCCTTACTTTTTCTGTTTCTTGCGTGCGGGCGGAGAGCACTAAAATCGGCAGCTCGCACCACTCGCGCAGGCGTTCAATCACCGTTACGCCATCTATATCCGGCAGGCCTAAATCCAGAATAATCAGATCAGGCTTACGCGTGGCGACTTCGATCAAGCCTTGCTTACCGGTTTCTGCCGTAAACACCTGCATGCCCACATCGAGCAAGGATTCGGATAAAAAATGCCGGATCGGTTTTTCATCTTCGATGATGACAACGGTAATAGGGATATCTGTCATGCGGGCCTTATTTATTTTTCAAATGAGGAAATGCAAAAAGTTCTGTAGACACAAAGAACACAGAGTTTAAAAGCAGAACGGGGAGAAACCATGAGCAAGGTTTTATAGGGTGTACAACGACGCAGTCGGAACGCAGAAAACCGGTTCGCAAGAGGAACGAATGCACATCCTATAAAACCTATTCCCCATGCCTTCTCTGAGTTCTGCTTCTAATCTTCGTGCGCTCTGTGTCTACAGAAGTTCATTTCTTAAATCTACGCTTAATTTTCTAACACAGGGGGCGTGCCTAGTGGGAGGGTAAATTCAAATTCTGCGCCGTGTGGGTCTAAATTTCGGGCGCTGATTTGTCCGCCGTGGGCGTAGATAATGCTGCGGCAGATGGCCAGGCCCAGCCCTACGCCAGGCGCGCCGGATTCGGTGGTGCCGCGGGTGAATTTATCAAATAAGCGCGTGCCTTCTGGTAAGCCGGGGCCGTTATCACTGATGGCGATACGTGCCATTGCGCCGTCTTTTTTTGCAGAGATCGTCACGCTACTGCCAGCGGGGGTATATTTGGCCGCATTTTCGAGTAAATTAACCAGCACCCTTTCCATCAGCACAGCATCGTATTCGAGCATAGGCAAATCAGCAGGCAGATCCACTTTAATGCAATGCGCAGTAAGACTTGCCCCTGCCACCCTCACCGCACTCCCTACGGATTCCTCTAAAAACTGCCATTCTTTATTGGGCTTTACCCCTGATTGCAGCCTAGCCATATCTAGCAAATTGCTGACCATATGATTCATACGCATCGCTTCTTTTTGCAAGCTTTGCGAAATCAGCCTGAATTCGCTAGGTAGCTCGTCTTTATCCAGCAAGCTGGCAAGGCCAACCAGTGTAGTCAGTGGCGTGCGTAAATCGTGCGATACCGCCGACAATACGCCATTACGCAAGCGCTCGGATTCCATCACCACAATTGCATCTTGCGCCACTTCTACGTAATGCACTCGCTCTAGTGCCAGTGCAATCTGGCTGGCGGCGCTTTCTAATAAGCGCTGCTGCTCAGGCAGAAATACGTGCTGGCTATCGCTGGGTAAAACAGCCAGCACACCACGGGTGCGCATCGGTGCTTTGAGCGGAATATAGAGTAAAGGCGCGGCGGGCAAAGTATGTGTGCCAAGACCTGCAGGCTGCTGATAATCATAAACCCACTGGGCAATGCCTAAGTCAGCACTGACATGCTCATGCGAAGCACGCACTTTTTCTTCGCTATCCGGGATAAACAATAGGGTTTGCGATTGAAACAAGCCATCCAGATGGCGCACGCTCATTTCTACAATTTGTGTGGCGGTGAGCGCGCCCGATAGCTCCCGTCCCAACTCATACAAAGCGCGCGTTCGGCGCTCACGGTAAGTGGCTACATTGGCTTCAAAGCGTAATCTGGAAGTCAGATGACTAATAGTCAGTGCCACCGATAGCATCACTGCAAATGTCAGCAAATACTGGGTATCGGATACGGTAAATGACATATGGGGCGCAACAAAGAAAAAATCAAACGCCGCCACCGACATCAGCGAGGCCGCAATCCCGGCCCCGCGCCCATAGCGCACGGAAACCAGCACCACAACCAGCAAATACAGCATCACGACATTGGCAGGATCAAAAAATTGCAGCAGGCCGGCACTCAGCACTGTAATCAGCGCCGCCCCACCCAGCGCAGCAAAATAACCATGCAGCTGGCGCTTAGGTGTCGCCTCATCAAACAACAAACTATTGGGTTTAGTATCGCTCGACGGTGCATCACTCACATCGTGCGCCACCACATACACATCAACATCGCTGGCTTTATCGATCAGCTGCTCAGATAAAGGCCGCCGCCACAGGCGTGACCAGTGATTGCGCTGAGACTTCCCCACCACCATTTTGGATACATTACGGCTGCGCGCAAAAGCCAGCAGGGTATCTACCAGATCCACCCCCGCCAGCACACTGGTTTCTGCACCTAAGTCTTGCGCCAGCTTGAGTGTTTTTAATACCTGCTTACGCGTCGCCTCACCCTGGCGTAATAGCTCTGGCGTTTCTACATAGACGACTAAGCAATCTGCATGCAGGCTTGCAGCCAGGCGGCAAGCATTACGGATCAGTTTTTCCCCACCAGAGTAAGGGCCAACACTGATCAATAAGCGCTCGTGTGCTTGCCAAACAGGCACAATAGACTGATCGGCACGGTAAGCGCGCATTTGCGCATCCACCCTATCAGCCGTGCGGCGTAGCGCCAGCTCACGAAGCGCCAGTAAATTACCTTTACGAAAAAAATTCTGGCTGGCACGCGTGGCCTGCTCTGCCCGATAAACCTTGCCCTCGGCCAAACGCAAAAGCAGCTCATCGGGCGGCAAATCAACCAGTGTCACTTCATCGGCAGCGTCAAACACCTGATCGGGCAGCGTTTCGCGCACCACAATGCCGGTAATCTGCCCCACCACATCGTTTAAGCGCTCTAAATGCTGCACATTCAGCGAGGTGTAAACATCAATCCCCGCCGCTAGCAGCTCTTCCACATCTTGCCAGCGCTTAGGGTGGCGCGAGCCTGCCACATTGGAATGCGCCAGCTCATCGATCAGAATCAAAGCAGGCTTTGCCGCAAGTGCAGCGTCTAGATCAAACTCGGGCAATATCTGCCCCCTATAGACCATTTTAGCCAGCGGCAATACATCCAGCCCCACCAACTGCGCCGCAGTTTCGCTACGCCCGTGCGTTTCAACCACGCCCACCAGCACATCCACGCCCTGCTGCTGCTGAACACGCCCCGCCGCCAGCATGGCAAACGTTTTACCCACCCCTGCGCAAGCGCCAAAAAAAATCTTCAAACGCCCACGAGCAGCTTGCTCATCCTCACGTTTGATTTTATCGAGCAGGGAATCGGGATCTGGGCGGGTATCGGTCATTGCGGACTTATAGTTAATGTGGCTTAAAAACCTAAGGTCTGTAGACACAAAGGACGGGGAGAGAATACAGAGGCCACGGAGAAAACCCTTGTAGAGCGGATTCGACGCGAAGCGGCAATACACCAATTAATACGGCGCAATGGCGATTGCGCCCTATTAATCAGGTTTCGTAGGGCGGGTTGAAACCCGTGTATTTTTCAATATCACTCGCGGGTTTCAACCCACCCTACGCACTTATTTCTCTGTGTGCTCTGTGTTCTCACATTTAGCTCCGTATCTACAGACCTTTTTCCTCAGCGCTTACTTCGCCAATGGATATTGCTGATCCAGTGCGATATTAAGCTTCAGCACATTCACTCTTGGCTCACCGAACAGGCCAAACTGACGGCCTTCGGTGTTTTCTTCCACTAGTTTACCCACTTTATCGCTAGATAGCTTACGCTCAACCGACACTCGCTCTAATTGATAACGGGCTGCGGCGACGCTGATATGGGGATCAAGCCCACTGCCTGAGGCGGTAACCAGATCAACAGGAATCGCAGCGGCTTGATTTGGATGGGCTTTTTTCAAGGCGTCCACCCGCGCTTGTACGGTATCAAGCAAAGCGGGATTAGTTGGGCCAAGATTAGAGCCGCTCGACCCGCCCGCGTTATACGCCATCGGCCCTGTTGCCGATGGGCGGCCCCAGAAATATTGCGGCTCGCTAAAATTCTGGCCGATCAAGCTAGAGCCTACAGCCTTACCTTGCAATTGCACTAAGCTGCCATTGGCTTGATCTGGCATGGTGGCCTGGGAAATGCCCGTGACCAGCAGCGGATAAGCCAAGCCTGTCACAACAGAAAGCAGTGCAAAAATAACCAGAGCGGGTCTTAATTGGGTATTCATTTTCAAATCCTTTGTGCTTGCCCCAGGGCTTGCTTCAAGAGGTGAATCTATCAATAAAGTGGCAGGCGCATCGCGCATTCACCACATCAAACTTCACTACGCCACAATACGGTTTTGCAGCAGCTACAGAGGGTTTTACAGCGCACAGCGTATAGATGCTCTTTGGTCAAAGGATAAAAAGTGCCGCAGCGATAGCAGCCCACCACTCCTTCCCCCTTGCAAGCAACATGTTTTGCCAGATACTCGTTAAGCGTCGGTGAGCGCCGCCAAAACCAATGGCTGCAACGCCACACCGCATACGCCAACACCATCATGAAAACAATCAGCAATAAGTTTCCAATCATGTCCATACGCGTGCCCCGTCATCATCCGGCATAGGCCGGATGCCAGATAACTTAAACTAAGCCCATCGCACCCAATGCCATATCAATGATTTTAATCCCGGCAAAAGGCACTAATAAGCCACCCAAACCGTAAATCAATAAATTATTACGCAGTAATTGCGCGGCAGCCTGTGCACGGTATTTCACGCCTTTTAATGCCAAAGGAATTAAAAACATAATAATGAGGGCATTAAAAATAACCGCCGACATCACGGCTGAATTAGGGCTATTTAATCCCATTACATTTAAAGCGCCTAATTGCGGGTAAGTCGACACAAAAGCGGCCGGAATAATGGCAAAGTATTTCGCCACATCGTTGGCAATACTAAAGGTGGTTAATGAGCCGCGTGTCATCAGCATTTGCTTGCCGATTTCTACAATCTCAATCAATTTGGTTGGATTAGAATCCAGATCCACCATATTGCCCGCTTCTTTGGCCGCTTGCGTACCGGTATTCATCGCCACCGCCACATCGGCTTGCGCCAGTGCAGGCGCATCGTTGGTACCGTCCCCCGTCATCGCTACCAATTTACCTTCGGCTTGATACTGGCGAATCATGGCAAGTTTGGCTTCTGGCGTGGCTTCGGCCAGGAAATCATCCACACCGGCTTCGGCCGCAATCGCCGCAGCCGTCAGCGGATTATCACCCGTGATCATGATGGTTTTAATCCCCATCTGGCGCAGCTCGGCAAAGCGCTCTTTAATCCCACCTTTAACGATATCTTTTAGCTCGATCACGCCCATCACTTTAGGGCCATCACTCACCAGCAAAGGCGTTGAACCACGACGGGCGATTTCATCAGCCAGTTTGCCTACCGCTTCAGGAAATACACCGCCCAAGCTTGCTAAATGTTTTTTAATCGCGTCAATGGCACCCTTACGGATCAGGCGTTCGTCATAATTTACGCCACTCATACGGGTTTGCGCGGTAAAGGGCACAAACTCAACCGCATGGCTTAAAAGCGGGCGCTCACGCAGATTAAATTTCTGCTTAGCCAGCACCACAATACTGCGCCCTTCCGGGGTTTCATCGGCAAGGGATGCCAATTGTGCGGCGTCTGCCAGCTCTTCCATTGTTACGCCTGGCGCAGGGACAAAGCTTGACGCCTGACGATTACCCAGCGTGATGGTGCCGGTTTTATCCAGCATCAGCACATCCACATCCCCGGCGGCTTCTACCGCACGGCCTGATGTGGCAATCACGTTGGCCTGCATCATACGGCTCATCCCCGCCACGCCAATGGCAGATAAAAGCGCACCAATCGTGGTTGGAATCAAACATACCAGCAAGGCAATCAAGGCAGTAATGGTAATCGGCGAACCGGCTTTGCTGGCTTCTACGCTAAACATCGAGAAAGGCAGTAGCGTAATCGTCACCACCATAAACACGATGGTTAAAGCCACCAGCAAAATAGTGAGCGCAATTTCATTCGGCGTTTTCTGGCGTTTTGCGCCTTCTACCATCGCAATCATGCGGTCCAGAAAGGCTTCACCCGGATTCACGCTCACCCGTATCACAATCCAATCGGATAAGACCCGAGTACCGCCCGTAACCGCCGTAAAATCGCCGCCTGATTCACGAATCACCGGTGCAGATTCACCCGTAATCGCCGATTCATCCACCGATGCCACGCCTTCGATCACTTCACCGTCTGCAGGCACGACATCACCGGCCTCCACCAGAATGTAATCACCCTTACGCAGGCTGGCGCTGTCAGCAATGGATTTGCCATATTTACGCCCCGGGCCAGAGAGCTTTTTGGCGATGACGTTTTTCTTAGTGTTCCGCAAAGACGCCGCCTGCGCCTTGCTCCGCCCCTCTGCTAGGCTTTCGGCAAAGTTAGCAAACAGCACGGTAAACCACAGCCAGGCGCATACCCCAGCAATAAAGCTCAGGGCCGCTTCACCATGGCCCGCCAAGGCTTGAATCAGCAGCAGTGTGCTTAAAATACTGCCCACATACACCACAAACATCACTGGATTTTTAAGTTGGGTTTTAGGCGCTAATTTTTTAAACGAATCAATTATCGCCGGCTGAATCAGCTGCGGATCAAGCAGGGAAAGTTTTTTATTAGCACTAGGCACATTGTGTACCGCTACGGCAGCAGCCGGTATAGGCGCTGCGGCGGGCTTAGTACGATTTACATCAGTAGTATTCATCGCTTTTTTACCAAAAGGAGTTGCAATGGTTTGATTGCAAATTTGTAGGGCGGGTGAAACCCGCGAGTTTTCCCCGCCCAAAGCTGTTATTTAACAGGTGCAATCATCTGCAAATGTTCAGCCACAGGGCCCAGCGCCAGTGCGGGTACGTAATTCAAAGCGCCCACCAACATCACTGTCCCAACTAAAAGCACCACAAACAAAGGGCCGTGCGTTGGCAGCGTTCCGCCCGTAGCGCTTAGGCGTTTTTTAGCCGCTAAAGAGCCCGCCATTGCCAGCACCGGCACGATAATCAGGAAGCGACCAAACCACATGGCAATCCCCAACATCACGTTATAAAACGGGGTATTAGCAGAAAGACCAGCGAAAGCACTACCGTTATTGTTCGCCGCCGAGGTAAAGGCATAGAGCACTTCGCTTAAGCCATGTGCGCCGGGATTCAGAATCCCCACCTTGCCATCTGCCACCATCAAGGCAATGGCCGTACCTACCAACACCAGAATCGGCGTCACCAAGATCGTTAAAGCGCTCATCTTCATTTCAAAGATTTCGATCTTTTTACCTAGGTATTCAGGCGTGCGCCCCACCATCAGCCCGGCGATAAACACCGCCAAAATCGCAAACACCAACATGCCGTAAAGGCCAGAGCCCACACCACCAAACACCACCTCACCCAGCTGCATCAGCGCGGTTGGAAACAAGCCACCCAGCGGGGTTAAGGAATCATGCATAGCATTGACCGCACCACAAGATGCCGATGTAGTGACCGCTACAAACAGTGCCGTAGCCGTAATACCGAAGCGAGCTTCCTTGCCTTCCATATTACCGCCAGCTTGCGTAGTGCTAACCATCTGATCCACGCCCAGGCTGCTTAAGCCCTTAGTTCCTACTTGCTCGGCGTAAAACAAACCGCAGGTCATCGCCACAAAAATCACGGTCATTGCCGCAATGATCGCCCAGCCCTGGCGTCTATCCCCTACCATCCGGCCAAATACAAAACACAAGGCCGCAGGAATAATGAAAATCGCCAACATTTGTAAAAAGTTACTAAACGGCGTTGGATTTTCAAAAGGATGAGCGGAGTTAGCATTAAAGAAACCACCGCCATTGGTCCCCAAAAGCTTAATCGCTTCTTGCGATGCAACCGGACCCATTGCTAGGGTTTGCGTATGGCTGACTACGTCTTCCATAACAGGCGCGCCCTTGGCATCTTTCACAACGATACCTTGGCTATCATGCTTAGGCTGCTGAAACGTCACGGCCTGGACCGTTTGCACTTCCTTATAGCCATCCAGATTCTGAATAACGCCCTGCCCTACAAACAACAAAGACCAGATCAAAGAGAGCGGCAATAGGATATATAAAGTAGAGCGGGTTAAATCCACCCAGAAATTACCCACCGTGCTGGCGCTATGCCGTGCAAAACCACGAATCAAGGCAATCACCACCGCAATGCCCGTTGCCGCAGAAACAAAGTTCTGCACCGTTAAACCCAGCATTTGCGTCAGGTAAGACATGGTGGATTCACCACCGTAGCCCTGCCAGTTGGTGTTGGTTACAAAAGAAATGGCGGTATTAAGCGCCGAATCCGGGCTAACCGCGCCAAACCCCTGAGGGTTAAACGGCAGCCCCCCTTGCACGCGCTGCAAGAGATAAAGCACAAATGCGCCGATAGCATTAAACAGTAACAAGCTCACGGCATAAGATTTCCAACCTGTTTCTTGCGCGGCGTTAACCCCAGCCAAACGGTAAATCCCATTTTCCAAAGGTTTTAAAATCCGCAAAGGCCCTTGAATTTCGCCCTGCATCACTTTGTTGATCAAAATCGCCAGCGGCCACGACAACAGTAATAAAACAGACAAAAACAGCCCCAATTGGAGCAAAGCATCGGTAGTCATTAAAAACGCTCCTGCATGTGCAGCGTATATACGGCCAGATCAACAGCAGCAATGGTCAAGAAAAATGGCCGCAAGGGGAGAAATGGATTACTGCTCATTAAAAACGCTCCGGCTTAAACAGCGCGTAAAAGAGATAGACAATCAAGACAGCGGCAACGACAGAAATCAGCACAATCATGATTCACCACCCAAATGGCTACACGCCAGCAAAAGCAAGACGGGGCACACCACAAATACGCATAAAGCACCTAAATAGATCACATCCATGGCTAACTCTTATCAAGAGGAATCGACCCATGTACTTTATGGAAAACGATGTAAAGACTTTGGTAAAAACAGAGTGGTGGGTATAAAGAAAGTATAAAGATTATAAAAATCGGAATCTAAAGAGCGGGGTGCTAGGTTTTAAACTCTCTCAGAGCCATAAGAGAATGCCAAAGAAGCACGGAGGAAAAGAATGCATATATATTTTCTGCTGCATGTGGCCCCGGTCTTTTTTACCCTCACCCGGCCATTGGCGCCAATGCCTGACACAAACATTACAAAACAAACAGTTACATGCAATAAAAAAGAAATTATTTCAGGCATAGGATCAAAAGAGTCTTACGAAAAAGCCCCTACCTACTAACACCCACGTAAAAATCACCGTCATTAAACTGCATCAATATCGGCTCCAACCCCAGAGCAATGCCGTTTAGCCAACGTATTGGTATGTCCCTCCACGCTATCCTATGGTGAATATCTGTAGTAAGGAAAGAAATGTGGCCCCATATTGAGGCCACTACCCAATGGACGCATGAGGAGCAAATCATGAATGTGACGCAGCGATTATTAACCTTGGTTGGAACGGCGTTGCTGGGAGTGATTGCCGTCACGGGAGTGGGGCTTTATCAGATAAGCCAGGTCTATCACAGTGCCAACTATGCCACCATCAACAGCGTGCCTAGTTTAGTTATCCTTGATACGGCATTCGATCATTTCGTAAAGCTGGATAAGTTAGTTAGCGAGCATGTCTTGAGCATAGATATGGCAGCAAAGACAGCCATAGCACAAAAAATGCCACCACTAATGGCGAACGTAGAAGCCGAGTTCAAAAAGTACGAGCCATTGCTTAGTAATGACCATGATAAACAGATGCTCGCCAATAACCGGGCCGCTTTAACCGAATACGACACCATGCGACAAAAAATAATAGCCGCCTCTACGGCTAATCAGGCAGATGAGGCCAGAAACTTGCTGAGCAGCAGCATTACGGTATTTGAAAAAGTACGTGCGTCAATAGAAGCCCACCGTGGCTACAATGTTGTTTTGGCCAATCAAGGCGATAAGGATGCACAAAGCGCCTTTAGTCTCGCCAAGCAACTATTTATCGTTTGCGGAACGCTAGCCGCAATCCTGAGCATCATCTTGGGCATCGTGACCGCGCGTGGCATTGTTCTGCCTTTACAGCGAACAATTGGCATAGCCAACCGTATCGCATCAGGCGACCTGACAAATGACATCCGTAGCCAAGGCAAAGATGAAACCGCGCAGATGATGCGTGCCTTAGGCAATATGCAAACCGCACTACGAGAGGCTATTTCTGCCATGCGTACCCACGCTGACTCACTCGCTACATCAGCAGTCGAAATGGTAGATCGCTCTAAACAGGTATCGCTAAGCGCCGTCCACCAGAGCGATGCCGCGTCAAATATGGCAGCAACAGTAGAGGAGATGACCGTCAGCATTGGGCAAATCACCCATAACGCAAGGGATGCGCAAAAGGCATCACTACAGGCTGAATCGCTATCCAAGGAGGGGGCTGAAGTCATTCACAATGTAGCCAATGAAATTCGAAGCATTGCTAGCGAAATTACTGAAACAGCAACAAAAGTCACCGCCTTAGGAGATGAATCGCAGCGTATTTCCAGCATTGTGGCCGTCATACGTGAAGTTGCCGAGCAAACCAATCTGCTTGCTCTGAATGCGGCCATCGAAGCGGCGCGCGCAGGCGAGCAAGGAAGAGGCTTCGCCGTCGTTGCCGACGAAGTCAGAAAATTAGCCGAACGCACCAGCGCTGCCACTAAGGAAATAGCGGACATGATCAAGCTGATACAGGATCGTGCTGACCATTCAGTTGCGGGCATGAATCGCACAGTGGACAAAGTAAGCAGTGGCGTTGATCTGGCCAACCTGGCGGCAGAAGCAATAGGCAGTATTGCTGACAGCGCCAAACGGGCCGAAGCAGCCATTACGGCGATTTCATCTGCATTACAAGAACAAACTACCGCCAGCGGGCAAATAGCCGGCAGTGTAGAGCGTATTGCGCAGATGACAGAGGAAAGTAGTGTGACGGCAAAAATGAGCTCTGCATCTGCAACAGCGCTATCTGCTCTGGCCCAACAGATGCGAGGGGCTGTATTGCACTTTAACCTGGAATAAAAATATCTGTTATATGGGCGAGTAAATCACTATCGCAAGCAATATGTAACGCGCTCATGCACTTTATAAAAATTGTTTTTACAACAGCAAGGGCAGTTGAATCACCGCCATTAAGCCGCCATCCGCTCGATTACTCAACAGGATATCGCCACCATGAGTGCGGGCAATGGCGCGGGCGATGGCCAGCCCCAAGCCGCTACCTCCGGTATGGCGGGAGCGGGAGGTTTCTAGGCGCACATAAGGCTCAAACACCCGCTCCAGATCGTCCTCGGCGATGCCCTCTCCCTGATCGGCGATCGAGACCATAATCATCCCGGCCTGCGCCTGCACAACAACATGAATCTGCGCTCCGCCGTAACGCAAGGCGTTGTCTAATAAATTACCTAAACAGCGCCTCAGTGCTTGCGGACGCCCCATGATCACAGCACGGCTATGCCCGCTTACGGTGATTTGCGCGCCCAGCGCTTCCATATCTTCGATTACGCCTTCCAGCAAATCCATAAAATGTAATTTAACACTGGCCTCGGCACTGCTACCTGCCCGTAAAAAGGCCAGCGTATCGGCGATCAGGTTTTCCATTTCTTCTAAATCGTGCTCAATCGCGGCATTTTGCGATTGATCGTGCAGCTTTTCCAATCTCAAACGCACACGGGTAATAGGCAAGCGCAGATCGTGGGAAATGCCTGCCAGCATTTGCGAGCGGGCGCTTAAATAGAGCTTAATCGCGCACTGCATACTATTAAACGCACGGGCCAGATGGACAACCTCTACCGGCCCTGTTTCGGGTAAGGCGGGCTGGTGCAGGTTTTTTGACAGGCCCTCTGATGCCGCGGCAAACACAGAGAGCGGTTTGGTCAGCCGTAGTACCGCCCAGATAGAGAGCAGCGCCGCAGCCAGCGCCACTAAAGCCAGCCAGCCTACAATGCGCCAAGGCTCCCGAATCAGCACATTACCCAACCTAGATGAATGAAACGTGGCTACCGTGCCATCTGCCAGTTGCCCTTGTAAGATGACCATCATTAAAGCGGGTTCAGTGAGCTCGCTCCATGCCGCATCCCTTGAGCCTTGTGGCACTTCGATTTTAATTGACACCACTTGCATTCGCTCTGGCTTACGCAGCTGAGCCCGCACCAGCGATTCAAAGCGCCGCGTATCCGGCGTTTCTGCATCAGGAATTAACCAGCCCCCACCTAGCTCTACCCGATGATTCGGAGTACTTAATGCCGTGAGTAAGCGCGGACGAAAAGCATCGGGCGTTTCACTCAAAACATTCAAGGAGTTAGCCATATGCTGGGCCACGTATTCGGTGCGCAGCGCATAGGTCAGCCGAGCCCTATCGTAAAGCACCAAGCAGACACCTGCGGCATTAGCGATAAACAACCCAGTAAGCATCATCAGTAAAATCTGACCAAACAGTGTTTTAGGCCCAAAGCGCATCAATCCCCCCTTCCACATCAGAAAACACCGAGGCAGCGCTGATCATCCGCAGCATTAGTAAGCCTCAACCTTACACGCCAGCATATAGCCACTGCTGCGCAGGGTTTTAATTAGCAGCGGCTCGCGCGCATCATCGCCAAGGCGGCGACGCAAGCGCCCTATCATCACGTCAATCGTGCGATCAAATGGCGCGGCCTCTTTGCCATTAATAGCATCCATCAACTGATCTCTCGATAAAACCCGGTTTGGGTTTTCTGCCAGCACTTGCAATAGCCGGTACTCCCCGGTAGATAGCGCAACCACCACGCCATCTGCGCCTAATAAATATTGCGCGGCCAGATCCAGCTCCCAGCCCGCAAAACACAGCCGCCGCGCCTTAACCGCCATTGCTGATTCGGGTGCCCGGCGCAAAATACTTTTGATGCGTGCCAAGAGCTCTCTGGGATTAAATGGCTTGGGTAGATAATCATCCGCCCCCATTTCCAAGCCAATAATCCGATCCAGCTCATCACCACGGGCCGTCAGCATCAGCACGGGCAGATGAGACGTCACCCGTAAATTACGGCAAAGCGTGAGCCCGTCTTCCCCCGGCAGCATGATATCCAGAATCAGCAAATCAAAGGTTTCTGCTTCCATAGCATTCAGCATCGCCTCGCCGTCCCCCACCGCCGTGACGCGATAACCCTGAGCCACTAAATAATCACTGAGTAGCGCACGCAAATCTGCATCGTCATCCACCAAAATCAAATGTGCGCTCATCCATCACCTCAGTATTTTTGATCACAACGCGTTTTAGCCCGTACAAGGAAAAACGCCTCAGAAGAAACAATATTTTTTAAATAGGCGGCTTGCAAACTCCCGCCTCAAATAGAAGGGGCCTGTTTTTATGCCCATACATCCGTGCGCAACTCTGCCGCGTGGGCACGATAAAGCCGTGCACCCACCTTATATGTATTTTGTTTTTCTTAGAGCATAACCGCTTGCTATCTAGGGCACGACAGCAAATTACCGCTATTTACACGCCGTTTACAAAAACAGCGGCCAAGCCATCAAGCGGTTTACATAGACACGGTTTAATAGCTCTACACCTTCAACAGGAAAGCAGCCATGAACAAGTCCATTCTTGCCCTCAGCATCAGCAGCACCCTTGCCTTTTCTACCTTTGCCCTTGCAGAAGAAACGGTTGCGCCGCCATCCAGCCGCCCGGCAATGGAGCAAGCGCCCTCTGGCTCTGACACAACAAACCGCGCTCAGGCCAATCCCCGCACTAAAACGCCCAAGATTATTCCCTTCTCACAGCGCAGCCGCCCGCCGATGGAAGCACAGGCTCGCAGCAAGCCGCGCTCAGCCGCCAAAGCCACAGAGGTTGCACCGGCAGAAGTCACACCGGCCGATATGCATCCAGGCCGCCTTAAGCGCACCCAATACCAGTAAACCAAACCGCCACTTAGCAGCATTTCGCCCTTTTTGGTCAGTCAGCAAGCCCCGGTTCACGGGGCTTTTTATTTGAAACGAGAGCCCGATGATGCCCAACACCCCCACCAAAGCGCTCCCCTTTTGCCTGGCCCTGCTCCTCAGTGCCTGCAACTCTGCGCCCGCCCCCACCGCCGCGCCCCTACCTGAAGTAACGGCACTCCTGATCCAGCCGCACGATATTGCCATGCGCTCAGAGTTTGTCGGAGAAACCTCCGGGGTGCGGGATGTAGAAGTGCGCGCTCGGGTTGGCGGTATTTTGCTTAAGCGCACTTTTACCGAGGGACGGCCCGTTAAACAAGGACAGGTTTTATTTGAGCTTGATCCAGAGCCATATAAGGCAGAGTTGGATTTAGCCCAAGGGGAGCTGGCCCGGCAGCAGGCCATTTTAAACAAGGCCAGAGCCGATAAAGATCGCATTGCACCACTCTTTAAAGAAAACGCGGTTTCTAAAAAAGACAACGATGATGCCATCAGCGCTTTTGCCGCGGCACAGGCCAGCGTGCAAACAGCGCAAGCCAAAGTTAAAACCGCCACACTCAATTTAAGCTACACCAAAGTTACCGCGCCCATTTCTGGCATCAGCAGTAAAGAAGCGCAATCAGAGGGCAGCTTGATCAGCAGCAGCTCGCCTCAGCCGCTCACCACCATTTCGCAAATGTCACCGCTCTACGCCAATTTCTCGGTTGCCGAGCAAGATCATCAGGCTTTTAACCCAGCACAAGCCTCAGACCCAAGCCGCAGCGCCAAAGGATTAAACACCCAAATCATGCTGGCTGATGGCACGGTTTACCCCTTAAAGGGCCGGGTCAATTTTCAAGATAACCGCATTGACCCAGCCACCGGCACCATCAATATGCGGGCGCAATTTAATAACCCCAAAGGGGATCTGCTGCCCGGCCAATTTGTACGCGTCGTTGTAGACAATGGCATTCGCCAGCAAGCCATCACCATTCCGGAACGCGCCATTGTGCAGCTGCAGGCCGAAAAGCGCGTGATGCTGCTCAATGACAAAAACATCGTTGAATCACGCAAAGTTCAGTTAGGGGAAAGCATAGGGCATGAAGTGATTGTGGAATCCGGCCTAAAAGCGGGTGAGCGCATTATTGTTGATGGCTTAATTAAAGCGCGCCCGGGCCAGCAAGTCAGCATTAAAAAGGAAGGGTAAATGTTTTCTAAATTCTTTATCAACCGGCCCATCTTTGCCTCGGTGATTTCCATCGTGATTATGCTGGCAGGCTTGGCCGCGATGTTTTCGCTGCCTATTCAGCAATATCCGGATATTGTGCCTGCTGTGGTTTCGGTGAGTGCCAACTACCCCGGCGCTACGGCAGAAACCATTGCGCAAACCGTAGCGTCCCCCTTGGAGCAACAGATTAACGGCGTAGACAATATGCTGTATCTGCAATCCAAATCGGCGGCAAACGGGCAAATGAATATGAACGTCTATTTTGCCGTTGGCACCAACCCCGACCAAGCCACCATTGACGTTAACAATCGCGTGCAGGCGGCGCTCGCCAAAATGCCCGATGAAGTCAAACGGCAAGGCGTCACCGTCAGAAAGAAATCAACCGAAGTACTATCGGTGGTCTCCTTAGGCTCGCCTACCGGCCAGTATGATCGCAACTTTATTGCCAACTACGCCCTGCTCAATATTCTGGATGATCTAAAACGCATCCCCGGCGTGGGGGATGCCAGCATGATGGGCGGCACCGATTACGCCATGCGGATCTGGCTAAAGCCTGATCGCCTGGCACAGCTTAAGCTCACGCCTGCCGATGTAGTAAAAGCCGTGCAGGAGCAAAACTCACAATTTGCAGCGGGCAAGCTAGGGGCCGAGCCAGATAATGATCCGGTTGATTTTACCTACACCATTAACGCCAAAGGCCGTCTGGCTGATCCAAAAGAGTTTGAAGCCATTATTGTTAAATCCATGCCCGATGGCGCAAAAATCCGCCTAAAAGACGTGGCCCGTGTGGAAATGGGTGGCAATGATTATGATATTTCCGGCATGCGTAATGGCAAGCCATCCGTGGGGCTAGTGACCTACGCCCAGCCGGGTGCCAATGCGCTGGATGTATCCAAAGCTATTGCCAATAAAATGCAGGAACTCTCTACTCGCTTTCCTCAGGGAATGGACCACGCCATTCCTTACGACACCACTAAATTTGTTAAAACCTCGATCGAGAAAGTAGTCACCACCCTGCTTGAAGCGATGGTGCTGGTGTTCTGCGTGGTGTATTTATTTTTGCAAAATTTCCGTGCCACGCTCATCCCCTGCATTGCCGTGCCGGTATCCCTGCTCGGCACTTTTGCGGGCTTGGCGATGTTCGGATTTTCGATCAATCTGCTCACGCTATTTGGCATGGTACTGGCCATCGGCATTGTGGTGGACGATGCAATCGTGGTGCTTGAAAACGTCGAGCGGATTATGCGCGAGACAGGCTGCTCGGCCAAAGAGGCGTCAATTCAAGCCATGCAGGAAGTCTCCGGCCCGGTTGTGGCCATTGTGCTGGTGCTTTGCGCGGTGTTTTTGCCCGTGGCCTTTATGAGTGGCATGACAGGCGTGATGTATCAGCAATTTGCCATTACGATTTCTATCTCGGTGATTATTTCCGGGATTGTGGCGCTTACCTTATCCCCTGCCTTATGCGCGCTTTTGCTCAAGCCCGGTCACCACGAACCGGCCCGTTTTTTTGTATGGTTCAACCGTTTCTTTGAACGGATTACGGGGGGCTATATTGCGGGTGTTAAGTTTCTAAATCGCCGCGTTGGCGTGGCTTTTGTGCTGTTTGCGGGTATTTTAGCCAGCACTGCGGCGCTATATGTCTTGGTGCCAGGCTCCTTAGTACCAGCAGAAGATCAAGGCACGATGTTTGTAAGCGTTGCCCTGCCCGATGCCGCCTCGCTAGCCCGCACGCGCCAAGTGAGCGCCGAATCAGATACCGCGCTCAACAAGCTAGCCGAAGTTAATAATGTCACCACCTTTACCGGCTTTGATATTTTATCCGGCTCCAAGCTCACCAATCACGCCACCAGCTTTGTAACGCTCACCCCCTGGGACGAGCGTAAGGGCAAGGGGCAGGATTCGTTTTCGCTGGCAGAAAAAGCCATGCAAAACGCCAGCCCTATCCAGAATGGCCTGATTGCAGCCTTTACCCCGCCGCCCATTATGGGGATGTCGACCACCGGCGGTTTAGAGGGCTATTTGCAAGATCGTAATGGCGCAGGCTCGCAGGCGCTCAGCACGGCCACACAAAAGCTGATTGAGGCCGCAAAAAAACGCCCTGAATTCGCCAAGGTCACCACCACCTTCCGCGCCGATGTACCGCAGTATTTTGTTGATCTGGATCGCGAAAAAGCCAAGGCGCTGGGTGTAAATATCAATGATGTATTCAGCACCATGCAAGCCACTCTGGGCCAGCTCTATATCAACGATTTCAACCGCTTTGGCCGCACCTACAAAGTGCAGTTGCAATCTGAAGCCCAATATCGCAAACGCCCTCAGGACCTGAGCAATATTTTTGTACGATCTGCCAAAGGCGACATGATTCCGCTTACCAGCCTTGTCACCATTAAAGACACCAGCGGGCCAGAGCTGGTCGAGCGCTTTAATATTTTTGGCGCAGCCAAAATCATGATCCAGCCTGCGGCAGGTATTAGCTCTGGAGAAGCCATTAAGGCCATGGAAAGTGTCACCGCCGTAGCGCTCAGCAGCGATTACACCCTTGCCTGGACAGGCAGTGCCTATCAGGAAAAAGAAGCCAGCGGCACAGCCGGCATTGCCTTTTTGCTGGGCATTGTGATGGTGTTTTTAATTCTGGCCGCGCAATACGAAAGATGGAGCTTGCCATTTGCCGTGATTACCTCGGTGCCCTTTGCACTCTTTGGTGCCCTGCTGGCCGCATATATGCGGGATATGAATAACGATGTGTATTTTCAGATCGGCATGGTGACGCTGATTGGTCTGGCGGCTAAAAACGCCATTCTGATCGTTGAATTTGCGGTGATGAAATTTGAAGAAGGCATGAGCTTATCTGACGCCGCCATCGAAGCGGCAAGGCTGCGCTTCAGGCCGATTATCATGACATCGCTCGCCTTTATTTTAGGCTGCGTACCACTGATTACCTCAAGTGGCGCAGGGGCAAACAGCCGCCATTCGCTAGGCACGCCAGTGATTGGCGGCATGCTGGCCGCTACCTTTATTGCCATTTTCTTTATCCCGCTGTTCTTCCGCCTAATTATGGGCCTAAAGAATAAATAGCAAAAAATAAACACCCGCGCCTGCTGGTAACGGCAGCAGGCGCACACCCTGAGATCTTCGCTATGAAACCATCCCTGATTGCCAGCCTGCTCGCGCTGCTCTGTACGGCTTGCGCCATCACGCCCGAGCTAACCGTACCAAGCCTTGATTTGCCCCAATCAACCTACAAAACATCGATTGCTAGCGACTGGTGGAAAACATTTAATGACCCACTCCTCAATACGCTGATCGCGCAAACGCTACAGCACAATCATAATCTGAGCATTGCCATCGCCCGAATAGAAGAAGCCCGCGCCAAACTGGGCATCAGCAGCTCAGCCCAATGGCCTCGTTTAGATTTGCAAGGCAAGCAGCAAAATAATACAGACTCCGGCGCGCCCAAAATCCAGCTGGCAGGCGCGGCAAGCTGGGAGCTGGATTTATGGGGCCGCCTTGCTAACCAAACAGAGGCCGCCAACCAGTTACTCTTATCCACTCAAGCCGCACACACGGGCCTACAACTAGCACTGAGTGCAGAAACGGCCCAAGCCTATTTCAATCTACGCGCACTGGATGCCCAGCTCCTTCTGGCCAAACAAACCGTTGCATCGCGCAAAGCCGCTTTTGTTTTACAAACAAAACGCTTTCAAGGCGGGCTGATCAGTGAGCTAGAAGCACGACAGGCAGAAAGCGATTTTGCCGCTGCACAAGCGATTGTTCCCCAATACCAGGCAAAAATTGCACAGGCAGAAAGCATCCTGTCAATCCTTAGCGGGCAATCCCCAAGAGCACTCATCGAAGAGGGATTACAACGCGGCAAGTCCATCGGCGAGATGCATATTGCCAATGGGCTGCCAACGCACATCCCTTCTGATCTCTTACTCCATCGCCCCGACATTGTAGAGGCCGAAGCCAAGCTACGTGCCAGCCGCGCCGAAGTAGCCGCCGCACGTGCCGCATGGTTTCCGCAGATTTCTTTATCCGGCATCCTTGGCACCGCTAGCAATCCGCTGGCTAATCTATTTGCCGCAGGCAGTAAAACATGGCAATTTGCGGGCAATCTTGGCATGCCACTATTTGATGGCGGCCTGAGCGCAGCGCAAATCGACCAAGCCCGCGCCCAAGATAAAGCAGCTGCTGCGAGCTACAAACAAGCTGTGCAAAGCGCCTTTGCCGACGCCTATGCCGCGCTGAAAATCAATCAATTCAGCCAGGAAAAAACCTCAGCACAAACCGGCCAGATCACGGCGCTTGAACGCCAGCTCAAATTAGCCATTTTGCGCTACGACAACGGCTATAGCGATTACCTCACCGTACTGGATAGCGAGCGCAATTTATTCAACGGCAGACTAGAGCTGATTAGCGCAACACGCGATCAGTTATTGGCACAGGTCAGCCTGTTTAAGGCTTTGGGAGGGGGAAACCACATTGAGTTAAATCAAGCGGCTTAAAGCGGCAATTCAAATCTCTTATAAAGGTGCGGCGGGCTTGTTTGCTGGCAACCATTTTTCTATTTCAATTTGTAAAGCATCAATGCTAATTGGCTTAGATAAAAATCCGTTCATTCCTGCCTCTAAGCAACGCCGCATATCTTCTTTAAATGCATTTGCAGTGAGTGCCAGAATCACAATATTGCGCTTATCACTAGGTAGCGCCCGAATCGATCGAGTGGCATCAAATCCATCCATATTGGGCATTTGGCAATCCATCAGTACTAAATCATAATTTTGCTGCTCAACCGCCTGCACCGCCGCTGCACCGTCTTCCACCACATCAACACGGCAGCCTATTTTTTCCAGCATCAGTACCGCTATTTTCTGATTTAATAAATTATCTTCTGCTAGCAATAAATAAGGCTTTACGACCGCTCTTTGCTCTTCAATAGCCCCCAGAGTGAGCAAGGTGCGTTCTGGCTTTTTAGCTTCAGCCAAGCTAAACACCACTTCTAAGCAACCATATAATTGGGAAGTGCGAATCGGCTTACTTAAAAAAGCAGTAAACCCAGCCTCATGCGCCATGCCTGTTTGTCCTACCCCCCCCATCGAGCTTAATAACACCAAAGGCATTGCTGCATGGGCAGGCATGGCATTAATTGATTTAGCCAGAGCAAAGCCATTCATATACGGCATTTGTCCGTCTAAAAACGCCACACTAAAATCATTACTCTCATTTAATCTTAATAAAGCCGCCACGGCCGAGCCAAACACCTCGGTGACTAGCCCCATAGATTGTAATTGCAAAGCCAACAACTCGCGATTAGCCGCTAAATCATCCACAATTAACACGCGCTTTCCTTTTAAACTTAAAGGCAAGGTAGGCGCTAATACATTGACTTGGGCGCGATTTAAAATAATTTCAAACCAGAAAGTAGCGCCTTTATTAGGCTCGCTAATCACATCGATTTTTCCTCCCATTGCTTCAGCCAAGCGCTTGCAAATAGAAAGCCCCAATCCCGTGCCACCAAAACGCCGCGTTGTAGAAGCATCCGCCTGTGAAAAAGGCTGAAACAATAGCGCCCTCACTTCGGGGTCTATCCCAATACCATGATCCTCCACCTCAATATGCAATTGATATTGTTCATGATACACAGCGTGTGCCCGCACTCTGATTAACACAGGGCCTGCCGTACTAAATTTAATTGCATTATTGAGAAGATTTAAAACAATTTGCCTAAGGCGTACAGGATCGCCGTTTAAACGCCAAGGTACCGAGGGATCAACCAGCCCTACCAGCTCTAATTTTTTCTCTATCGCTTTGGCGGCAACCAATTCAAGAGATTCTTCAATCGAACGGCGTAAATCAAAATCAATATACTCCAGCTCTAATTTACCCGCTTCAATTTTAGAAAAATCAAGTAAATCATTAATTTGTGAAAGCAGCGCATCACCACCGGTATTAATCGATTCTAAAAAATCTCTTTGCTGAGAATTAAGCTCGGTATCGAGCAATAAGGCAGAAAAACCCAAGATAGCATTGAGCGGAGTACGAATCTCATGACTCATATTGGCTAAAAAGTCGCTTTTTGTTTGATTAGCCCGATCAGCAGCTAGTTTTGCCTCGCGTAAAGTAATGGCTAATTGCCGGGTTGATTCTTCTACAATCTTTCGATCAGAAATATCATCCAGCAGGCCTTGCAGCATATCTTCTTCAATCGGGTTAAGTACAATACTTAACCATTTGTTTTCTTTATCTTCAAAAAAAGACACAAAAATATCTTCGCTCACCCCTCTGTTTTCTCTAAGCGACAATTCAATTAATTCACTGCACTTTGCTGCGGCTTCTCCCATATATTCTTGCAGCATTTGATTAGATTTCGGTTTAACAGACCCACCTTCTATGCCTAATACTCTGGCAAACGCTCGGTTATAGGAATGCAAGCGTCCAAAACGATCAACTACAAAAATACCTGTTTCTGCATTTTCAAAAATAGCTCTGAATTTTTTTTCATCAATTCCACGCTGAATCCGTAAATTGCGTTCATCATCCAGAATCATCACTAAACGATTTAACAAAGCATTTACATCATCCACCAAGCGACCGATTTCATCGTGCTGATGGCCGCTTGGCGTATGAAGCTTTGCTCCTAATTCAGCGGATAAATGATGCAATCGATCAGAGATGTTTTTAATTGGCCGGGTAATTAATTTCAATACGATCATCACTACGGCACAGGCCACCACCATCGCCTGCATCAACAATAAATAGACCAGTAGTAAAGAACGCTCTGCCACACTCTGTTGAATAACCTGAGGATTTAAATCCAGCATAATTTTACAAACGACTTCTTGTGCATTAAAAGGCGATGTGACCTGGCGAACAATTTGCCCATCCCCCATCATTTGCAGCTCTCCTTTTACCCCCCCCTCCTGAGCAAGAATATGAGTTTCATTTTTAATCAACACTTGGCTAATAAAGTGATTTTTTAATAAACCACGCCCTACTTCAGCGGCTAAGTTTTTATCATTTAAATAGCAGGCTATTTTGATGGTATCTTCAACGGTACTGAGTAATTCGTTGACACGAACCCGGTGCAACTCACGCTCTTTTTGCGCCACGACAATGTAAGTAATCCCAGAAAAAATCGCCCCTGCAAGCAAGGCAATACAAAGCACTATCGCCGCGCTGCGAAAAACCAGACTGGTGCTAAATACTTTCAGCATAGAAATCGCTTTGCGAAATGAAATACATTCATATCGTCAAAAACAAAAGCTTAATCACCGATTAAAATCAAACACAACTTTCACTTTATCAGTTACTTTTGCTTTGTCACAATAGGCTATATAATTAATATTGCTGGCTACCATTTTAATAACTTCATCACTACTATCCACCACTAGGGGTGGCGAGACTTGGCCGGAAAACTTAAGCCTAGCCCAATACGAATCAACCTCAGCTAATTCTTTGTTTAATAAATCCCGATAAAAATGTTCTCTGCCTGACACAGGGTAAATAACATCCAGCGGTATTGCACTTTGCCCAGAGGGGAATTTCCGATAACGCCCCATAAAAATATTAATCACTTCACCTTTGCTTAGCTGAGCGACACCACTATTAGGATGCACAATAACCACCCAATCGCCCCCCCAAGCACTATGCGCAAATAAAATAAGAATAGAAAGGATAAGGGTTTTCATTGGGCCGCCTTAGAAAACAAAATCCAAGGTCAGGCTATAAATGGTTGCGCGGCCATCCCAGGCAGGCTGCTTATTTGCCCACTGGAATGAATCACGACCATCAATCCTATCAACTTGAAATTTAAGATCTAAATTGCGCATCACATCGTAGCGCAAGCCCAGGGAATAGGTTGATTGATCACTTAATGGGTAAGGCTGAATCAGTCTTGCCATCGCATTTATTTCGGCAAATGGGGGAATGTCGGGCAAGCCAATATCATGCTTAAGTACTTTTGGTTTTACTTTCGAATATGAGGCATAAGGCGTAAATGCCCCAAGTCGATAAGCCAGCATTAAATAGCCTGCATCATTATCCGGATAAGAAATTGTTGTAGCAAGCAATCTGCGCAGCATTAATTGCACTTGTAAAGGGCCGTTATCATAAATCATGCCCGCAGAAATGAACTCAACAGTTTTTCCTTTAATCATGGCATCATCTGCAAATTGAGCCGGGCCATTACTGATCGCTTGTAGTTGAGGTGATCGCAATATATTTAACAAAATATCGAGATCTGCCAATTCATTTTCTAATTTCAATTTTGCATAACCCACCCTGAATTGCCAATTCTGTAATTGATAATCAAAATAGCCCCCCCATAAAAGGGATCCATTCAAATCAAGATGCCCATCTGAATTTTGAATAGGTAGCTTTTCTTTGGCATAACCGATTGCAAATTTAGCTCGAGCAATTCCTTCACCAATCGGATACTTTAAAACCAAATCCCCGCCGTCTAAATAGGCAATCGGCAAGCCACCATAATAATCAACCGGCGGACGTACAGGCAGATAGGAATAGCCCACACTTCTTGAATCGGCCTGCATATAAACATCAAAGCCTAAGCGCCCCGTGCGGAGCTGCAGGGTCTCGCTTGGCTCATATTTGATAAATGCCCAGTTTAATTCCGGCGTAAAACTATTATCGTAGCGCCGATGGCTAATGAGCTGAGCAGAGGCTGATAATGCCGGGTTAATTCGGGCATCCAGCTGCAAGCCCAGCAGTGAATCAACCCCGAAATCCAACCTGCGTGTATAGCCAACACCTCCCCTTTGCGAAAGGTCGCGCAAAAAATCGCCTTGATCTGTACTGTTATACACCGCGCCCAAGGTGGCAAAACCACTTAAAGAAAACAAATCCTGCTCAGAATACGTCTCTGCCCGTGCCCCTCCGGGCAGCAGCATCAAGCACAGCAGCAGATATCGTATCAAGACACTGAACATATTGCTTTCCTATCCTAACTTTATACTGACACCCCTTGAAGATAGCCAAGAAGAAAAGAACATCAAGCCTTTCCTGCTTTGTCTGATTTTTAATAAGCGAAACAACAAAAAAAACCCACCTTATATTGCTTTTGATAAAAGCAGAATCATCGTCCAAAAAAAACGCCTCTTCACGAGGCGTTTTTAAAATCAATGTCTTTTATGCCGCAGTAAATGCCGCCACTGCGCGTTCAAAACGCGCCATACCTTCGCTGATATCTTCATCTGTAATCACTAAAGACGGTGCAAAGCGGATCACGTTAGGGCCAGCCATTAAAATCATCAAACCTTCTTTTACCGCACAATTTAATAAATCTTTAGCCTTGCCCGCAAATGCAGGTTTTAGCTCGGCACCAATCAATAAGCCCATGCCACGTACTTCGTCAAAGATCGGATATTGCGCGTTGATTTTGGCGATGCCCGCCACAAATAGCTCTCGCTTGGCTTTGACCCCATTCAGCACCGCTGGCGTGTTCACGACATCCAGCAAGGCATTGCCTACTGCACAAGCCAGAGGATTGCCGCCATAGGTGGTGCCGTGTGTGCCTACAGCCAGATGCTTGGCGATATCTGTGGTGGTGAGCATGCAGCCCAGCGGAAAGCCTCCGCCGATACCCTTAGCACTGGTCAGAATATCCGGCGACACGCCGTACTCTTGATAAGCATAAAGGCTACCCGTACGCCCTGCACCGCTTTGCACCTCATCAAAAATCAAGAATGCATGGTGCTTATCGCAAAGGGCGCGCACGCCAGCCATAAACTCAGGCGTAGCAGGCACTACACCGCCCTCGCCCTGAATTGGCTCGATAATCACGCAGGCGGTTTCATCGTCGATCAATGCTTCTAAAGCGGCCAGATTATTGTATTCAAAGTACTCAATACCAGCAGGCTTTGGGCCAAAGCCGTCGGAATACTTAGGCTGGCCGCCCACACAAACGGTAAAGAAAGTGCGCCCATGAAATGAATTCAGTGCCGACAATACTTTGTGTTTTTTATCGCCAAAACGCTCAATCGCAGCACGGCGCGCTAATTTAAGCGCCGCCTCATTGGCTTCTGCGCCCGAGTTACAAAAGAACACGCGATCAGCAAAAGTGGTTTCAACCAGCTTTTGTGCCAGATCAAGCGCTGGCTCATTGGTAAACGCGTTGGAGAGATGCCAAAGCTTGCTGCCCTGCTCATTCAGCGCGGCCACAAGGGCGGGATGACAGTGGCCCAAAGCGTTCACGGCAATACCACCAGTTAAATCCACATACTCACGACCCGCCTGATCCCATACTCGGCTGCCCGCACCGCGCACCGGTACAAAGGCTGCGGGGGCGTAATTGGGAACCATATATTGGTCAAAATCGGCACGGGTATGGGACATTCTCTACTCCTAATTTTAAATATAAAAACGGCGGGTACGATTTTGTATCGTAACCCGCCGCTGATGTTTAATTCAAGACTAAAGCACATTAATTGCAACGCTAAACAGCCGCTTTCACTAGGTAAAGCGGCTGAATTGGCTTACTTTGCTGCTGCACCCGATAAATACAACCATGTTTCCACCACAGTATCTGGATTCAGGGAAATCGTTTCGATTCCTTCTTCTACCAGCCACTGCGCGAAATCAGGGTGGTCAGACGGACCCTGGCCGCAAATACCCACGTATTTATTGGCTTTACGACACGCTTTGATTGCCATCGACAACATGGCTTTTACTGCATCATCACGTTCATCAAACGAGGCAGAAACCGGGCCACCTGAATCACGATCAATCCCCAGTGTTAGCTGAGTCATATCGTTAGAGCCAATCGAGAAGCCATCAAAGAAGTTGAGGAAGCGATCGGCCAACACCGCATTAGCAGGAATTTCACACATCATGATCACACGCAAGCCGTTTTCGCCGCGTTTCAGACCATTACGCTCCAGCAATTCGATCACGCATTCAGCTTCTTTCAGGGTACGCACAAAGGGAATCATCACTTCCACATTGGTCAGGCCCATCACATCACGCACTTTTTTCACTGCGCGGCATTCTAGCTCGAAGCAATCACGGAAGCTCTTGTCCACATAACGCGCTGCACCACGGAAACCTATCATTGGGTTTTCTTCGTGCGGCTCGTATTCTGTACCACCAATCAAATTGGCGTATTCATTCGACTTAAAATCAGACAAACGCACAATGACTTTCTTTGGCCAGTACGCGGCAGCCAAGGTAGAAATCCCTTCAGCCAGCTTATCCACGTAGAAATCAACGGCAGTGCGATAGCCAGCGATACGCTCTTCAACTTGCGCTTTCAGCTCAGGCTGTAAGTGCGGATAAGCCAGCAGCGCTTTCGGGTGCACGCCAATCATACGGTTAATAATGAATTCTAAACGCGCCAAACCCACGCCTTCATTCGGCAATTGGCAAAATTCAAAAGCCAGCTCCGGATTCCCCACGTTCATCATGATTTTGACTGGCGATTCGGGCATATGGCCGAGCGAGGTATCCATACGCTCAAATTTCAAAATGCCTTCGTATACATTACCGGTATCGCCTTCGGCGCAAGACACGGTGACCAGATCGCCCTCTTTTAAGACGCGTGTTGCATCGCCACAACCCACCACAGCAGGAATGCCCAGCTCACGCGCGATAATCGCAGCGTGGCAAGTACGTCCACCACGGTTAGTGACGATGGCAGAAGCACGCTTCATGACCGGCTCCCAATCTGGATCAGTCATATCAGAAACCAGCACATCGCCCGCTTCAACACGATCCATTTCAGATACATCACGAATCACGCGCACACGGCCCTGGCCAATTTTTTGCCCAACCGAGCGGCCTTCGGCTAAAACTTTACCGGTTTCCAGCATGCGGAATTTAGTCAGCTTATCGGCATTGCTTTCTTGCGATTTCACCGTTTCTGGACGAGCTTGCAAGATATATAACTTGCCATCAATCCCGTCACGGCCCCACTCCACATCCATCGCACGGCCATAGTGCTCTTCAATAGTCAGCGCATAGCCTGCTAATTCTTCCACTTCAGCATCGCTGATCGAAAACTTACGACGCTCGCTTAACTCAACATCAACTGTTTTAACTGATTTACCTGCTACCGCTTCAAGATCGAACTCCATCTTGATAGCTTTGCCCCCTAAATGGCGGCGCACAATCGCAGGACGACCCGCGCGCAGCGTTGGCTTATGCACGTAAAACTCATCAGGATTAACCGCGCCTTGCACCACGGTTTCACCGAGGCCATAAGATGCCGTTACAAACACCACTTGATCGAAACCGGTTTCGGTATCGATGGTAAATAACACACCGGCAGCGCCCACATCAGAGCGCACCATGCGCTGAATACCCGCAGACAAGGCAACCAGTTTATGATCAAAGCCTTTGTGTACGCGGTAGGAAATAGCGCGGTCGTTGTACAGCGATGCAAAGACTTCTTTCATCGCCACTAAGACATTTTCAAAGCCACGAATATTCAAGAATGTTTCTTGCTGACCAGCAAAAGACGCATCCGGTAAATCTTCGGCAGTAGCAGAAGATCGCACAGCAACGGTTACATCGTCGCCAAGCAGTTTATAATGCTCGCTAATCTCAGCTTCAAGCTGTACAGGAAACGGCGTTTCCAAAATCCAAGTACGGATTTGCTTACCCACGATGGCGAGTGCGCGGACATCATCCACATCCAAAGTATTCATAATCGCATCGATGCGATCTGCAAGACCTTGGTGA
The DNA here is from genome assembly GCF_000969645.2 of Janthinobacterium sp. B9-8. Lineage (NCBI taxonomy): Bacteria > Pseudomonadati > Pseudomonadota > Betaproteobacteria > Burkholderiales > Oxalobacteraceae > Janthinobacterium > Janthinobacterium sp. B9-8. The sequence goes on from NZ_CP014222.1 coordinate 1,762,956, forward strand.
GCTAGAAATTGTCGGTATGCTGCTGCGGTAGTAGCAAAACCACCGGGAACACGAACGCCTTTTTCTGTAAGCTGAGAGATCATCTCACCGAGCGAGGCGTTTTTACCGCCTACCTGTTCTACATCGTGCATACGCAGATGGGCGAAATCGATCACATAGCGTTCGGACATGGTACGGGCCTTATTGAAATGTTGCGTTGCGATAAACTGAGTGCATTTTAGGCTGAGAGTGCGCTGAGAAAACTCAGGATAAACCATTACAGGAAAATCCATTACGTGCAAACAGGCGGAATTATTCCCCACTTAGCATTAAAAACGTGCATAGCGACAGATTTCTTGCATTTTTAGGCGAAAAGCTTACCATCCAAGGAAAAAGCGCGTGAAACGCCGTAAAATCGAGCTTTTCCGCAGTAAAAACAAGCCTTTCTGAACGGCTTGCCCAACGCCAAATGGCAAGCCTGTGCACATATATTTGGAGATTTACGATGCGTCGAACGGCTTTCTTTGTCTCCGATCGAACTGGTATTACTGCCGAAATGCTCGGCCACTCCCTGCTTACGCAATTTGAAGATGTCACATTCCATCGCGTCACACTTCCTTACGTAGATACGCCAGAAAAAGCAGTGGAAGTCGCCTTAGAAATCCGCAAGCACTCCGTGATAGATGGCTGCAGACCGCTGGTTTTTAGCACCGTGGTCGACCCCATCATCCGAAAACTAACGCATGTGCCTGAAGCTTTGGTAATCGATTTTTTTGAGATGTTTATCGGCCCACTCGAAGCAGAACTAGGACAAGATTCATCGCATACCGTTGGTAAATCACATGCCATCGTTAACTTTGAAGAATATAAAAATCGAATTGATGCGGTTAATTTCACACTCAATCACGACGATGGCGTGATGCCACGGGATTTATCCGAGGCAGATTTAATTTTAGTTGGCGTTTCACGATCAGGAAAAACACCAACCTGCCTCTATCTGGCGCTGCAATTTGGAATTAAAGCGGCCAACTACCCACTCACACCTGAAGATTTTGGCAATCACACCATGCCCAAATTACTACTTCCCTATCGGAATAAATTATTTGGCTTAACGATTGAAGCAGACCGGCTTACCGAAATCCGCGAAGAAAGAAAACCCGATAGCAAGTACTCATCGGTCGAAAACTGCCGCTTCGAAATCGCCGAAGCCGAGGCTCTGATGCGCCATGTGGGTGTGCCCTATCTCAACACAACGAGAATGTCGATTGAAGAACTCGCCACCACCATCATGCATCGCACAGGTTTAGTAAGACGAACGTATTGAAAATCCACACCTACATAGGCAGCAAACGGCGCACTGTGCTCGTCGAGCGACTAAAACCATCCACGCCGAGCTTCGAGTGCGCCCTACGCAATAACAGCGGGTCTAAAACAAAGCTGTGGATATGAAGCGTCAAGTTACAGCCGTAGATCATTCATTTGCGCTTACGCTATAACACAGCTTCCTTGGCGTAGCACTACACGGTAAACTCACCCCCTTCACAGATCAATGCTTACTCGGCTTACGCGCATGACAAATCCTGCTACTGATTTAGACAGCATTTTTGAATTTAAGAGCAGCAGCATTAAACTACTGTCTTTCGTCCCAGCCACGCTTGATCCTGGCCGATTAGAAGCTGCACTATTTGAAAAACTAGGCGGCCGTGAGCACTTTTTAGCGGGTGAACAACTCATTATCGATTTTAGTAGTCTGCCCGAGCTGCCTTCTGCGCTTGAGGTCGGCACTTTAATACGACTTTTACAACAGTTCAGCCTCTTACCCGTTGCTGTGCATGGCGGCAATAGCGATCAAAAGCTGGCCGCTGCGGCCGCTGGCCTTGTGGTATTGCAAGACGATTCGCTCTCTGCCCCGCTTCCTGTGTCCAGTAAAGCAGCGCCGCCTCCACCCGCCTTAGTTATCACCCGCCCTGTACGCACTGGCCAACAAGTTTATGCCAAAGGCGGTGATTTAATTGTGCTGGCGCTGGTGTCTGCAGGGGCCGAAGTGATTGCCGATGGCAACATTCACGTCTACGCTCCCCTGCGAGGCCGTGCACTGGCGGGCGCAAAAGGCGATAATCAAGCCAGAATTTTTACCACATGCATGGAAGCCGAGTTGGTTTCTATTGCGGGCATATACCGCTCACTACAAGAAGACCTGCCTGATTCGATACGAACCAAGCCGGCACAAATCTATCTAGATCAAGAAAAAATCGTGATCGAAGCCTTAAACGAAACTAACTAAATAAAGCACTCAGGGGATTTACAGTGGCAAAAATCATCGTTATCACATCCGGCAAGGGAGGCGTGGGTAAAACCACCACCAGCGCAAGCTTCGCCTCTGGCCTTGCTTTGCGTGGCTTTAAAACCGCCGTTATTGATTTTGATGTGGGCCTGCGCAATCTCGATTTAATTATGGGCTGCGAGCGACGCGTGGTTTACGATTTTGTAAACGTCATCAAAGGTGAAGCAACGCTTAATCAGGCGCTCATTAAAGACAAAAACTGTGACAATCTTTATATTCTGCCTGCCTCACAAACCCGTGATAAGGACGAATTATCCAAAGAAGGCGTAGAAAAAGTTCTTAAAGAGCTTGAGCACACCGGCTTCGATTACATTATTTGCGACAGCCCGGCGGGCATTGAAACCGGCGCGTTTATGGCATTGTATTTTGCCGAAGAAGCCATTGTTGTTACCAATCCTGAAGTTTCATCCGTACGCGACTCTGATCGTATCATCGGCATTCTGGATGCTAAATCCAAACGTGCCGAAGATGGTGGCACGGTAAAAACACATCTTTTAATTACCCGCTATAGTCCTAAGCGCGTTGATTCTGGCGAGATGTTATCGCTCGACGATGTGCAGCATTTATTGCGAATTAAATTGATCGGCGTAGTTCCAGAATCCGAAAGCGTCTTGCAAGCGTCTAACTCGGGCAGCCCAGCCATTCACCTGGCAGGCAGCGATGTTTCTGAGGCTTACAAAGATGTGGTCGCCCGTTTCTTGGGTGAAGAGCGTCCATTACGTTTTATTGAAACACCCAAGGCACCGTTCTGGAAACGGTTATTCGGGGGTTAATGCATGTCTATTCTTAGCTATTTCTTCGGTGAAAAGAAAAAAACGGCGTCGGTAGCGCGCGAGCGCTTGCAAATTATTCTGGCGCACGAAAGAAACGGTAGAAATACCCCTGACTACCTGCCCCAGTTGCAAAAAGAACTGATTGCCGTCATCTCTAAATACGTAGCGATTAATCCGGAAGACATCATCGTTCAACTGGATCGCAAAGACGATTTTGAAGTTTTAGAAGTGAATATTGTGCTGCCAGAAACCAATAAGCGCTAAAGCACAAGTATTACTATTATTATGAAGAACACCCCGAAGAGAGGCTGGCGTTGCTCACCCTCTCTTCGTTATTTTGAGGCCAAACACCTATGTCTATTGTGATTAAAAACGCGGACGATATCGCAAAAATGCGCATCGCCGGTAAGCTTGCCAGCGAAGTACTCGATTACATCACGCCTTTTGTACAAGTGGGCGTCACCACGGCAGAGATCGATCGCCTTTGCCACGAATATATGCGCGATGTGCAAGGCACCATCCCTGCGCCGCTCAACTACTGCCCCCCTGGCTATACGCCTTACCCAAAAGCCATTTGCACTTCGGTAAACCAAGTGGTTTGCCACGGCATTCCTGCTGATAAGCCACTCAAAAGCGGGGACTGCGTCAACCTGGATATCACCGTCATTAAAGATGGCTACCACGGCGACAATAGCCGTATGTATCTGGTAGGCGATGTTTCTGCACCTGCGCGCCGCTTGGCAAAAGTCACTTATAACGCCATGTGGATCGGAATTGATCAGGTTAAGCCCGGCGCACGCTTTGGTGATATCGGCGCGGCAATTCAAAAATACGCCGAAGGCGCGGGCTACTCGGTTGTACGTGAATTCTGTGGCCACGGCATCGGTACTAAATTTCACGAAGATCCACAAGTCCTGCACTACGGCAAAGCCGGCACAGGCCCGGAAATGAAAGAAGGCATGATCTTTACCATTGAGCCGATGATTAACGCAGGTAAGCGCGAAATCAAAGGCATGAGCGATGGCTGGACCATCGTAACCAAAGATCGCAGCCTGTCTGCACAATGGGAACATACAATTTTAGTAACCGAAACCGGTTATGAAATCCTGACCCAATCAGCAGGCACCCCTGCTCGCCCGGATAGCTACGCTATTTAAAAGAACTATAGAGCGGGCAAGCTTTATGCCCGTCGGTGCATTATTTCGTAGGGCAGGTGAAACCCGCTGGCAAATCTGAAAAATACGCGGGCTTCACCTGCCCTACCATTCAGGAACAAAACCGTGCTTCTCCTTACTGCACCCTGGCTGATTGGCCTGCTTGTGATTGTGTTTTCTATTGGCGTGGCGCTGTGTTTTGTTGGCCTGATGGTGTCTTTAATGACGGCACTGGGCAATAAAAACTGGTTTTGGGCGGCAGGAATGCTGGCCGTTTTCCCTGTAGCTGCCGTATATTGCCTGCGCCGCTGGCAGATTGCTGCGTGGCCGGGAAAAATGCTGCTATCCGGAATGGGGCTGCTGATTTTTCCGATCACTTATTATTGCATCATGATTAAATAAACCCGCCCAAGCACACCATATGCATACAGCAAATATAAAGAGGGAATGATTCGCTCCCTCTTTATATTTAAAAAACTAAAAATACCCAATCAGATACAGAATACAAACTGTACCCTCTATCTCATCGACTCAGCGCATTCATAAGCGGAGTTGCTTGCCCCGCCTTCTTAGGCATAGAAGCCAGCCGTCTTATTTCCGGAATACATTCCGCCCGATGTAAATTGCGATGATCGCAAACACCCACATACATCGTGGAATAAAGTGCCGACTGATTCTCAAAATTTTCTTTCTGCGCTAACAATCTTTGCTCAGCACTTCCTTCATACTCCTCTAAAGAGCGAGCAAAGGTAGTTTGGGTCTGAACAGGCTCATTCTCTTTAACTGCGAGTAGTTTTTTGGCGGCTACGCTTGGCAAAACATCAGCATTATTTGCAACATTGAGCTGCCTAAATAAACGCCGGTCAATCACAAGCGCCCCACTTGGAATAGAGCTGACACTATTAAACAGGGGTCTGGCCAGCACCCGCTCTTTAGGGCCGGAAGCGGCGGCCACTTTATGCTCAGCAGCATTGCTATAGCCCAGCAGAAATACACCGCTGAAAACACTTATCAGACACTTCAGTTGTAATTTAATCAATGAAACAAACTCCATTAAAAATCAAAGCAAATTCACTCATAACAAACGCAATAAATAAGCGCGCGCAATGCCCGCTTCAGCACGGCAACATGTTTTTATTCCCCTTCTGCTTCCTATTATGCCATTCGTGCTCTCACAAACTAAACGAGAACAATTACCAATTACCATACAAAACACCGTGACTCAGCGTTGAACACGACAAAAAAACCAGCACTAACTGCGCTTCGTATAAAAAACTGACCGCCAAGCAAGTGATTTGATACACTTAGCTTACACATAAGCAGATCAAACAAAGGGCCACATATGCATACTATCCGGCATAGTGAAAGAAAAGATATAGAGCAGATTCGCCAGCTTTATGCCGAACCAAGCAACTACTCCGCCACGCTGCAAGGCCCCCATCCATCGACAGAGCTTTGGGAGGCACGGCTAAGCCAAAACAACGCGGGCGCAATCAGTCTGGTTGCCGTATCAGGCGAAGAAATCCTCGGGCAGTTGGGCTTACATATCGAGCAAAACCCACGCCGCAAACATGTGGCCGCAATTGGCATGGGCGTTAAAACCAACGCACGCAGGCAAGGTGTGGGCGATGCTTTAATGCTGGCCGCAATTGAAATTGCAGAGCAATGGCAAGCGATCAGCCGAATCGAGCTTTCCGTGTACACCGATAACCTGGCCGCCCTCGCCCTTTATGAAAAACACGGCTTTATCAAAGAAGGCCTGTGCAAAAACTATGCTTTTAAAAACGGTCAGTATGTTGATGTATATATGATGGCCAGATGTAAGACCGCTTAAATCCCCCTGCCACAAAGGTAAGCCAGAATGAAGCCAGCGCCCTTTACACTCTACGCAGATTCGCTTTTCACCAGCCCCTATGCGATGTCGGTCTTTGTTTCTTTACTCGAAAAAGACCTGCCTTTTGAAGTCAAAACACTCAACTTGGATGCGGGCGAGCAGCAGCAACAGGCATTCCGCCAGCAATCGCTCACCAGCCGTGTGCCTACGCTCGTGCAAGGGGATTTTTCTCTATCAGAATCATCGGCTATCAGCGAATACCTGGAAGAGCTGTTCCCAGCCCCAGAATATGTAGCGCTTTACCCAACGGAGCTGCAACAACGCGCCAAAGCAAGGCAAATCCAAGCATGGCTACGGAGCGATCTGCTGGATTTGCGTATTGAGCGATCAACCAATGTGGTGTTTTTTGCGCCCAGCGATCAGGTCCTATCAAGCAAAGGCCAAGCCGCCGCAGATAAGTTGATTGCCGCAGCTGATTTACTAATTAAGGAAGATCAAGCCAATCTATTTGAGCAATGGTGCATTGCCGACACCGATCTTGCGCTAATGCTTAATCGCCTGATTAAAAATGGCGACCCTGTGCCTGCCAAGCTCGTGAACTACGCCAACGCACAATGGCAAAGAACATCTGTGCAGCAGTGGCTAAAGCAGAAAGGCTGATTAAGCATGAAGCGCATCTGGCTGAATGAGCAAATCATCAGCCAGTGCCTGCAATTTTTCAAAATCCAGATACTGCAAAGCCTTTTCAACTTGCAGGCTAAACTGAGCATGTTCTGCGGAAAGCAGTGCTATTTTTTCAGCCCAGTTTTCTATTTCAGTGACCTGCCCACTGGCAATAAACAGCTGTAATTGCTGTATATCATCATGCGGCAAAGCTGGGCCAAGGGATTTGGGCAGCGGTAGCGTATAAACCGCAGCAGCATGTTGCAAGTGCAGGCAGAAATAAAAACGACTCCCCAGCTGCACGGCGCTCTCCACCTTCAGCTCGCCCCCCATACTTTTAACCATTTGCGAAGCAATCGCCAACCCTAGCCCATGCCCTTCCTTGGATTCGCTCTCTTGAGCCCGCTCAAAAGGAAGAAAAACCCGTGCATGATCAGACTGATTCATCCCGACCCCGGTATCTTCTACCGCTACTTTAAGCTCAGATTGATCTGCGGAGCCAGCCTGCCACTCCAGCGTCAGTGAAATCACGCCATAGCGGGTAAACTTTGCAGAATTGGAAAGTAAATTCTGTAATACCTGACGTAAATGCTTCCAGTCTGCATAAAGCCACTCGGGGGCCTCGCCTTTTTGCAAATAAATAAACCGATTTTGATACTGCGTGGCCAGTAACTCAGCCTGCCCCTGAATATCATCGATAAAATCCTGAAAGCACCCAGCAGTAAATTGCACATGATGCTCAACCATTTCACCACGGGCATACTTTAACAATTCATCAATTAACTCTAATTGCTGTCCTGCACTACGCTCAACCACCATAGAAAAATTATCAAAAGACTCCCCTCGCCGCATGCGCTTTGCGTAGGCAATCATGGTAGAGAGTGGCGCTCTTAAATCATGGCCGATATAAGCCAGTAATTTGGTTTTTAATTGATTGGCTAACTGCGCGTCTTTAACTGCCGCTTTTAGCTCTGCAGTCCGGCTATCCACTGCTTTTTCCAGCAATGCCTGCTGAGAATTCAAAGTATCAATTAAAGTTTTCTGTGCCGTTTCTTTTTCCTGTCTCGCCAACATCACCCGATCCATAATTGCCAGCAAAAAAGAAAGCATAGAGAAAACAATCACAAACAACATAAAATGCTCACCCAGCACCTGCCCACTGGATAACACCCCAAATAAATCCAGCGCCCTTAAAATATTGCCCACCATTAAAATAAACAGGCCTCCCGCAAAGTAGCGCATCGCGTTTGCCCCCTTGCGTATTACCTGTAAAAAAATAGCCAATAGCAATGGCACCGTAATTAAAATCAGCAGTAAACCCATCATCGTGCCACGCTGATAATTGACACACTGGGATATAAAAATAGCCAATAGATTCCAAGCCAGCATCAGCTTGATGACCTTATCGCCCCAAGGCAAAAACACAGACAAATTAAGAAAGTGCCGCACAAACAATAAGAAAAACAAAGCGCAAATCTGGCCAAAAAAGGATAAAGAATGAACCGACCAGATGGTGCTTTCAGGCCAAAAATATAAAGCCCCATATCCACGCATGCACGCTTCATTCAATACAAAGAAAAAAATCGCCAAACCATGATAAAGAAATGAATGATCCCGCATAAAAATAAATAAGAGTACGCAATAAAGCCCAACAATCCCAAACGCCCCCAGCAAGACGCCTGCCCATAACGACTCCGCCACCTCATTTTCCCTAAACGAAACAGGATCATAAACTGCAGGCGCTATGGCCATCGCCGTTTTGCTTTGCACCCTCAGCAAAATGACCACCCCTGCTTGGGCGGGCAGTTGCAAAGGAAAAACAGCATGCCTAGCTTTTACCGGATGCAACGATAAAGGCGTATCCAGCCCCGCACTTGCCCTGCTTTGCCAGCGCCCGTTTTGCTGCATATAAAGCGTGACGGATTGTAAGCGAGGCGCGCCCATATCAAGCCAGCGCAACTGAGGCTGATCGGAAGGATTACGCACAATAAGCTTTAACCAGAAAACCGAATTGGAATAACCCAGATTATGGTGGCCGCTCATCAAAGGCGCGGCTTTTATGCTGGTGCTGATTTGATCGGCAGAAAGAGACTGCGTGTCTTCAATCATCTGATACGAAATAGCGCGATCAGCAGGCCTAGCGTCCTGGCTAGCGTATAGAAAAGAAGAAAGAAGAAACAACCATAAAAACCTCACTCAAAGCCCACCACTGCTGTTTGCCTGAACGCCGAGGGCGTCATACTGAAACGCTCTTTAAATGCCGTCGTAAAATTACAGGCATTTTGAAAACCGGATTGCTCCGCAATATCAATCACGCTCATTTGAGTTTTAGCCAGCAATTGCTTAGCGCTTAATAGTTTTTGCTCGCGAATATACGCAAAAACAGTCATCCCTAATTGAGCTTTAAATAGCTTACTCAGCTTTTTTTCATGCGTACCAATCTGGCGGGCTAGTTCAGCCAAAGCAGGCGGCTGATATAGCTGCTCGGTAATTATCTGTATTGCCGCAGCAAGCAAAACCTCATCCTGATTTAAAAGCTGACCCTCACACACAGGGCGCTCTTTTTGTAAGCGGCGCGCAGACAGCGACAGATGCACGGCCACTCGTGCGATGACTTCCTCGGCGACAAAAGGCTTACAAATAAAATCAACCGCACCGGTTGCAAAGCCATGCAGGCGATCATTGATTGCATTTGCAGCAGATAAAAACAATACCGGAATATGCATCAACTGCCGATTAGCCTTCAATAAGCGACATGTTGCATAGCCATCCACCTTTGGCATATGCACATCCATCAGAATTAAATCAGGCGGATTAGCCTGCGCCCGCTGATAGCCCTGCTGTCCGTCAAAAGCCACGCTGATCCGATAATTCTGGCTGCGCAAAGCTTCCAGCAGCAGGCGTAATTCATCGACCGAATCATCAACAATCAGGATATGGGGTTTATCTGATACGGCGTTTGGGGCAGTTTGACCATCAGGCAAATGGCGCATAAGTCAGGCGTGAAAATGACAAAGGCGCAATCATAAACAGCTATACGATGGAAGCATAAATAAAAATTTTTCATTTTGAATACCCCCCCGCTAATTAGCGGCCCAATCCCCCTCGGTTTTGCCACGATATTTATTCCATTTAGCAAAGCTTTTATCCGCTTTAGCAAAAGTGCAGGCAGCAAAGCTCATTCAAACTCAAGCACTTAGCAAACGAAAAAGCGACTTCGTTTTATGCACGATCAACTATTTCATTTTTAAAACAAATCAACAAAAAAATTTGTACGTATTCAGGCGACACACGCCAGCCGATTGATTCTTTTTGACTCCTTTGCAAAGACCTCTAATGAAACGCATCGAACTCTCGCACCGCCTAACCAAATCCCAAGGCAAGTTTATCTCTGTGGCCATTTGTGCCGTCACCGGCATGCTGATTTATGGCAGCGCAGGCGCCGCGCCAAAAATGGTTATCACCGCCGAGCACACCGCCACGGCAGACAGCAATAATGAAATTAATGGCAATGAAGGCGGCGGTTTTTTTGTTGAATCGGGCAAGTTGAATATCTCCAACACTACGGTTAAAAACTTCACCACCAAGGGTGGTGACGGCAGCGGCGGCGGCGCGGGTTTGGGCGGGGCTATTTTTATTAATAGCGGCGCTGAAGTGGTTTTAGAAAATGTGAATTTCTCGGGTAATGCTGCGGTGGGTGGTGATGGAGGTAAAGGAACAACGGGTGGTGCATTAAATGACCGCACCTACAGCACGTCTAGCGCCAAAGGCAAAAATGGCTCTACCCCAACACACGATCAATCCATGGATGTTAGCGGCACTACCGGAAGCAAAGGCGGAGTGGGTTCAAACTCTTCCAGCGCAATGGGTGAGGCAGGTGGGGACGGAGGCAATGGTTCAAGTGGTGGTGATCGCAATCCTTTCTTAATTACCGCCGTTACTGAAGCAACAGCAAGTCTGACCGCAGCTTCTGCTGCGGGAGTGACTGCAGCTGCGGATATTACTTGTCTCGCTGGCTGCAAGGCCTTAGCGGTTGCCGACGTTGCAATTGCAGCACTCGCAGAAGGCGCAGCCATTGCTGAGCTGGTCTTGTGGGACAAAGCGTTATCAAATGGCCAAGTAGGAATCGGCGGCGGCGGCGGTCAAGGTGGTAATGCAGGCGATAGCGCTTTTGCTATCGGCGGCAATGTAGGTGGCAAGGGTGGCGACGGGGGTAAAGGCGGTGCCAACTGGAGCGGCTCCAAATTTGATGGAGGCGCAAGTGGTGGCGATGCTGCGGATGGCGGCGTAGGCGGCAAAGGTGGCTTTGGTGCAGGGGGTGGCACGGGCGGCCAAGGCGGTAAAGGCGGCGACCCCGGCGTCTCAGAGCGTGATAACGGCCTTGATGGTGCAGGTGGTGCAGGTGGACAAGGCGGCTTTGGTGGCGGCACGGGATCATCAGGTGATGGCCGTGATGGCATTGAAGGTGGCGCTGGCGGATCTGGCCTTGGCGGCTCTATTTTTGTTCGCGCAGGCGGCAAGCTCACCATCAAAGGCGATGCCACTTTTGATCGAGGCAATGTGAGCGGTGGTAGCGGCGACAATCATGAAGATCATCTGGGTGAAGCAGGCAAGGAAGCAGGCTCTGATCTCTTTATGATGAAAGGCTCCACGGTTGTACTTGATGCAGGCAAGGGCAAAACCATTACCTTTAATGGCAGCATTGCCGACGACAGCGCCGCAGGTCTGGATGGTGCCAGCAACACCAGCGGTAAAGGGGCAGATCTCACCGTTAAAAGCGGCCTCGTGGTATTTAACGAAGAAAACACCTACACCGGCCAAACCAAGATTGAAGGCGGCGCTTTACACGCCGAAGATGGCACGGGCATTCACAAACACAGCAATATCAATTTCACCGGCAACCATGATGGCGGCGTACTGGAAACCAATGGCAAATTTGATCGCTACACCGGCACGGCCAAAGATCGCGTGCAGTGGACAGGATCGGGCGGCTTTGCAGCGAGTGGCGGCGATTTAGAAGTCAGCCTGAATGGTGGTGCTCAGCGCACTTGGGGCGTCGAGGGCTTTGTGGGCGGCGACAATGCGCTGATTTTTGGCTCGGACACCGCAACAGATAATGTGATCTTTAAAAACGCCATCGATATTGATGGCAAAACTGCAACGATCTTGGTCAACCCTGGCCAAGCCAAAGGCAAGCACGCGCAAATGGACGGCGTACTTTCTAACGGTAGCCTTGTGATTGGTGATGCAAATCATGCGGGCGAGTTGATTCTAAATGCCGCCAATACCTACCTTGGCGGCACCACCATCAAAGCTGGAAATTTACAATTATCTGACAAGGCATCGTTAAATAAAGACGGTGCAGTGGCTGTTGAAAAAGATGCACAATTTGATCTAACAAAGACGGGCAATCAAGCGATTGGCACTTTGGCAGGCGCAGGAAAAGTGGCTCTGGCGGCTAATGCCCTAACGCTTAATCAGGGTGACGATACCACGTTCTCTGGCGTAATCAGCGGCGAGAAAGGCCATGTAATCAAGCAAGGCACAGGCAATCTCACCCTGTCTGGCGACAATACTTACCAAGGCCAGACCCAAATCAAAGAGGGCACGGTTACGCTAGATGGCAGCTTAGCCAGCTTGGACGTTAACGTGTCTGCGGGCGCCCTGCTCAATGATAATCAAGGCGGCTTGCATCAGGATGCCAAGCTTAACAACGATGGCTCCATCAATCTAAATGCCGATGACACGGTAGCCAGCCTAACTAACACCGGCACCATCAACGGTAACGGCACTACCCTCACCGCTAAAACCTACGCGCTAAATAATGGCTCGGTGATTAATGCCAACCTAGGCTCGGGCGAACTCACCGCCAATGGCACGGTGACGCTCACCGGTACTAGCTCGGCTGAAAAAGTAAACGTAGCCAGCGGCGTGATGACACTCTCCAGCGGCGAGCGCCTGCTGGACAGCAGCAATGTAACCGTCGACGGCAAACTGGTACTGGGCGGCAATGAAACCATAGGCACACTGGCAGGCAGCAAGGCAGACGGCGTACTTGAATTATCTGGCAGCCAGCTTACCCTGCAGCAAAATAAAGACACCACTTTTGCTGGCCAGCTCAATGACGCAGCGGGCAATAAAGCCAGCGTATTAAAGCAAGGCATAGGCACCCTCACCCTGACGGGCGAGAACCATTTTGAAGGCAAAACCACCATCGCCCAAGGCGGCATTACGCTGGACGGCACGCTGGCTAGCCTTGATCTGGATGTGCAAAAAGACGGCACGCTGACAAATAACCAAGGCGGCTTAGCTGCGCTTGCCAAGCTCAATAACGATGGCATCGTCAATCAAAACCATGATGACACCATCAAAGCACTGATCAACACCGGCACCATTAATGCAAGCAAGGATGGCAAAGCCACGCTGACTGCCGACACCTATGCGCTAAACGATGGCTCGGTGATTCATGCCAATCTGGGCAGTGGCTCACTTACAGCCCAAGACAATGTTTTACTCAACGGCACAAGCTCCGCCGAACAAGTCTTAGTTAAAAACGGCGTAATGACTTTAGGCCATGCCGAGCGCTTACTGAACAGCAGCGCTGTAGTCGTTGACGGCAAGCTGGTGATGGGCGGCGATGAAACCATAGGCACGCTGGCAGGTGCAGCAAGTGGCGTAGTGGAATTATCCGGCAGCAAGCTGACGCTGGAACAAACCACAAACACCATCTTTGATGGCGTGATTCAAGATAAAGACGGCGACAAAGGCAGCTTACTCAAGCACGGCAAGGGCGAAATTACGCTTAATGGCGATCACACCTTTAGTGGCGACACCACGGTAGATGGCGGCAAAGTGCAGCTTAACGGCACACTGATCAGCAAAACGGTTCATGTCACCACGGGCACAATGACGCTGGGATCGGCCGAGCGCCTGCTCGACAGCAGCGATGTGACCGTTGACGACACGCTCATCATGGGTGGCAATGAAACCATAGGCACGCTGGCGGGCACTACAGCCAAAGCCGTGGTGGATTTGAACGGCGGCAAGCTGACCTTACTGCAAGAAACAGATACGAGTTATGCGGGCCAAATTGATGATGCAAGCGCCATCGCCGGCAGCTTACTCAAGCAAGGAAAAGGCACGCTCACGCTCGCGGGCAATAGCCATTATCTAGGCAACACCACCATTGCACAGGGTGGCATTACTTTAGATGGCACGCTGGAAAGCCTGAATCTGGATGTGCAAAAAAACGGCACGCTGACCAACAACCAAGGCGGCCTGTCTGCACTGGCTAAGCTGAACAACGACGGCATCGTTAATCAAAATAGCGATGACACGATTAAAGCGCTGGTGAATACCGGCACCATCAACAAAAGCACCGATGGCAAAGCCACGCTGACCGCAGAGACCTATGCGCTAAACGAAGGCTCGGTGATTCATGCCAATCTGGGTACGGGGATTGTGGCGGCCAATGGCAAAGTAGCGCTCAACGGCACAAGCTCGGCGCAAACCGTGAACGTTGAAAGCGGCGTGATGACCTTGGGCTCGGCTGAGCGTTTGCTAGACAGCAGCGATGTTACCGTCAATGGCAAGCTAGTTTTGGGTGGCAATGAAACCATCGGCACTCTAACCGGTGCAGCAAGCGGCGTGGTGGAATTGTCCGGCAGCAAGCTGACGCTGGAACAAAACCACAACACTGTGTTTGATGGCGTGATTCAGGATAAAGACGGTGACAAAGGCACGCTGCTAAAACACGGCACAGGCGAAATCACCCTTAACGGTAATCACACCTTTAGCGGCGACACCACGGTTGATGGCGGCAAAGTGCAGCTTAACGGCACGCTGGTCAGCAAAACCGTCCATGTCACAAAAGGCACGCTCACCCTTGGCTCAGCCGAACGCCTGCTAAACACCAGCGATGTAACCGTTGATGACACGCTGATTATGGGCGGCAATGAAACCATCGGCACACTGGCAGGCAAAACAGCCAAGGCCATTGTTGACCTGAATGGTGGCAAGCTGACATTACAGCAAGACAAAGACACGCACTATGCAGGCCAAATTAATGATAGGTATGAAGGCAAAGGCAGCGTACTTAAGCAGGGGGAAAGCACGCTAACACTCACGGGCAACAGCCATTACTTCGGCGATACCACGATCGAACAAGGTGGAATAACTTTAGATGGCACGCTAGCCAGCAAGTATCTTGATGTGCAGAAAAACGGCAAGCTGACGAATAATCAGGGTGGCCTATCTGCGCTGGCCACGCTGAACAACGACGGCATCGTCAATCAAAACAGCGATGACACCATTGCGGCCTTGATCAACACCGGCACCATTAACGCAAGCGCAGACGGCAAAGCCACCCTCACCGCCAAAACCTATGCGCTAAACGAAGGCTCGGTGATTAACGCCAATCTGGGCACAGGCATTGTGACGGCCAACGGCAAAGTTGCGCTCAACGGCACAAGCACGGCGCAAACTGTCAACGTGGCAAGTGGCGTGATGACTTTAGGCTCTGCAGAGCGTTTGCTGAATACGAGCGATGTAAGCGTCGATGGCAAGCTCATCTTGGGCGGCAATGAAACTATCGGCACGCTGGCTGGCACGGCAAGTGGCGTTGTTGATCTGAATGCAGGCAAGCTGACCCTGCTGCAAAATAAAGACACCCTGTTTGCGGGCCAGATCAATGACGCGCAAACCGGCAAGGGCAGCGTGGTCATACAAGGCACGGGCACCATCACCCTGACGGGCAATAACCAATACCAGGGCGATACCACCATAGAGCAAGGCGGCATCCGCCTTGCTGGCTCGCTCGCCAGCCTGAATATCAGCGTGCAAAAGAACGGCATGCTGACAAATAATCAAGGCGGCCTGGCTGAGCAAGCGAAGTTAAGCAACGATGGCGTGGTGAATCAAAACCATAACGACACCATTGCCGCGCTGATCAACACCGGCACCATCAACGCCAGCTTGGACGGCAAAGCCACCCTCACCGCTAAAACTTACGCGCTCAATGGTGGATCTGTCATCAACGCCAACCTTGGATCGGGCAGCCTGATTGCCAATGGCAATGTAGCGCTCAATGGCACGAGCGCCGCTGAATCGATCAAAATTGATTCCGGCATTACCACGCTGGGCTCAGCAGACCGCTTATTAGGCACGGCCAAAGTCAGCATTGCGGGCAAGCTGGTCTTGGGCGGCAATGAAACCATTGCTCAGCTAACAGGCAGCGGCGAGTTGAATTTAAACGCTGGAAAATTAACGCTGCAGCAAAACACCGATAGCCTGTTCAGCGGCCAGATCAGTGATGTATCCGGCAAGTGCAGCTTGGTAAAACAAGGCAGCGGCATGCTGAGCATGACGGGCGAGAGTAGCTATAAGGGCGCAACCCGCATTGAGCAAGGCGCCATCACGCTCAGCGGCAAGCTGGCCAGCCAAGATATTTATATCGCCAAAACCGCCACACTGAATGACCAAAATGGCGGCGTATCGGCAACGGCTAAGCTCAGCAACGACGGCACGCTAAAAATCGATGCCAACCAAAAGATTGCCAGCCTGATTAATAGTGGCAACATCATTGGTAATGGCACACTCAGCGCAAGCAACTACGCGCTGAACGATGGCTCGGTGGTGAATGCCAACCTTGGCGATGGCATCTTAGAAACGCACGGCAAAGTCACGCTAAATGGCACAAGCGCTGCAGAAAACGTGCATATCTTTGATCAAAGCGCGCTGACTTTAGGCGCAGCTGAGCGCCTGAATAAAAACGCCACGGTGCAAATTGATAAAACAGGCGAAATGATTCTGGCAGGCGGCGATCAAACGATCAAAACCCTGAACGGATCAGGCACGGTGAATTCCACCACCCATAAGCTCACCGTTACCAACGGCGGCGTCTTTACCGGCCAGATTAATGCGCTAAAGACCGATTTAATCAGCACCGGCGGTAAGCTGGATATCAGCGGCAACAGCAATACCCGCACCGACAGCATTAATGTGCAAAACAATAGCCAAGTTGCCGTCAACGATAAGGCAGTCGTCACCACCGGCACAGCCACTGTAGATAAAGGCGGCGTGCTGACGCTGAATAATAGCGACAGCATTAAGTACGACATCCTGACAGGTGGCGGCACGGTTAGCACTAGCACTGGCAGCTTTACCAATAGCACAAAGGTGCAGGGCTTCTTAAGCTTTAACGGCGATTTCCGTAATGAAGGCACGCTGGCTCCGGGCAACTCGCCAGGCATGATCACCGTGCTGGGCAATTACACCGAAGCGGCCACTTTGCAATCTGAGCTGCAAAACGCCACCGCCGTAACGGGCCACGATCAAATCCGTGTGGCAGGCAAAATCACGATCGAAAAACAAAGCGAGCTGATTGTGCAAACCTACGGCGGCAGCGCCCCGCGCCTGGGTGAGGTCTACCAGATCATGGCAGACTTGGATGGCAAGGCCAAAAAAGTAAGCGGCCACTTTGCCACCGTGAAGTTTGATCTAGATGGCGTAGCCGGTAGCGGCGCAGCAGTTGTAAACGCAGCCGCCGTATTTGATGTGGCCACCGGCCAAGTGCTGACCACAGGGCTGAACTTGCCGCAAAGCACTTTCGCTGATTTAGGCAGCAACCCTAACCAGCGTGCCGCCGCAGCCGCACTGATGAATATCGCCACAAGCGATGTGGGCATCAATCAAATTGATACCTCGATCGCAAACAGCGTGGGCAAAAACGCAGGGGAATTCCTGACCGCCAACGGCGCAACGGTGTCGGCTAACGTAGAACGCCTCACGCCAGAATATTACGGCGCGATCAGCGATTACGCCCTGCTGGGCAAACGCAGCATGCTGAACCTGCTGCAATCTAGAAGTAATCAAGAGCAAAACTCAGCTTACGCAGGCTATATGCGTAGCGGCGGCCAATCGGCAGGCAACGCGCATATCAGCCGCAATGATTACTACCTGGGCGCAGAATTCAGCGTGAACGATACGCTTAAACTTGGCAGCGTCTTAACCGTAAATAGCGGCAAGCTGGAAGCGCGCTTTGGCTCAGGCAATGTGAATGGTCAGGCTGTCACCGCCTATCTTGCTTACCAGCCTTTAAGCGATCTGAACATCCTTGCCAGCGTGGCTTACGCCAAGTATTCCTACGATTTAGATCGTAGCGGCGTAACAGGCCAAATCACCGGCTCCACCTCCGCACGCGGCATCGATGCCAGCTTAGCGGCCAGCTACAAAGCCTATGCAGATCAGGACTTCTCCGTGCTGGCACGCAGCAGCCTCAGCCACGGCAAGGTCATGAGCGACGCCTTTGACGAGCAAGGCTCTAGCCACCGCCTGCAACTAGGCAGCGTAGACGCATCCCAGCTCACCGGACAGCTGGGCGCATCCCTGATTTGGGGAGCCAAAGATCAGCCCCTGAAACTAGGCGCAGATCTGGGCATTGAGCGCCACTTCAGCGATAAGCGCGACGATATGCAAAGCAAATTAGCCATCGACCAACGCGTTGCAGCGCCGATTCAATTTGTGAAGGACAGAGATCTCACCGCCAGCATCGGCTTTAACGCCAGCTACAAGCTGAGCAAAGACATCACGCTGTTTGGCAAGGTGGAATATCTGAATGACAAGGAAAGCAGCTATAGCGGACAAA
Organism: Janthinobacterium sp. B9-8; assembly: GCF_000969645.2. Lineage (NCBI taxonomy): Bacteria > Pseudomonadati > Pseudomonadota > Betaproteobacteria > Burkholderiales > Oxalobacteraceae > Janthinobacterium > Janthinobacterium sp. B9-8. The sequence goes on from NZ_CP014222.1 coordinate 1,781,347, forward strand.
CTGGGCTGAACTTTAGCTTCTAATCCACTCAAAAGGCCGGCTAACGCCGGCCTGTAAACCCTTTTACACAGGCTGCTCGCAGCCTGTTTTTACGTCAAGACTTCGCTTGGGTTTGACGGCCATAAACACCGCCAACATCAGCCATACCGCAGGGAAAGAAAACAGCAGCATGGCCGCAACTAAGCCATATTGATCTGCGTAAAAACCGGGCGGCAGGGAGAAAAACGCCAAGATAAGCGTGGTGCTTTGGTAAGAGAACACCGACGCAGCGCCTATCTCGTCTTCAGAGAAATAATTCAGCATGGTGGAATAAGACACGGCGAATAAAATATTCGAGCTGATATGCGCCAGAACCACAGCAAGAATAACCAAAATTAAATACTGGCTATAAAACGCAAATAAATACATCAAGAAAAATCCTAGTCCCAATATGGATTTTGCCCAAGCCGAATGCAGCAAGCGATCTACCATTTTTTGGCTCGTTAATAATGGCCCAATCAATTGGCCGATGCAGCGGGCAAAGAGCAGAATCAATACCGGATTAATGACCAGCCCTAATACTTTAAAGTCATTAAATTCCACTCCCTTTACCGGCAATAAAGCCATCGCGGGTGCTGAGATTAAAGTGAGTAGCGGCATAATCAATAAAATAGTTTTTTTCTCAAGATTTAAAGAGAAAAACCGTATTTTGACCACCACCTCCTGATCGACTCGATTCAGCGCGGCATCCTCAATCAAAGCGCGCGAATAAAACAGGCAAGCCATTGCCAAAAGATAGGAAAGTGCATCCAAGGCAAAATAAAGTGGGCTGCTTAGCAATGGATAAAGCACTCCGCCTATACCCGTGCCGATAATGGTAATCGCAGAAAAAGTAAGGGTTTCTATGGTGGCAATATGCAGATAGTCTTCCTCGCCAAAACCCCGCTTATTAATGGTGTGATAAGCCGAAACAGCTAAACCAGAACAAAGACTAGGCAAAGCCAGCGCCATGCTCAGCATCAGCAAATTTCCCGAATCCAAAGCATAAAAAGGCAGCAATAAAGACAATACCCCGCCTATTTCTGCGGCAATCAGCACAGAAAAAGGCTTACACCATTTACCCAAATATTTTCCGATTTCAGAGCTAAATAAAGTCGGCACAATCGACATTGAGAAAGTCAGCGCAAAATCAGACGGCGCTGCAGCCGCCTTAGATAAAGCACCAAACACCGCCACCGCAGTTAATCCAGAGCCAATACTGGTAATGAGCAGGCCTAAGGTAAACCACAGATACCAGCGGGAAGACTTTAATAATTTAATCATCATGATTCCAATAGCGCACACGCGCCTGCCTAGCAGCCTGCTAGCAGGCAAACGAGTTAGAAATGGGATTTATCCCGTGATGATTTATTGGGCGCGAAGCTTTCGTGCGCACTCATGTAGGGCGCACTCGAAGCGTTTCGCTTAGCGATGCACAGCATCGAAAAGTGGAGCGCGCAGTGCGCCATCAAGCTACGCCATGCACGGCAAAGCCCATGCTCAAAAAAACATCAAGGGATTGGATAACACGCAGGCGTTCACAGCCTGCCAAGGCAGAGGCTAGTGCGGAATCATCAGATATATATCAGCAGAGCGGGCTACTGAGGAAAGGCTCGCACGAAACATTCGTGGATATCCTTGTATGAAATGAGCGGCGAATTTATCAAACCGAAAGCATGCCGTAAATATAATCTCGATATATCCTAATAAAACGCATGCTTTTACAACAAGCTAACGAAAAAAAACGGGCATCCGAAGAAGCCCGTTCTTACATATCAAACTAAGGAAGCTTCAGCCTTCGTCATAGATCGACATGGTGTTTATAGGATCCACAACAACGCAGTTGGAGCGCTGAAAAACGGTGCGCAAGAAAAACGACTTGCACACCCTATACTCCCCTTCACCTTCCTTGGTTTTTTCCATGAAACTCCATGTCCTCTGGGCCTGCGTGGTTCAAGGTTTGGGTTTTACTGCGTCCCTGCAATCTCTTCATCGCTGGCGTTGTCTGCCTTCACTGCAGGCTTAGGCGATGCGGGGTGCATCACTTCTTTGCTCACGCCCTTGCCATCTGGTCCTACGTTTTGATTAACGGCGGGCAGGTGGTGGGCGATGCCTTTGTGGCAGTCGATACAGGTCATGCCTTCAGACAGGCCTTTTTGGTGAGCATTGGCCGAACGAGTGTTTTGCTCCATATAGTCGAAGTATTCGTAGTTATGGCAGTTACGGCAGGCTTTGGAATCGTTGGCTTTCATCCTATCCCACTCGTGCTGAGCCAGCTCGATACGCTTATCCAAGAATTTCTCACGCGTATCAATATAACCCGTCAGCTTGCCCCACACTTCTTTAGAAGCCTCAAGCTTGCGCCACATTTTTGGGCCCCATTCGTGTGGCACATGGCAATCCGGGCAGGTAGCGCGCACGCCGGAGCGATTGGTGTAGTGCACGGTTTCCTGGTATTCCGGATACACATTGCTGGCCATTTCGTGGCAGCTTAAACAGAATTTTTCGGTATTGGTCATTTCTAGCGCGGTGTTAAAGCCGCCCCAAAAGATAATCCCCACAAAAAACGCCACAATCACGCCGATATAGCCGATACGAAGGCTGCGCAGCTTTTGTATACGTGCACAAAGCCGTGCTTTGAATGAGGGCTTGCTTTCATCGCTCATTATTTAGTCCTTTTTTACTTAACCATGCCGGTCGCGGGCTTAAAGGTATTGCCAACCAGAGGTTTGGCATCCGTTTGCGGCACATGGCATTGCTGGCAGAAATAACGACGCGGCGAGATATTGGTCAGCTCAGTGCCACCACGGGTTTTAAAGTGGGTAATCGATACCTTAGTCGCACCAGAATCGGCCGTGCGATCCCAGCTATGACAATCGAGGCATTTATTAAACTCTTTAGTAATCAGATAGCCCTTGGTGGTGTGCGGAATAATAGGTGGCTGCTGCACAAACTGGCGCTGCAAAGGCTTGCGGTCTTTTTCCCAGCGATAATTTTCTGAAGGCGCGTCGCCTTTAACGGCCTCACTGCCACGCAAGGATTTCATGGTTTCGGCCTGCGCCACGGGCGCGCAGACCATACAGAAGCTCAGAAACAGCGCCAGCATAGTCATTAATTTTTTCATTTTTTTCTCCTTTGGATGAATAAATGGCCCGATCACAAAGCGCCATTTATCCCTCATCCCATTCTTAGGGCGGGTGAAACCCGCCATTTATCCCAAGTAATTTGGCGGGTTGCACCCGCCCTACAGACGGCTAAGCCTTCACCACTTTCACCGCGCATTTTTTAAAGTCGGTTTGCTTGGATATCGGGCAAGTGGCATCCAGCGTCAGCTTATTCACCAAGCGGCCTTCGTCAAAGAAGGGGATAAAGATCAGCCCCATTGGTGGTTTATTGCGGCCACGCGTTTCTAAGCGCGCTTGGATGTCCCCACGGCGAGACGATACTTTCACCAGCATGCCGCGCTGTAAGCCGCGTTTTTTGGCATCGTTCGGATTCATAAACACCATCGCTTCTGGCACAGCTTTATGCAGCTCAGGCACACGGCGCGTCATGGTGCCGGTATGCCAGTGTTCCAATACACGGCCAGTGCAGAGCCACATATCAAAGTTAGCATCGGGCATTTCTGGCGGCGCTTGGTAAGGCAAGGCAATAATATTGGCGCGACCATCTTTATTACCGTAGAAACGCACGCCCTCGCCTTTCTTCACGTAGCTGTCGTAGCCTTCGCGATAGCGCCATTTGGTTTCTTTGCCATTCACCACGGGCCAACGCAAGCCGCGTGCTTGGTGATACATATCGAACGGTGCTAAATCGTGGCCGTGGCCGCGACCAAACTGGGCGTACTCTTCAAACAAGCCTTTCTGGATGTAAAACCCGGCCAGTTTGGCTTCTACGTTTTCAAAGCCCTTGTATTGATCGGCCGCTTTAAATTTATCCACATTGCCATTCACATACAGCACGTCGTACAGGGTTTTACCTTTCACTGCGGGCTGTTTGGCGATCAAATCGGCAGGCCATACGTCTTCTACCTTAAAGCGCTTGGCAAACTGCATCAGCTGCCATAAATCCGACTTTGCTTCGCCTGGCGCATCCACCTGCTGACGCCAAAGCTGGGTGCGGCGCTCGGCATTACCAAAGCCGCCTTCTTTTTCTACCCACATTGCCGTTGGCAAGACCAGATCGGCCGCTAAAGTCGATGCGGTTGGGTAAGGATCAGACACCACAATAAAGGTGTCCGGCCTGCGCCAGCCGGGGTAGAGCTCTTCATTAATATTGGGGCCAGCTTGCATATTGTTATTGCACATCTGCCAATAGACTTTCACCTTGCCGTCTTTAATCGCACGCGCCATGGCTACTGCGTGTAAGCCGATTTTGGCAGGGATGGTGCCCTCAGGAATGCGCCAGATTTCTTCTGCGTGTTTGCGGTGCTCAGGATTCGTCACCACCATATCGGCAGGCAGGCGGTGGGCAAAGGTGCCCACTTCACGCGCCGTACCACAGGCCGAAGGCTGGCCTGTCAGTGAGAAGGGGCTATTACCCGGCTCGGCGATTTTGCCGGTCAGCAAATGGATGTTGTAAATCATATTGTTCGCCCATGTGCCACGGGTGTGCTGATTAAAGCCCATGGTCCAGAACGAGGTAACTTTGATTTTTGGATCGGCGTACAGCTCAGCCAGCGCAATCAGGCGGTCTTCCGGAATGCCGCAAAGCTTGCTGACTTTATCCACCGTGTAATCGGATACGAATTTTGAAAACTGCTCAAACGAGCCTTCTTTCATATCATTTGGATTGGTTTTGGGCTTGCCGTTGGCATCAGGGTAGCCATTGGCTTTGGCATTGACTTCCAAGGGGTGCTTAGGCCGCAATCCGTAGCCAATATCGGTTTCGCCAATTTTGAAATTACAGTGATCTTTTACAAACTTTTGATTTACGCGACCGGTTTTGATGATGTGGTGGCAAATAAAATTCATCATTGCCAAATCAGTTTGCGGGGTAAATACCAGACCATAGCCAATATCGGCCAGCTCAAAAGAGCGGTGCTCATAAGTCGATAACACCGCAACTTTTACTTTGGGGTTAGATAAACGCCTATCGGTAATGCGGCTCCATAAAATCGGGTGCATTTCGGCCATATTCGAGCCCCAAAGCACAAAGGCATCGGCCACTTCAATATCGTCGTAACAGCCCATAGGCTCATCCATACCAAAGGTACGCATAAAGCCGGTTACCGCGCTGGCCATACAGTGACGCGCGTTCGGGTCGATATTATTTGATCTAAAGCCGGCTTTCATTAATTTAACGGCGGCATAGCCTTCATAAATCGTCCATTGGCCCGAGCCAAACATCGCAATGGATTCTGGCCCGCTGGCTTTCAGCGCTTCTTTCCATTTCTTTTCCATAATGGCAAACGCTTCATCCCAGCTTACGGGGGTGAATTCGCCATCCTTATCATATTGGCCGTTTTTCTTACGCAGTAAAGGCTGGGTTAAGCGATCTTCTCCATACATGATTTTGGAAAGGAAATACCCTTTCACGCAATTTAAACCCCGATTCACTTCCGCATCAGGGTCGCCTTGCGTGGCCACCACACGGCCATCTTGCGTCCCTACCAACACAGCGCAGCCCGTACCGCAGAATCGACAGGGCGCTTTATCCCAGCGGATACTATTTTTACCATCACCCGCCATAGCAGGCATGGTTTTAGGCGCAGCGCCGGCCAGCGGAATGCCTGCACTGGCTACCGCTGCAGCGACGGCAGATATTTTAATAAACTCACGACGATCCAGGCTCATGATAAGCGCTCCTCAGATTTTTTTGATTTCATAGATGGGGGTGGTGGCAGTTCTTCGTCGCAATATTCATAAGCCAGCGTGGCCGATGCAACATGGGGAATGTCTTGAATTTGTTTGAGCAAATCGGATGATCGAACGCCCGGTACATCCTCGATGGTGATAATCAGCCGCCCCTCGTGCTCAAGATGTAACTCCACCCCTTGCACGGCAAGCACCGCCGCTTTTACTTCTTCTAAATGATCGGGAACCGCCCGAATCACCAGGCTAAAAATATTCATGAGATCAACTCCAACAAACGAATGCTCTGGCTAGGGCAAGCGGAAACACAGGCACCACAGCCCGTGCATTGCTCGGCATTAACAAGGGGATGGGCGACTTTACCAACGGCCAGCTGAAAACGAATCGCCTGCTCATCACAGACCTCACCGCAAATTCGGCATTCAACACCGCGATCGGCAAGGCAGCTGGCATTGATTTCTGCGTAAATCTTCCAAGGGGGACTGATGCTTTGATCTAGGGCCAAAGGCGTACAGGCGCGCGCGCAATCGCCACAAAAGGTGCATTCAGCCTGCGCAAAATCCACCATCGGAAACCCAGCCTCGCCCACTTTAATAATTTGAGTCGGGCAAGCGGTGGCGCAGTCACCACAACGCGTGCAGCGATCCAAAAAACGCGCCGTTGCCCAAGGTGGACGCGGTGCTGTAGGCGTTTGCGGACGACGGCCAAAAAGTAAATTGCGACGAGAAGGGTCCACTACGGCAGCCAATCCAAATAGTAAGTTTTTAAGATTAGGCCGCATGTGAAATACATACAATGCCTCTTTAGAGGTGTAAGGCGTAGCACCCACCGCACCCCTACCTCTTTGGAGGTAAACGAAATAAATCAAAGACTTGTCTTACGTTTAAAGTACATAGCGCGATGTGGGCGATTAGGCTATGTTTTGCTACCTTGCATCGATCGAACCCTTATGCAGACTAAAAGTAGGCAAAGCAGGCTCTGTGAATGAGAAGCTGTAAATGGATCAGTCTGCGGCACAACGATAAGCATGGAAATTTGGAGGTATGACTTATGCGTATTGGGGATTATTTCCGCCAAGCGTCGATTTTGCAGTTTATTGCCCGCGCATTATTGCTGATGGTTTTACCCGCGTTTCTGGCCTTTTTTATGAGCTGGAGCACGGTGGTGCGCTCCACAGGTGAAGGCGCTGCGATTAATCTGGCGGGCTCCTTACGTAAGCAAGTGTATTTAATCGTCGCCACCCACGAATCCCCGCCCGCCCCAGTGCCCGGCAGCCGCCCTCTGCTGCAAGAGGTGATCGATGAATTTGAGCAACGCCTTTACCACCCCACGCTGCTGAATAATCTACCCAAGCAGGCCGATGACCCTGTGCGCGTCAGCTACAACCTCATGGAAATGACTTGGCGTACCGATGTTAAAAATGAGCTATCGCAACTTAATAGCGAACACGACGGCAGCCTACTTCCTAAAGCCATTCGCTTTGTATCTTTAATCGATACTTATGTAGAAGCCATCGAAGCCAAGCACGAAACCCGCTTGCTCTGGCTGGGGCGTATTCAGTGGATTGCTTTAGGAACTATGTTGTTGATCCTATTAGGCACTTTGCGCTGGCTATCGCAACGCGTGACTCAGCCACTGATCGCCATGGCTCACGCGGCGAGCAAGATTAAAAATGGTGATTTAAGTGTGCGCGCGCCAGAGCAGGGAGCAGGTGAAATCACCCAGCTCGGCCAAGCTATCAACCATATGGTGGCCGAATTAGCGCGTGGTATTGGCGAATTAGAATCACGCGTCAACGAGAAAACCAAGGCTTTATCGCAAAATCAGCGCAGCCTAGAGCTGCTCTACCGCATTAAGCAGCGCCTATCTGATCAAGAGCCCAACCAAGCCACGTTTGATCAAGTATTAAGCGATTTAGGCAGCGTGATCGAGCTAGAACACGCCGCCATTTGCATCACAGAAACCGAGCAAGCTCCGCTGGCATTTCGCTTTGCCATCATGCCCAACAAGGCAAACGAGCATTGCGATCAAAAAGCCTGTGCATCCTGTAGTGATGCCGTCAACACGCCTGCACTAAGCACAAATTACCCTGTATTTCAGCTAACTGACGGCCGAAAAAACTACGGCATCATGCCGATTCAACTCAAGCCGGGCCAAAAACTAGCCGATTGGCAGCAGCAATTACTTGAAGCCGTTGCACGGCAAATTGGCACGGCACTTGCCAATGCCAAACGCACGCAGGCGCTGCATCGTTTGGCCCTACACGAGGAGCGCTCGGTCATTGCACGTGAGCTGCACGACTCCTTGGCGCAATCTTTATCCTATTTAAAAATCCAAGTAGTGCGTTTGCAAACCGAATTCCCCGAATCCGCCCGCAGCGACACCGCCCAAGCCGTGCTCACTGAATTACGCCAAGGCTTAAATGATGCTTACCGCCAGCTACGTGAACTACTCAATACCTTTCGCCTACAAATGCACGAGCGCGGGCTGGCTGAGGCACTCGAGCAAACCGTAAGCGAATTTGCAGAGCGTGCAGCCCATCCGGTTATTTTAGAGAATCACCTGATGGGGGTTGAGCTAAGTGCGCACGAAGAAATTCATATCTTACAAATCGTGCGTGAAGCACTCGCTAATATCGAGCGCCACGCCCATGCACAGCACGCTTGGGTTACGCTGGCATGGTTAAAAAATACGATTTTAGTCACCATCCAAGATGATGGACTCGGCATCAAAGATCACCCAGACAAAAAACAGCATTATGGGCTAGGCATTATGCGCGACCGCGCTCATAGCCTAAAGGGCCAGCTAAGCATCACCCGCCAACAGCCCAATGGCACCCTCATCTCCTTACAATTCACCCCCAACACGCCCTTTTCAGTGGCCGAAGGAAGCGCGCTATGAGCGACAAATACTCCGTCGTCGTCATCGACGATCACCCTCTATTTCGCAAAGGCGTGGTGCAGCTTTTGGCTTTAGATAGCCGCTTTAATGTCATCGGTGAAGCCGCCAGCGGTGCAGAAGGCCTCCTTGTCGTGGGCGCAAATAACCCAGATTTGGTGATCTTAGATTTAAATATGAAAGAAATGGACGGCATTGCCACGCTGCGAGCCATTAAAGAGCTTGATCTGGATTCACGCGTGGTGATGCTCACCGTATCCGATCAATCATCCGATTTAGTCGCCGCAGTGCGGGCCGGTGCCGATGGCTACTTACTGAAAGACATGGAGCCAGAAGAAATCATCGCCAGCCTCGCCGAAGCCTTAGACGGGCAAATGGCGATTCCAGAACGCTTGGGCCGCGTACTTGCCCTAGCGATGCGGGAAGACGACGGCAGCGAGCGCAACGCCATGATGGCTTCTTTAACCGAGCGTGAACGAGAAATACTAGGCTGCCTAGCCAATGGCCTATCCAACAAACTGGTCGGCAGAGAACTAGGGATTGCGGAAGGCACAGTGAAAGTGCACGTTAAAAGCCTGCTCAGAAAACTAAACTTCCGCTCCCGGCTGGAAGCGGCGATTTGGGCTGTGGAGCAAGGGATAAAGCTGGGGTAGCGGTTGTATCACATTATCTCAAATGAATCGCCGTGCGATAAACAGATTGGCTGCATTTTCCATCATTTTCCGCAGCATTTCATGCTGCCCGCAAAAACAGCCCATTAAATATCTCACGCATCAATGGGATGTCGTTGACGGAGATAATCACGCTCCGCAGCCCCTACCCAGAAAAATAATCATCCATTTCCAGGCCATCAATTTCAGATGGCTGCAGCCGTAGTACCAACAGCAGAATCTCGTCCAGCGACTGCAGGATTTTCTCCGCCACCGCCCTTTGTGTGAGTGAATTGGCCAGAGTAGTGGCGTAACAAACACAAAGGATTTTGCGGGAGGCGGGAGCGGGAGTCAGTTAATGGGGTTTAGAAAAAGCCCACCGAACTGACTCTCTTGGAAGGGATAAGCAAAGCCTAGTGTAATGAGCTATTACTTATAAGCATCTAAGTCGTTGCCGGACCGGAGTTGGTTATTCTTATCCGGCTTCCCTTGAAAGTGACTCAAATGAGCAAAGACAGCATGGTAGGTTGGGCTAGTGGCTTATCAGCCCAACCGAGCTTCAGGCTGTGCCCAGCAAGGCACTTCAAGGGGCTAAGCGTTTTTATAACTCAAATTACTTAAAACTCAAATCCCGCAAGATTGGCAGCCTTACATCTTGGCTGGGATGACGATGTTGAAGATTGAAGGATTGCAAGATACAAACGACATTCCTTGCGATGTTGATTTCGTCTGGGATAAAAAAATTACTTTTACCCAGTCTGTATACACATATCGTGCGATGTACATTATTCGGCCTCGCATTTCTGGTATGTCGTTCCTGCCAGAAGTGGAAGGTGGATGGCTTACCGAGCCACTAATTGTCGGGGTCTCTGAAAAAGTCGCTGGCTATGCCGTCTTCAAGATGAGCCGCGTTGTTTTTGCCACAACCTAACTTGGCGCCCCTCACCTCTACGTTAGCCATCACAAAGGATGCTCATGAGCGATTTGCCAGTTCCAAGTGAAACCGGAGCGTCAGGCACTCAGGTCGCAGGCTCCAGCGAACCATTGTCTGTCGACCCCAACCCTCCGATACACGGGCTTCCTATAACTCAAACGATGGAGGTGTTGGCCGCGACGCGAGCCAGAAGTTTTGGCGGCGAGGTCGCCGCTAGTTTGATCGCTGGGTCGTTCACTCAAATGTCACATGATCTTGAGGTAACCCGTTGCGATCTTAGAATTCGTGACGAGCAACTTCAGAAGACACACCAAGAACTCGGTGACGCTAAGGTAACCATTGCGACTCTTCGCGAACGAGTTGGGGCCATTAGTAGAGCACAGCACTTGAAACAATTGAGCGTATTTGTGGGAACCGCAATTTTGGGAGTTGCTGTTGATCTGTACAAAAACAACATCGAAAAACCCAGCTACCTTCTGGGCATTGTCGGAGTTGTTTTACTCTTGGCCACTTGGCTCACGAAACGCGAAGGGGCGGACGAATGAATGTTGTCTCCATTGACGAACTAAAAATCGTAGGAGTCTTCGATCACGGCATTCCAAATATGGAGCGTGTAGTTCTTCAAGCAAACGAGAGCATAGACCTCGGCAACTACGGACTAATTATTGGAATTCGAGGGCATGAAGGGCAGGCCTTCCCGCTCCGAGACAACTTCCTATGGTTTGGTAACGGCTGGTTAAATAAGGGTGATTGGTTGTTTGTGTATACAGCACCGGGAACGTCAAAGACGACCGATCTGCCAAACCAGAAGGAGAAGCTCTACTCTGTCCACTGGGGGAAAGACCAAACGTTGTTTCAACACAAAGAGTTAATTCCTCTTCTGATCCGCATGGACGCTATCCAGGTTCCAATTGGAATCAATGCACTACCGCCCCCTGTGTGACGACGGCTAACCCATTATTCCACCGGACGCTGCGCGATAAAACCGCGCATCGCCGGTGAATTCAAACGTTAGGCAACTCAAAGTCCGGGGGAGGGAGTGATGACAGAGGAAGAACTCTATCGAGATATTGCAAGCCACGCGTTAGCCGGATTTCAGCTCATTGAGGAAGGACTTAAAAATTACATTGCCGACTATCACGACAAAGTTAGGGAGTTTCTCCCTGTAAATATGGTCTACGAGCACAGGGCTGACGAAGTTGCTAACGCACCGCTAGGAAAGTTGGTCGATATATTTGGCAAAATAAATGCCAATAAACAATTAATCGTGGAATTGAGAAGCCTACAGAGCAAGCGTAATGATCTCGCACATCGAGCTCTAGTAAATCTCTATGGGCCTGCTAAAAATGGATTTGATTTTTCTAGAAATTCAACTCAACTCGGTGAACTTGCGGATGACCTAGGTAGGTTGATTGAACAAATTCTTGTTGAGCGCGCCGAGCTGTTACAGCACGGTAGGTTGGGCTAGTGACTTATCAGCCCAACATTCTTAGGCATATTGAAATGTTGGGCTGATACAGCTTTAGCCCAACCTACCTTGCTGGCTAAAACCAGCCCCTGTATTCTGACGTTGGGCAAAGGAGCAGAAATGACATGGTACACAGTTTCACTTTCATCGGCGGATATCTCGTCCCAAAAACATATAGCAATTCAGGATGCGTTTGAAATTCTGTTCATGGCGTGTCAGGCACCTGCGGATGCGGCAATGTTTGCGCTCAACGAGCCTGGGAATCCGAACTACGTTGTGTATTTTTCACCAAGTGCCGCTACGCTAGCATCCTTGTTAATCTCGTCCTACGGTGGAGTCAGTTGCACTCGCCCTACTTCGTCAGTTTCGCTTCTCGTTGGCCATGCCAATGCGCGCGAACGACTGTTGCCATAGTATGGTCGGTTGAGATAAAGCATCTCTAGCCCACAAAACAAAAAAGCCCACCGAAGTGGGCTTGCATGAATATTGGCAAGCTACCCGCCAATATTCTGCCGATACGTTTCCAGCATATCCTCCCCATTCACGCGGAAGGTGTTAGCCATATAATCCAGCTCTAAAAATATTAGCTAGCCGAAACAAGGCAGGCAGAGCTAAAGATTTATCAGCCCCTAGACCAAGCAACATAGCCCTCACTCTCTTTTAAAGCGCCGTGAAGCTATATAAAGCCTTTATGCCGCATTTAATCACTCCTGCGGATACTTAATAATATTTCTTCAGCTTATTGCGGAGGACTCTTCCTCGCTTTTGGGTTTCTCTGTGGCGCTCTGTGTGCTCGTTTTACTCTGTGGTTTAAGATTTAACATTGTGTGCAAAAACTTCAACCATTACTAAAGAAACATCAACCGCCTGTTTGTGACATAAAGCGGATGATTTTTCCGGGTTGCTCTTTAAATTCGTGGCGTTCTGGCTTTAGCTCGATGGCGGATTTGAGTGCGGCTAGGATTTCTTCATCGCTTGCGCCGCCTCGCAGCAGCGGTGCGAATTCAAACTTTTCTTCCTGGCCCAGGCACATATATAAAGTGCCATCCACGGCCAGCCGGACCCGATTACAGGTAGCACAGAAATGTTGTGAGATAGGCGTAATAAAGCCGACCCGCCCGCTGCCGTCGCTCGTTTGCCAGTAACGCGCAGGCCCGCCGCCCAGCTCGGCCACTTCGGGAATCAGGCCAAACTCTGCAACCAGCTGCTCGCGCACGGGGTTTAAATCTAAATACTGCGCATTGCGGCCGGTGCTGCCCATGGGCATGGCTTCGATCAGGCGCAAAATAAAATCGTTCTCAAGGCAAAACGCCACCATGCGCTTGATTTCGTGCTCGTTCACACCGCGCATCGCCACCATATTGAGCTTAATCGGATCAAACCCCGCCGCCTTGCCCGCCATAATCCCCGCCATAATGGCATCAAAACTATCGCGGCCAGTAATCGTATTAATACAGCCTTTATCCAGCGAATCGAGGCTGACATTGATGCGCTTCACGCCTGCGGCTTTGAGCGCTACGGCATGTTTGACCAGTTGCGTTGCGTTAGTAGAGAGCGATAAATCTTCCACCCCCGGCAGCGCCGATAATCTAGCCGCAAGCTCAGGTAAGTTATGCCGCAACAAAGGCTCGCCCCCCGTAAGGCGCACGCGCGAAACCCCTGCTTGGGCAAAGATGCCGACCAAGCGCGTCATTTCATCAAAGCTCAACCAATTTGCAGGCTCTTCATAGCCATTAAAGCCTTTAGGTAGGCAGTAATTACAGCGCAAATCACAGCGATCCGTTACCGATAAACGCAGGTAGCGTATGGCGCGGCCAAAGCGATCTTGTAAGGGAGCAATCGGTGAGGCAAACATCAGGCTTCCTTAAATCGGAGGAGGGAGCAGCTTTCAATGAAGCTCATCATTAGTCGCACTATATGGCGATATATGACAGCTCAACAACGTATATTCTGACAATCTGCAGCAGGGAATTTATTGCAGATGACTACGCAGGCACAAAAACGTGCCCCCACCCTGCCCATGCATACCGCCCTTTAAGCATTCCCAAATCGTCACCTCCCACTATAACGCCAAGCCTGTGAATTAGCCTGTTGCATTTAGGACTACCTCTTCTGAGATAGGCCCAAATACCTGTCGGCAAAAAGCGCTACATCCCTATACTAGGGTCTGTTGGCGTTTCATTCACCATTGCGCTGAGCCGGAAAACTTGCCAAGCAAAAAAACCACCGATGTCTACGCTGCTTTTTCCAACTTGACTGACTACTGCCCCATGCTTTCTGTATCCAGACTTTCAGCAGAGCGCGCTGATCGCACCCTTTTTACCGACCTATCCTTTGCCCTTCATGCGGGGCAATGCCTGCACCTGCGTGGCGCAAATGGCGCGGGCAAGACCACCTTGCTTAAAATGCTGGCGGGACTAAGCCTGGCGCAGGCTGGTGAGATTACTTGGCAGGGCAAGGCATTGGCGGCTTGGGGCGATGATTACTATGCCGCGCTGCATTATCTGGGCCATAAAGAGGGCTTAAAAGATTTGCTTAGCCCGCGGGCTAATTTACGCCTTACGGCGGACATATCGGGGCAGATTTTAAGCGAAGCCGCCGCGCTCAAAACACTCGCTCAAGTCGGGCTGATCCGCCAATGCGATCTAGCCGTTCGCTCACTATCGCAAGGCCAGAAGAAACGTGCTGCCTTGGCAAGATTACTCGCCATTAGCCGCCCTCTTTGGTTACTCGATGAGCCCTTTGTAGGCCTCGATCAAGCCGCACAGAATCAGCTGGGTGAGTGGATTGACCAGCACAATCGTGACGGCGGCATCGTTATTCTTACCTCGCATCAAGCCCTACCCCAAGCCATTCAAAACATCAGCGAGCTAGATTTAAGCCAAGGCAGCGCAGCATGAGCAGCCCACGCTTTTTTGCCGCCATCGTTCGCCGTGATTTACTACTGGCCTGGCAGCAACGTGGCGATTTGCTGGTGGGCGTAGTGTTCTTTGTTTTAGTCGCTTGCCTGTTTCCACTCGCCATCGGCCCCGAGCCTAAGCTGCTGGCCCGCATCGGCCCCGGCGTGCTGTGGGTAGCGGTAATCCTCGCCAATCTGCTCGCCCTGCCACGGCTTTTTAATAACGATTGGCAAGATGGCAGCCTGGAACAACTATTACTCTCCCCTGCCCCCGCCAGTGTGATGGTGGCAGGCAAGCTGACCGCTCATTGGCTAACGACCGGCATCCCGCTCACCTTAGTTGCGCCACTTTTAGGCATTCAATACGGGCTAGAAAGCGACACCCTGCTCATGCTGATGGGCAGCTTACTTCTCGGCACGCCTACACTGAGCGCATTAGGCAGCATAGGTGCGGCGCTCACCCTAGGTGTGCGTCAGGGAGAAATGTTATTGGCTCTTTTAGTATTACCGCTCTACGCACCCGTTTTAATTTTTGGCAGCGGCGCAGTGGCCGCGGTGGCTGGCGGCTTATCCGGCATGGCCGAATTATCATTACTTGCCGCCATCCTCTGCGGAACGCTGTTTTTAGCGCCCTGGCTGGCTGCGATGGCGGTGAGATTAGCGATTGAATGATTTTATTCCGAAAAAAATAGAGTAAAAAACCGATGTTTTGTAGGGCGAGTGCAACCCGCCAATATTAAATATATAAACCGGCGGGTTGCACCCGCCCTACACATGGCTGTCACACAAGAAATATTCAGGGAAACAATGAAACCAAGCCATAACGGCCCGCGCTGGCTGAATCTATTTTCCTTTGCCTCCCCCATGCAGTTTTACCCGCTGGCAGGAAGGCTGATCCCGCTATTTATGGTTGCAGCCCTTCTATTCTGTGCTGTGGGGCTGTGGCTGGGTTTTGCCATTGCACCTAGCGACGCTCAGCAGGGTGAAGGCTATCGGATTATTTTTTTGCATGTGCCCACCAGCTGGATGGCGATGTTTATTTATATCGTCATGGCATTCTGGTCGGTGATGCATCTGGTTCTGCGCACCCGCTTATCAGCGATGATGGCGCAAGCCTTGGCCCCTACAGGAGCCTTAATGGCGTTTTTATCGCTCTTAACAGGCGCACTGTGGGGCAAGCCGATGTGGGGCACTTGGTGGGTGTGGGACGCACGGCTTACCTCGATGCTGCTGCTGTTTTTTCTGTATTTAGGTTTTATCGCCCTCACCCGCAGCATTGATGAGCCCGACCGGAGCGATAAGGCCGGATCAGTACTGGCCATCGTCGGGGTGTTTAATGTGCCGGTGATTTATTTCTCAGTGAAATGGTGGAACACCCTGCACCAAGGCGCGTCGATCTCGATGGAGAACGGCAGCAGCATGGCCAGCACGATGTTGATTGCCATGCTGCTGATGTCGCTGGCGGCGTGGATGTACAGCATCGCCACTTGCCTATCCCGCGTTCGCACACTGATTTTGCAAAGAGAAAGCCGCACTCGCTGGGTTAAAGAGCGCATCGCACAGGAAGAAAAATAATGTTCTCAACCCTCTACTGGGCCAACTTCAGCGATTTTATCCATATGGGCGGGTACGGCCTTTACGTGTGGGGCTCTTTCATCGCCTGTGTTTTTGGGCTAGGTATGGAATGGCTATTGATCAGGCAGCAACGTAAACAAGTGATTCAGCACTTACGGCGAATGGCTTTGGCTGAAGAAATTGAGGATGAGGTATATGAGCATTCATCGCATTTTTAGCAAAGATGCTGGCAGACCCAAACAACATCTAAATGATCTTTTTAGTGCCTTCGGCACATTGATTTTGGTGCGGGCGTCCCGCTGGACCTTCCTTTCTTGCGTGGCCAAGAAACGAAGCCAAAGAAGGCCACCCCAGCCAGCACGAAGGCCCCTCACTGCGGATAATCGGCTCGGCGAAAAAGGCTGCTCGCTCGCTGCCTCGCTACCCCTTTTCCGAAACCCCGATCCGCTTATTCCTCGCTTCGGCGTGCTTCAAGGGGATTTTCAAGCCCCATGCAGAGAGCGTAGTCCTTATGTTCTCTCATTATTTGCTACAGCAAACGAAAACTCGAAAACAACGATAGCGTACACAGGGCAACACCTGTAAAGAATCATCAAGGAGAAAGCCATGACACCCAGACGTAAACGTATATTTTGGATTGTGGGTGCTTTAATCACGCTGGCTTTAGTCACTTTTTTTGTTGTGAATGCTTTTCGGCAAAACCTGGTGTTTTTTTACTCACCAACACAAATCATCAATGGCGAAGCGCCGCATGGCAGGGCTTTCAGGCTGGGCGGGATGGTGGTGGATAAAAGCCTGATCCGCGCAAGCGATGGCATCAGCATTCGCTTTATTGTGACCGACACCGATAAAAATATCCCGGTGCAATTTCGCGGATTGCTGCCGGATTTATTTAAAGAAGGCAAAGGCGTAGTGGCCGAAGGGAGCTGGGAAAACGGCATCTTCACCGCCACCGAAGTGCTCGCCAAACACGACGAAAACTACATGCCCCCCGAAGCACAGGATGCGGTAAACAAAGCGCATCAGAAAGCGGTGGATAAAAAGATATAAAAGGTCTGTAGACACAGAGCCAAGGGAAGAGCACAGAGCACATGGAGAAAACCAAAACATAGAGGGTGTGCACAATTCATGCCCACGTGCCCGCCCTCTGCTCTCTTTTTCGATGCGTTTAAGCCATACAACGCCCATATTAACGGAGCTAAATCTTGAACCACAGAGAGCACAGAGGACACAGAGTTCCGCAGAGAAAACCTGATGCTTTTTGGTTTTCTCTGTGGCGCTCTGTGCTCTCGTTTTACTCTGTGGTTCAAGATTTAACACCGCATCAAACCAAGCTGAAGCCTTTTAACCACAGGAAAAACAATGATTGGTGAACTCGGTACTTTTACGCTGATTCTGGCGCTACTGGTGGCGCTGGTGCAGGGCACACTGGGGATTTGGGGCGGGGTAAAGCAGTGGCTGCCCGCCATGCGCATCGCTAGGCCAGCGGCGCTGTTGCAATTAGCACTCACCGCCACAGCCTTTGCGCTGCTGGCCACAGCTTTTTTGCAAGACGATTTTTCGATCCGCTATGTGGCAAGGCAATCTAATAGCCTGCTGCCAGTCTGGTTTAAATTTGCCGCTGTTTGGGGCGGGCACGAAGGCTCGCTGCTGCTGTGGGTATTGATGCTATCTGGCTGGGGCGCGGCGGTGGCGGTGTTTGCACGCAACTTGCCCCTTGCTGTGCAGTCTTTAGTGAGCGGCGTGTTGGCTTGGGTAGGCAGTGGCTTATATCTGTTTATTTTACTGACCTCCAGCCCATTCATCCGCCAGCTTCCCGCCCCCAGCAATGGCGCAGATTTAAACCCGCTACTGCAAGACTTGGGGCTCATCTTTCATCCGCCACTACTTTATATGGGTTACGTGGGCTTTTCGGTCGCCTTCGCCTTTGCCGTGGCCGCGCTAATTTCTGGTCGGCTGGATGCCAGCTGGGCGCGCTGGAGCCGCCCTTGGACTGCCGCCGCGTGGGTATCGCTCACACTGGGCATTATGCTGGGCAGCGCATGGGCTTATTACGAATTGGGTTGGGGTGGCTGGTGGTTTTGGGATCCGGTAGAAAACGCCTCCTTTATGCCTTGGCTGGCCGGAACGGCGCTGATTCACTCGCTGGCGGTGGCCGAAAAACGTAATGCATTTAAACACTGGACGGTACTGCTGGCGATAGGCACCTTTTCGCTCTCGCTATTAGGTACGTTTTTAGTGCGATCTGGCGTGCTGACTTCGGTACACGCCTTTGCCACCGATCCGGCTCGCGGCTTATTTATTTTAATTTTTCTCTGCGTGGTGATCGGTGCATCGCTGGCGCTTTATGCCTGGCGCGCACCATTACTGGAAGGCGGCGGCGCGTTTAACTGGTGCTCGCGCGAAGCGCTGCTGCTCGCCAATAATGTAATTTTAGTCGTTGCCTGTGCCACGGTCTTTCTTGGCACGCTCTACCCGCTACTGATCGACGCACTCGGCCAAGGCAAGCTCTCTGTCGGCCCGCCCTATTTCAACAGCGTGTTTATCCCACTGATGATGCCCGCCATGCTGCTGATGGGTTTAAGCGGCAGCGTGCGCTGGAAAAACCAAGATGGCCACGGCCTATGGCTGGCTTATTACGGCCCTATGATTCTGGCGATTGTGGGCGGAATCTTGCTACCTCTCTGTTGGGGACAATGGAAATGGGGAGTAGCCGTCGCACTCGCCGTGGCACTTTGGGTGGCGATTACCTCAGTGCGAGACTGGAGCCGCCGCTTAATCGGCAACCGCCGCAATGGCAACACATGGTGGCAAGCGCTATGCAATGTGCCCGCAGCTTTTTCAGGCATGCATATCGCCCACTTTGGCATTGCCGTGTTTGTAGCGGGGGTCACCGTGGTATCGAGCTACGAGCACGAAGACGATTTACGCATGGCATTTGGCGACACGCACAATATTGCGGGCTACACCCTCAGCTTTGACTCTGTGAAATCAACTCGCGCCAGCAATTACGCTGCGCTCACAGGGCAACTTACGCTCAGCCAAAACGGCAAGGCCATCAGCGTAATGCAGCCCGAAAAGCGCCAGTATTTCTCCAGCCAAATGCCAATGACCGAAGCGGCGATTCACCATACGGCGATCAAAGATATCTATGTATCCCTCGGCGAGCCGCTAGGCGACAACCCATTCACCGGCGACTGGCTGGTGCGTATCCATTACAAACCACTGGTGGGCTGGATCTGGTACGGCTGCTTATTAATGGCCCTAGGCGGAGCCATCGCCCTATCCGACCGCCGCTACCGCCAGCAGCGCTTAGCCAAAAAGTGCACAGGTGAGTAAACCCTGAAATCTGTAAACACAACAATTGCAAGCATTCAGTCATGCACGCGAAGCTAAATCTTGAACCACAGAGACCACAGAGAGCACAGAGAGCACAGAGTTCCACAGAGGAAATAACAGGTTTGATGTTTTTCTCTGTGGCCTCTGTGTCCTCATTTTTCTCTGTGGTTCAAGGTTTAGCTCTCTATCAAAGCAAGCTATTTTTCGCAGCTTAGGAAGTTTTAATGAAACGCTTTGCTCCTTTAATTATTTTTGCGGCACTTGCGCTGTTGCTGGCGGCGGGGTTAACGCTTAATCCGCGTGAAATTCCTTCCGTGCTAATCGGCAAGGCTGCGCCGCAATTTAAGCTGGATCGCTTAGATGCCACAGGGCAGTTTTCGCCTGCCAGCCTCAGGGGCCAAGCATGGCTGCTCAATGTGTGGGCCTCATGGTGCAGCGCCTGCATACAGGAGCATCCGGTGCTCAACAGCATTGCCTCAGAGCACAAAGTCACCATCGTTGGCTTGGCTTATAAAGATTTAGATAAAGACGCCAAACAATGGCTACAAAGCCGTGGCAATCCTTACAACGTAGTCGTGGCGGATAGGGATGGCAGAGTGGGTATTGATTACGGCGTATACGGCGTACCAGAGACTTTTGTGATCGATAAAAACGGCAATATTGCTTACAAACACATCGGTGCCGTCACCCCCGACATCTTTAAAAACACCCTGCTGCCTGAGCTGCAAAAGGCACGGCTATGAGAAATATCTTTTCAAAAGTTGAGGTTAAAAAGATCTGTAGACACAAAGATCTGGAAGAACACAGAGCACACAGAGAAAATCAAGTTACCTCAAAGAAAGGGAAGTCTTTCTCTGTGTTCTCCGTGTTCTCTTTTAGCTCTGTGTCTACAGACCTTAGGGTCTTAGTAAAACGTACCGTACTCCTACTCCTCATCCTGCCTGCGCTCAGCTTTGGCAAGGTAGCTGCGCCTACCGCCAGCGATGTAGCCGCGAATGCGCGTTTGGTCGAGCTATCAGCCGAGCTGCGCTGCCTAGTTTGCCAGAATGAAAGCCTAGCCAGTTCGCGTGCGCCGCTGGCCGAAGATTTACGCCGCGAAGTACGGGAACGCATTGCCGCTGGCGACAGCAATCCGCAAATCATCAGCCACCTCACCGATCGCTACGGTGACTTTGTCACTTACCGCCCGCCATTCAAAGCCAGAACGTTGCTTTTATGGCTCTTGCCACCCCTGCTGCTTTTAATTGGTTTGTTTCTGTTGCTGCGGCAAATCCGCCGCCGCAAACCTACCCCCAGCGAAGCTGATCCGGCCCAACTAGCGGCTTTGCGAGCAGAGTTTGATGGCACCAACAATGGCAAGGACACGCAATGAACACATCGCACTTTGGCTTATTTACCCTGATCTGCGCGCTGATGGTGGTCATTACACTGGCCACGCTGATTTGGCCTTTGCTACGGGGCCGCTCGCAAGCCGGTGATATTCGCCGCGCGCGCTATGCCCTGCACGACACGATTTTGGCCGAACTGGATGAAGATTTACGCTATGGCCGTTTAAGCGAAACCGATCACGTTATCGCCCGACAAGAAGCAGAAAGCCGCCTGATTAATGAAGTTGGCAACGCCAGCCCAACGCTGAACGAGAGGTCTGCACGTGGCTTGGTCATCACGATATTGCTATTACTGCCTCTGGCCGCAGGCGGGCTGTATTTCAAGCTGGGCACCCCCACCGCACTCGACCCAAGCACGCGTCAGCGCCCCAATATCGGCCCAAATGAAATCGCCGCCATGGTCAAAAAGCTCGAAGCACGGATGGTTTTAGAGCCGAACGATCAACAAGGCTGGCTAATGCTGGCACGCAGCTATCGATCGCAAGCTCGCTATGCGGAAGCGATCAGTGCTTACGAGAAAGCATGGCCTGCCATTGAAAAAGACGCAGGAGAAATCGCCCGTTTTGCAGGCGTACTCGCCATTGAGCAAAAGAGCTTCAAAGGTAAGCCAACTGATCTATTAGTAAAAGCATTGTCAGTCAACGCCAGCGAACCCGATGCCCTCATGCTAGCCGGCAGCGCCGCCGTCGAGCGCGGCGACAAAGCCGCAGCTAAAGAGTGGTGGAATAAACTACTGATTTTGCTGGAAGTTGGCTCTGAGGATGAGCAATGGCTGAAAGAAGAAATCCGCTTATTGGATAAGCCTAAGGATGCGGTGAAGTAGCTCTGTGCCGCAAAAAAACCAAACCTTGAACCACAGAGAACACGGAGAACACGGAGAACACGGAGAAAAAAAAATTGAACTGCGAGTATGGCGGCAGTGGTGCCGCTTTAGCCTGAAATAAAAGCCTCAGCGAAATAGAGCAAGAATCCGGTATAGCACCTTCACCGGGTACTCCAGAGCGGTGGAGTGCTGGCCTTACCCTACCAGCTAAGCGGCGGCTTGCGGCGAGTGTGAAATACTCTGAGTACATGCAATTCATTACCCACTACGCGATAGGGCACCAGCAAGGGGTATCGGTCGATGATCAGCTCGCGCGTACCGGGTACGCGCCCCGGCCTGCCTGATGCTGGAAAATTGGCCAAGCCTTCAACTTTGGCTTTCACATAGGCAAACATCTCGGCTGCGACTTGCGGGCTTTCCTGTGCGATATATTCCGCCTCGGCATCCAGATTAGCGATTGCCTTGCGCAGCCACCTAAGCCGCAGGGTGTTGGTTTTGCTCAAAGTGCCTGCCACTTTGCGCTTAGCTCAGCCACTTCCTCGTCACTGGCAAAATCCCCCGCATCGGCCTCTTGCAGCGCAGCTTTAATTTCCTTGACCTGCCAAGTTTCCTGCTCAACAAAGGCTCGGATAGCCTGCCCAGCCAGATAAGATTTGCTACGCCCGGTCGCCACAGCCAGCGCTTCCAGCTGCTGGCTTAACTCATCTGGCAAACGCATCGACATCATGCTCATGATCAAGCTCCCACGCATTGCAATGTTTTCATTGTAATACATCAGCCAGCCATCGCCAATAAATAGCCCCTGCTCTCCAGAAATACCCGTGCATAACAGATGCCATCCCTTGCAAACTACCCCTCACCCGCCCCCCAAGTGATATTTCTTCACTTTGTCATACAGCGTTTTACGCGGCAGGCCGAGGGATAGGCTGGCGGCGGTGATTTGGCCTCCGGCACGCAGCAGTGCATCTTCAATCAGGTTTTTTTCGAAGCGCTCCACCAGCGAGGGTAAATCAAGTGCGGCTTCGCTGGCGGGTAGATCGTCCAGCAGCGCAAGTACAAAGCGATCGGCCACATTTCGCAGCTCACGCACATTGCCGGGCCAGCTTTGCAACATCAGCTCCCGCATCCGGGCGGGGGCCACGATAGGTGCGGGGCGATGGTAGCGCAGTGCGGCTTGCAGTACAAAATGCTCGAATAATAGCGGGATATCTTCGCGTCGCTCCCGCAGGGGCAATAAATTTAGCGTGGCTACATTCAAGCGGTAGTAAAGATCCAGCCGAAACTGCTGCTGATCGCTCAGCAGTTTTAAATCACTTTTGCTGGCAGCAATCACCCGGCAATTGACCGGGATGCTGACATTACCCCCAAGCCGCTCCAGTTGCCGCTCTTGCAAGACTCGTAGCAATTTAACCTGCAGCGTCAGCGGCATACTTTCCAGCTCGTCCAGAAACAGCGTGCCGCCATTGGCGTATTCAATTTTGCCGATTCGCAGCTTGCTTGCGCCGGTGAATGCGCCTGCTTCATGGCCGAAAATTTCGCTTTCAAACAATTGCTCGGGCAACGCTCCGCAGTTGAGCGCCACAAAGGGATGCGTTGCGCGATGACTGTGCTCGTGCAGGCAACGCGCCACCAACTCTTTACCCGTGCCGGTTTCGCCCATAATCAGTACATCGGCGTCGGTGTCGGCGATATTCATAATGCGGTGGCGCAATTGCTCTATGCCTGCACCACGCCCCAACAAGCGCCCCTCTATGCCGGATCTGCGCTCTAGTTCACGGCGCAGTTGGCGGTTTTCCAGCACCAATTTGCGTTTTTCCTCTGCGCGCCGCACCACTTCGATCAGCTGCTCGGATGAAAAAGGCTTTTCGATAAAATCATAAGCGCCATCCCGCATCGCCTGCACAGCCATTGCCACATCGCCGTGGCCGGTAATCAGCACCACGGGCAGCTCGGCGTCCCGCTGCACACTTTTCGCAAGCAACTGCAAACCGTCCAGCCCCGGCAAGCACACATCGCACACCACTACACCCGCAAAATCAGTTTGCAAGAGTGGTAGGGCCGATTCGGCGTCGGCAAAGGTCTCCACCTCAAAGCCTGCCAGCTCTAGCGTTTGGCTGCCTGCGTGGCGGATCATCGCTTCATCGTCGATCAATAAGACCTTCATTGCTGCTCCTGTGCTGCGAGTAACTCCAACTCAAAACAAGCCCCGCCTTCTGGGCGGTTGCTGGCCTGCAAATTGCCACCAAAATCACGCACAATCGATAGCGAAATCGCCAGCCCCAAACCCAGGCCTTCGGCATCGCCCTTGGTGGTAAAAAAGGGATCAAACACATTAGACAACTGCTCTGCTGCAATGCCGAGGCCATTATCGAGTACGCTTATTTTTACTTTGCCTTGCATCTGCTGCACTGCCAGCGTGATCTGGGCATCCGCTTGGTTTTTTACCGCATCCAAGGCATTTCTGAGCAAATTAATCAGCACTTGCTCCAGACGCACCGCATTGCACAGCACCCACACTGGCTCGGGCTGCTCGATATTTAACGCCACTCTTTGCTGGCGCAAGCGTTGCTCCAGTAACAGCAGGGCATTGGCAATGGATTGCGTCAACAGTACCGGCTCGGCGCGATTATCGCTTTTTCGGGCAAAAGAGCGCAGCTGCCCGGTGATCTTGCCCATGCGCTCGGTTAGCTGGCTGATATACACCAGATTGCCCGCTACCTCAGTGGTATTGCCACGCTCCAGCAGCAGCTTGGCATTGTCGGCCAAGGCACGCATGGCGGTGAGTGGCTGATTGAGTTCATGCGTTACCCCGGCAGCCATCTGGCCCAACACGGCCATTTTGCCTGCTTGCACCAGCTCATTTTGCGCCGCACGCAGATCAAGCTCGGTGCGAATACGCTCGGCAATTTCGCGTTGCAACTGGGTATTGGCCCCCAGCAAATCATCGGTACGCGCAGCTACTTTTTGCTCTAGCTGATCATGCGCCTGTTTAAGTGCCTGGCTGGCGCGCTGATTATCGCGGATACGCCGCCGCCTTTGCCGCCAGAATAAATACCATGCCAGCAAAGCCAATAGACCAAGACTGGTACCGAGCAAGACGCGGCTCACGCCCTGCCGGATCGAGGTGAGATCCGTAAAAAGCACAATTTGCCAGCCCAGATCAGGCACTTGTGCGGTTTGCACCAGCAAATCGGCTTGATCGCTGCCTGTTTTAAAGCGCGCCAATTGGGTATTGCCATCCAAGCGCTGCTGTTTTAGCAAACCCAACTCCGGAAAAATATTGCGACCATATTGGCGGCTCTCCTTAATATATCGCAGCGTATAGCTGGGCAATGGGGCCAGCGTATGCCACTTCCACGCCGGATCGGTGGCTAAAAACGCAATGCCGTCTTTATCACTCACCAGCATGCGCTCGCCAGTTACGCGCCAATTGCTCTCCAGTGCATCGAGGCTCACTTTGGCCACCACCACGCCCAGCACCCGCTCGCCATCTCTGATTGGGTAAGATAAAAAATAACCGGGTTGTTGCGTGGTAAAGCCCACGCCATAAAAGCGCCCTGCGTAGCCTAAGCGGGCTTGCTGATAATAAGGCCGAAACGCATAGTTACTGCCAATATAGCTCTGTGGGGTATCCCAATTACTGGATGCCAGCGCTAGGCCTTCGGCATTTAATACATAAATCGCCGATGCCTGCGCCGCATCGTTCACCGCTTTTAAATAGCGATTCACCCGCTCCAATTGCACCGCATCCTGCGGAGCACGCAGCAAATCGGCCAGATCACGCTGGCTAGATAAAACAAAGGGCAGCCATGTATAACGCTCTACGGCATTACGCAAGCTGCCGGTGTAAACATCGAGACGATGCTGACCGGCAGTGCGCAATTGCACCAGCGCGCTGCGCTCACTCCACTGGGCGGCCAGCCACAACAGGCTGCCCGCCAAGCAAAGTGTCGCCAATATCCAGAAGTATCGCGCTGGTTTAAGCATATTTAATCAGAGCTCAAGCCGCATAGCTCGGCCTGCTGATGGCGCTGCTGCTCTTCCATCACCAAGGCACCAAGCTCACGTTTAAGCGCGTTGAATTCAGCCGAGCTAGGATCGCGCGGCCTTGGAATATCCACCAGCACATCGCGCTTTACCGTGCCTGGGCGGTAAGTAAGCACAATGATGCGATCGGCCAGATAAATCGATTCCTCGATGCTGTGGGTGACAAACAGAATGGTTTTTTTATGCTCCTGCCAGATTTTAAGCAGCTCATCTTGCAAGCTGCGGCGGGTGAGCGCATCCAGCGCGCCAAAAGGCTCGTCCATCAGCATAATCGGCGAGTTAAGCGCCAAAATACGTGCAATGGCCACGCGCTGGCGCATACCGCCAGACAAATCCTTAGGAAAACGCTTGCGAAACTCCACCAGCTTGAGCGTTTCTAACAGCTCGGCCACTTTGCTATCGATCTGTTCCTGTGGCATTTTCTGGATAGTCAGGCCAAAGGCAATATTCTGCTCAACCGTCATCCATGGGAACAGCGCGTATTCCTGAAACACCATGCCGCGATCTGGCCCGGTGTCTTTAATCAGCGCGCCATCCACGGTGATGCTGCCGCTCGTTGGATGGGAAAACCCAGCTACCGCGTTCAGCAAGGTAGATTTGCCACAGCCCGATGGCCCCAGCAGGCAAACAAACTGCCCATTGGGAATCTCCAGATTAATATCACGCAAGGCCACCACATCGTCCCCTGGCGTTTTAAAAATCTTATTGACCTGCTCTATTTTGATTTGTGCCGTCATGATTAGTGCTCCAAGCCGCGGTGCCAGCGCAACAAGTGGTTATTGAGTTTATTCATCGCCATATCGATCGCAAGGCCCAATAAGCCGATGGTCAACATGCCTGCAATGATTTTGTCTGACCAAAAATACTCACGCGCCTCTAAAATTCTGAAGCCCAGCCCGTTATTTACCGCAATCATTTCGGAAACGATCACCACAATAAACGCCGTGCCCACCCCAATACGCGCACCGGCCAGAATATACGGCGTGGCCGCCGGTAAGATCACTTTCAGGAACAAGGTGCTCTGGCCTGCGCCTAAATTACGCGCCGCACGCAGATAGATAGAATCCACCTGGCGCACCCCGGCAATGGTATTCATGAGTACAGGGAAAAACGCGCCAATCACAATCAGGAAAATCGCCGGTGCATTACCCAGACCAAACCATAAAATAGAGAGCGGGATATAGGCAATCGGCGGAATCGGCCGTAAAACCTGAATCATGGGATTAAACCAGCTATACACCCGCGGGCTAGCCCCCATGAGCAGCCCCAGCGGCAAAGCCAGCCCAGCGCCAATTGCAAAGCCCACAATCACCCGATACAGCGTGCCGATGGCGTCGTGAATCATTTCCCCTGAAAACAACCAAGCGGTATAGCTGCTCTGGCTGGCGTCATAGGCCTCCATCGGCAATAAATACGCATACCAGCGCACCACCACCTGCCATGGAGAAGGCAAAATCTGTGGATTTAACCAGCCCGCCATTGCCGCAGCCTGCCAAAGCGCAATCAAGACTACGGGCAACCAAAGCCCCGTCACGGCACGGGCGAATAATGTTTTATTCATCGGATTGCCCTTATTTCACGTTTAAAGATTTCTTAGCCTGATCGAGCAGATCCAGCTTCACCCACTCTTTGGCCACCGGCGGCTTCACCATCTTGCCCACGCCATATTTGGCCATAAAATCGGTGGTGATCTGCATATGCTCAACGCTCAGATTGTAATAAAACGGCGAATTAGCAATGGCATCCTGATAATCATCCACCGTAATCTGGCCTTTAAACATATTGCTGCGCACATAGTTTTCGGCGAGTTTAGGGTCATCCATAAAGGCTTTGGTGGCTTGCACAAAACATTTCATAAACTTTTCCGCCAGCGGGCGATTACTGCTGTAAAGCTTCTCGCTCATCACAAGGGTGCGAATCGGCTCGCCCATCGGGCTATCGTAAGGCTTTAGCAACTCCACACCAAAACCTTTATTAATCGCTTGCGAAGCCTGTGGCTCTGATTGCGACATGGCATCAATTTGCTTTTGCATCAGTGCTTGGTTTAAATCTGCAAAGGGCAGGTAAACGATTTTGACATCCTTGCCGGGCTTTTCAGACCAGCTCAGATTCGCCTTGGCTAGCTCCGCCAACAGCGCCAGCTCCTGCGCACCACCACGTGCCACCCCTACCGATTTACCTTTAAAATCCGCCACGTTTTTAATAGTGGACCCTGGCTGCACCACAATACGAATGCCGCCTTTGGCAAAGCCCGCCACCGCATACACCGGCACGCCGCCTGCCCGCCCGGCAATTGCCGCGTCCGCCGCACTGGCCGCCACATCAATTTCGCCCGCAATAATGGCCGGCATAATATCCAGCCCCTTGGCAAACATCCGCTCCTCTACCTTAATCCCGCATTTAGGCGCGATTTCCTTGATATACGATACCGCACCGTAATGGGCGAATTTGAGATTACC
This sequence comes from Janthinobacterium sp. B9-8, assembly GCF_000969645.2. Lineage (NCBI taxonomy): Bacteria > Pseudomonadati > Pseudomonadota > Betaproteobacteria > Burkholderiales > Oxalobacteraceae > Janthinobacterium > Janthinobacterium sp. B9-8. Next base: position 1,809,658 of record NZ_CP014222.1, read on the forward strand.
AAGACGAATGACATCCTCTGCGGCATAGGCAGAAAAAGAAGTCATGGCTAGCGATGCGATCAAAGTGAATTTCATCATTGCAACTCCGTAGCTAAAAGACGAGGGCAAAATCAATCAAAGCCTGATTGGCTTACGTCTAATGCTGAGCAATTAGCTTGCCAGCTGGCCCATGCAAAGCAACTACATTGCAAACCCTTGCCTACAAAGAGGAAAGTAAGGTGCGCTAAAAATAGGCATGACTTGTTTTCTGGCGAAACTACAGAATCACATACAGTTTAGCGGCGGGAAACCGCCATCATTCAGAAGAAAACCCACCGATGGCACCAGCCGATATAGCAAATACGCCAGAGACAAAAAAAGGGTTGGGTGTAGCAAGAGAAGAAGAGACAACGAAATCCAAATCAGAAAAATACCAAGCGAAAAAGAAATCCAAAGCGAGAGGCCCCACATAAATTCTAAAACAACTAGGGCATCGCTATGCTGCACACAATAACAAACTCTCGATACAAGATTTTCAGTGCCATGAGCCTAATTATTTTGCCCAGCTTAAGTAGCAGCTTTTTTATTGCGCAAGCGATCAAAAACAAAAAATTACTAAACACTTACAAACAACACACGAAATATGCCATTTGCTTTAGACTACCGCTCATCCTAATCAATACGAGTTGCTAAATGTCGACGATTAAGCACGCCACAGCGATTTTTACTCTATTACTCGCTGCATGTGGAGGAGATGAAAGCACTACTGTAGCCACAGCTGCCCCACCCCCCTCCGCCATGACGCAAATAATACTTAAACGCTACACAAGCATTGAAGTTAATCTAAATATCATATTTCAAAGTGAAACGCTATACCACGATTTATTTGAAACAAGAGGCGATAGTACAGGCAAACAAACGGCCAATATCTTTAATTACGACACTATTTCAATTAAAGATAAAGTATTAATAGACAACCAGTTTGATTATGATTTCAATAATCAACAATGGAAAAACACAACAGGCATTAACAATGAGTCACTCTATTTAACAGATGACAAATGGGAAAAACCACAACCAGCAAAAACTGTTGCCAAAGGCAATGACATTCTGCTTGATTATGGAAATAATACTCAATACCTGCTCAGCGGCACCAGCAGAGACATAAGCAATCTTGCCGTGATGGATGTTCATTTTACTAAGGAAAACACCCAATCTGGCCCTGATTACACTTTATTTAAAACACCAGCGCCTGCATTTCCTTCTGGATCTCAAGCCTATTATCTTGGTTTTAGCCCGCTTAAAACAACTTATTTTAGCTACTATGGCAATCCGACTACCTTTAAAACCATTGCAGAATGGACCAATTTTTATTCAATTAATGGCACAAATTTAGAAGAAAAAAACAGCCAGTGCCCCTACCAATTTGACACCTCCCGCAAAACCATTGTTTTCAGCAACAACCCCAATACCTCATATAAATGCAACAAAAAAGAGCAGAGCTACGAAATCATCAACATTAAGCAACAACAACTTTTAGTTATTACGGCAACAGACAATAAATCGGCCATCCGTAAAGAATTTTATGCTATTGCGAATGGCAATTTATTAGAAGGGGTGGTTCAGGAGCCTTTTGAAATAAACAATACCGGATCCTCATCTGGCTTATTTACCATTGAAGTTCGGCTAAACAAAACAGCAATTAATCACTTATTAAAATACGGTGGGCTTCCTGCCTCTGCTCAGTTAAAATAATGGCCAGAATTGAGGGCCTAAAGAAGCTATGATTTATTCAGCTTCGTCACTTTGGCTTAAAGCCTGCCCTCAAGTACTGTAGTCAGTAAAGGGGGCCCAGCATTTTTACTGGGCCCCCAAAAGCCCGGAAGATGAAGACCCAATCAAAGCAACATTTATTTTAAAAAAACATACCTTAATAGATTATGGCGAAATAGCGATGCCAAACCCTAATACATTTTGGCGTCTATTGTAATCAAGCAAGTTATCGCCATAGCCACTAAAGACTTGCACATACGCTTTCAAATTGCCCGTCAGTGGGTACGTCCAGTCCAGCTGTACCCCACCATTGCCCGTGCGAAAATTTTGACGCACCAATGCGCTTAATTCTTGTCCTGAATCAAATCGATAGCGCGCGGTTACATCCCCATGGCCCATAAAATCCAGCAAATCCGGATTATCATCGGTTCCATCCTGTTCTTTGAACCGATACCATGGGCGAATTTCTAGTGAGAAATTGTTTTTTTCAAAGCCAAAATCAGCGTATGCACGATTCCAGCTACGTGATAATGGATTGCTGCGTCCATTTGACTGATGTGCCAAACCCAGATTCAAAAAACGCCATTTTATAAACCCTAAATCTAAATCTGTTCGAATAGATAAAATGGCTTCTGGCTCATAATTTGTCTCACGAAATGGTGCAGAATAATCACTATTATACAATTGCCAATAGCTTTTTTGCGTATAGGCAAGCCATAGATCTGCTCTGTCAGAAAAAATACTTTCCAACGCTTTTACTTTAAAACTCAATTGGAATTTAGCTTCAGCATCATTAACAGCACCTATTCCCGGCGCCAATGGAAGTTGCTCCCCTGTCGAAGCCGACGAGCTGGGATGCTGATTACGGTTATCGCTATAACTTAGCGGCAGGAAATAATTCGTTTTATAAGTACGTAAGGCAAAAGTGCCTTTTTTTTGATCCAGCTCCCATTGATCACCTAAAGCGGAAGGTGCAGATTGATTAATATCGGCAATAGGCGAAGGGCGTGGTGCCGAGCTTGACTTTTCGACCGCCTCAACGCTGATCTCAGGTGCTGTTACACCTCCGCCTGCATGATCAATGCTGTCATAACAAGCCAGCCTGGCTTTGGCATCTGCGATGGCTTTGCAATGCTGTAATGTGCCCGTAGCTGCCGTAACATGAACAGCAGTGACCGCTAAGCCAAGAGCCAGTATTTTTGAGTAATGCATAAGCGACTTTCCTTGCCAAAAATTCAATCTGCTGCATAACAAGTGATAATGACTCACTATGCAAAATAGACTCAAATCAAAAATCCAGACAAAAACATAATGTTGAATCAAATTGAAGGCATAGTACTACTATTACAGCAGCACATCATTTTCTATCATTTCAAGCGGTATAAGCTCATCTTTCTGTACCGTTCTGTGCTTTTACGCAAGTTTACGCTCCCCACAAACAAACCACTGCTTTATGCAATATCTTATTAAGCCATCTTGCCTTTTTTATCCAGCAGGCTTTTCTCCTAATGCCTAACATGCCAAATAAATAAAAATATAAGCTGGCAAATCCTTAATCATTTTCCCTTTATTCTACATTCAGAATCACCGAAAATAGAGAAACACCTCTACTGGAATCTGCACAGTGAGTGTAAAGGTTTTTTTATTTGAAAAAATCAATCCATGCCTGCAGCGCTAAAGAGCTATTTCTAGCGCAGGGGAAATAAAATTAAAAGCGTGTTTTTTTATCGTACAAACACGGCTCCCGCTCCTGATAGATGGTGGAAATATCGTACGGAACCGCCAAGCTTAGTCAATTTAAGCGTACACAACGCATCCAAAGCCGCAGTCTGCCCTTTTACCCGCACTTGGGCTAATGATTTAAATAAGCGGCAGGTAAATCAGGCACAACTTGATGAAAAACACCGCTTATTTACGCCCTTGAATTTGCTTGAGTGCCTGTTGATGCCGCAGCAATTCTTCCTGCCTTTGCTGCTGATTAATACGCGAAAATTCCGACATATCCTTCCCTAACTGCTGTTGCTTAGCCGCCCCCGCTCGCTGCCCCTCCAAGCTTCTCATCCTGGCTTCGTGCGTGATGCGCTCATTATCCAACTGCACCTGTTTATTCTTTTCAAGACGCTGCACATGCTCTGAATCATCTATCTTTTCTGCCGTTTGAGAAGCGGCTTTTCCATCGGCCAAATAAATTTTCCGCCAGCGCAAATAACCCCACATCCTGTATGGCTCTAATCCAAACCATGCTTTTGAATCATGCATCAGCGTTTCAAATAGCGGCACCACCTCTGGAATCAAGGCTTCCTGATCCCAGATAAATTGAATAGCTGAATCCCATTGGGCCTGTTTTTCGCCCAAAACCATCGTGGCCCTACTCCTTAAAAGCTCAAGCTCTTTGGCTAAATTAACATCCTCTCTTTCAAAATCATTTATATCCCGAGCCTTTGAAGAATAAAAACTATTTTGCAATTCGGGCAATAAATGAATTCGCCCCAACCTTTGCTTTCGCCAGGCCAAAAACTGCCCGTAATGCCTGCGGCTTAATACTTGAAGAGATTCACTCGGCTGTGTTTCTGTTAACCACATTCCGCCCGTGGGTTTTATTTTCGCAGCTTTTGTGCTTTCTATATATTGGTTAAAGATTTTGATTGTTTCTGGATGAATCGCAAAATTACGCATTCTAATTGCCCGCAATTCTGAGGAGGGAATCAAGGGCACACCAGCAATTAAAGCTTCCCTATACATTTGAGCTAAAGGGATTTGCGATAATTTTTTACTATCACCTGTAACAGCAAATTCAGCAATACACTTAGCCTTATCCTCTACAGGTATGACCCCTGCGTATGGCGAGTTTTCGTCTTCAACATACAGCTCTTTTTGCGTAGCCTTTAACCTTTGTGCTGTAGCACTCTCTCCGATCGATCGCCCCTGCTCCAACGGCTCATACCCCCCGCCCACATCAGAATGCACCCCTGGATACATCACTTCTTTATGCAGTGCGCCGCTGCCTATTGCATCTAAAGGGAAAGAGCCCCTTACCTCATGGGCCGCCACCAGATGCACGCACCTAACATCATCAGCGACTTTTAAATTTTCAGCGCTCGCCCAGCCGCTATGCCCATCTTGAGTGGGCGCAGACTGAGCCAAGCCCACCGAGGCAACCGTATCAAAAATACCCAGGAAATCAATTTTCAATTCAAGCCCGGCAATCTCTGAGCCATATGCTTGCTTTAGCCAAGTCACAAACACGCGCGCCGCAGCCGCCCCACGGGAAAAGCCAAAAACAGCAATTCTCACCCTTTTAATTTTTGGCTTGCCTTGCACCCGGCCCTGAATAAATGGCGCAATAAGTGGGCGTAGTTGTTCTGATCGCTCTCTAAGCGTTTTATTGCGATCAATGCGTTGATCAAAAAGAATTCGAGCCATGGGATTAGTTAAGCGGACAACATCACTCATCGCAGCGCTTGCTGAGCTGATCATTTTCTGCGCCAATTTGCCATCCGCTTTCAGCGAGCTTGAAGGATGGGGCGAACCAAGAATGGCCTCATGCAAATGATTAGTAAGCTGCAACAAAGCCCAATTAATCCTGACTTCCCCAAATAATGCGGCGACTTCACCGCCCTTATTGGAAACACGATCAACTGAATATTCAGCGACCTTGGCATACGCAGCAGAAAGCATTGAGCTTTTTTTAGCAGACGGAGTGATATCGCCTAGCTCTACAAATGGCGTGCCCACGCCAGGAATATAGGTTTTTCGATAAAAACACCGCTCACCCTGCGGAACCGCCTTAGGCCAGTCTTTATCTTCATCCTTCTTAATGTCCTTTAGCTTTTGCGCTTTAAGCTCTGGCCTACTGATTTCCAATTTATCTGCGCTTGGAAAGCCTGCATAAACCTCATATAGGCGGGCAACATTGCTATGACTAAAATTCTCAGTTGAGTAATATTTATTATTATTTGTGCCATCAAAAAAGAAGCCGAGGAAGATGTCTTGATTGCAATCGAGACAAGAAAGATCACCAAGGTTTTTATCACGCTCAACGATCTCTTTACCCTCTAACTTTAAGGGCTTCGCAGGGCAAATTTCAGCAAAACGAGTACTCATCAATTACTCCTCCCGATAATCCAACTCACACATTTTTTTGTTGATAACCCATAGATCCTTACAGTCATTTAGTAATTTATTACAAGCCTCCTGATTTCCCTCTGGGTCACTAGACTCTTGTATTGACTTTGCGGTGCAAGCCTCCCGCATCATCGCGGCTGTTTCTTCTTTTGAACCAAACTTATACTTCGATAAATGCTTCCTGCATTCTTTTTCTGACAATCTCGCCACACAAGCCGTTAACGCCCCTGCTTTCTCCCTCCCCGCCCAATTGGCATGCCCCGGCTCTACCGGCGAGGCGATTAGCTCCACTTCATGATTGGGATAAAACAACACATAGAGATCGCCCGGCGTGGTGTAACGCGGAAGCTCCAGCGTGCGCTCTTGCCTAATCGGCGAAATTTCCTTGGCGCTTCCCTCCTCCCAAGACAAATGATATTTCAAGCCAGGCCGCCATTTTTTGGGCAGCAAAGTGCAACAATTCTTAGCGCCAGGCCCCTCTAACAAACCAACAATCGCACCGCCAACGGCATTATTACTCGCGTCCTTCAAGGTGTATTGCACATCGAGATCATGCTGATAATTCACCGCATCCACCGACACAGTCACGCTATTCGCGTCAACGCGCTTCCCCACCGCTTCAGACTCTGCGGGGCGGCAAGCGCTCAGCGCAAGAAGAATCACCCAGTAGCCGATATGGGTTTTTGCTTGAATTAATTTCATTTTTTTAACTCGACCTGTAAGTAGTTCGGCATAAGTGATCAGGCATTTTTAAACGCAAACGCATATGATTTTCCTAGGGTGTGCAAGTGCTTTTTTTACGCACCGGCCCTTTGCGCTCCGACTTCGTCGTTTTACACCCTACGAAAAATGCATGGTTGAAGAGTGCAGGATGTTATATCAAAGGACTTATATCCAGCACTCACTTAGTAAAACTCTAATTAATTCAACTCTCTGATTTCCGAGCAGGCGAAAACCCTGTATTTGCACTGAATCCCCAGCAAAAAATCAGGGATGGCGCTTTAATCAGCGCTTCCTTAGCGCTAGAGCGTGTTAATAAAGACCACTTAAGCTGTAGTGATCTCAATAAATTGCTCAATACAATAAGCCCGCAGCTCGGCAAAATCAGTAATGCCTACCGTATGGGCTTCACTGCAAAGCTGTTTTACCAGCGTATATATTTTTGATTCGCTCATGATCAATTCAGCAGTTAGCCCCAGTTTTCTTAATTGCTGAATAATCTGATCAGGCTGAGAAACATCAAGCATCTGGGTGAATTGCTGCTCTGTAATACAAAGAGGAGAGTCATTAGGCTTTAATTGATCACCCCCCTTTAATTCAACCATCTCCGCCGCGCGATTAAAATAAATGCCAGAATAAAAAGCGCCCATAAATTGCGCCCTCTGCTCATCCTGCATGGCATCCAGCAAATTAGGCAAGATACGTGTATCTGCATAGCGCAGTATATAGCTGAGTTTTTCCGGAAAAATGATTACATCGGTATAACTTGCAAAATGGCCATACATCACCTCAGGGTCTAAAGCGCTTAGCCAAAAACTCAGCATCGGCTGCTCATTGCTTGCTTGCAATAACACATCAATTTGATTCACAAAATGGGCCATATCCTCAAAATGACACAGGATGGGCGATATATCGATATCTGCCCCTTCATCTTGATACAAAGAAACCCATCTGATTTTATTCCTCAGTTTTTTTATTAATCGTGGATCAAAGCTGTGATCAATTAAAGCATAGATATTAAATGCCTCTGGCTCAAAAGATGAAAGCCAAGCCAAAATATTGGCTTTAGTTTCTGCCGGATAAGAATCAATATTTTTCATAATCGAGCCGCAAAAGGGCTGCCCACATCTTTTGCTTTTTGCAGGCAAGATTTACAAATTGTATTAGGGAAAGCAGGCAAAGGTGGGTTCATTTTTGCCGGGCCACTTACATCATGATTCGCGCCTTTTATCGTCACCACACCTGGACAATGGATGTCGATATTGCCGCCTTTCAGCCGGATATAGCCACCGCCTGCTGTGACCAGAATTTCGTCTTTGGCTACGACGGTGATGCTTTCTTTGCAGGCAGTGATTTTGACGTTTTTATCGCCGGTAATTTCAATATCATCGCTCTGTGCTTGCAGCTGGATTTTACCTTTGGCAGCGATCAGTTTTAGCGCGACTTGGTCTTTTACCCCCGCTACAAACAGGCTGATGTGCTGGCCTACGTTGTGTATCCAACGGCGGCCAGAGGTTTGGTTTGTGTCTCTTTGCGCAACTAGATCAAGATTTGTGCCTGCGGTAATCGTTTGGCTTTGCGGGCTGGTGATGGCGACGCCGTCCTCACCGTGCAGCAAGATGATTTTTTGTTGCCCTGCTTGGTCTTGGGATTTTGTTTTACCGTCTTTGTCGGTATTGCTGCTCGCCTCAAAGCTTTTGCTGGCGTGAACGTGGTGATAAAGATGGCCAGTGCTGGCTTTACTGCCTGCACTATTATCAGCCTCTACGGTTTTGCCCTCGTCGCCGGTTTCAATAGTGTCGGCTAGCTGGTTGGTTGCCGTTTCGCCTAGGCTTTGTGCCAGTGCAAGGGCGGATTCGAGCTGGCTTTGGGCGGGGCTGCGGTCGAGCTGTTTGCCAGATGCACCACTCTTAGCTTCAGTGCTGATCAGTAAACCATTGGCGCGGATTGCGCCTTGATTATCGGTGCGTAATTCAAACCCTTCGCCGCGTGGCTCGCCTTTTCCGTCGGTTCTTGGATGGATCAGATAGCCAAGGTTAAGCTGGGTTTTGCCGTGCTCGCTGGATAATTTAGTACGGACTTCGCCTTTAGTGTCATCAAACAGCAGCTCGCCGTATTGGCCGCCTTCATGCTCTTTAGTTTTGATGCCAGATAGTGTTTTATTGGCGGGCAAGACGCCCGCGCCGCTGAACGTCGGCACTGAATGACTGCCGTTATAGACAGCGCCAGTGACTACGGGGCGATCGATATCGCCCTCTATAAAGCTCACCGTCACTTCCTGGCCGATGCGCGGGATAAACTGATGCCCCCAGCCTGCACCCGCCGATGGCGCGGCGACGCGTATCCAGCAGGATGATTTATCGTCTAGGTTTGCACCAAACTCCGGGTGCTCGGCGGCACGTTGCCAGTGGAATTCAATTTTAATGCGCCCTTGCTCGTCGGTATGCACTTCTGAACCGGCGGGGCCAACTACGGTGGCGGTTTGCAAGCCAAGGCTGGTGGGCTTGGTGAATTCTTGCTCGCCCAGATGGCTGAGCACGGGCTGGCCACGTCTTTGGGCAGTGAAGTCGGCTTGGTAAGGCGCGTTATCTTTGGCTGAAGCGGCAAGCAGGCTGGGCGCGACTAGGCTAAGTTGCTGGGTTAAATCCACTGGCAGATTATTGTTTGCCGTGAATTTAAGCTGGGTGATGGCGAATTCACGCTGCTCGGCGCTATCCCATTCGTGAGCGGGGTGATCTTCCAAGCGAAACCATTGCCCAGCCTGCAAGCTACGTAATGTGCCAGAGCCGGTGAATGATTTCTTTTGCCCGTCTAAAGCGTCCTGGCGCAGCTTGGCATCATGGTTGAGCTGGTCTAAATCGCTGGCGTAGTAATGCGCTTGTGGGTCGTAATATTCGAAGCTGGATTGGATTTGCTGCCCGCCATCGCCTTGATCAATGGCGCTATCGCTTAAGCTGTGGCTGGTGTTGGCGGCTTTGTAATCAAAGCTGGCTAGGGAAACCGAACTGCTGCCGATTTGCCGCTGCGTATTCCATGTGGTGAGCGAATCACTTTCTTCTGTGGCGTCCGAGCGGTGGAATCTCACCGCACTTTCTGCAGCTTCGGGTAGGGCAAAGGCGTCATCAAATACAATAAGTTGAACCTGAGGCGTGTCTCCAGCCAAATGCTCGAAGCGCCATGCCAGGCCACTTTCTTTCATTAGCCTGCACAGAAATGCAAAATCGTCTTCCCGGTATTGCAGGCAATAAGAGCGCGGTGGGTATTCGCCTGATAATTTGAAATCCAGCGTCTGTACCGATGCAAACACAGGGTTTTTGGCCTGATGCTCGGCCAGTACCTGCTTCACAATATCAACGACGGATAAATCCTGAAAAACGCGGGAAGTGCGTCGGTATCTGAGCAGCGCAAAAGGTGGCTCTACGGTGAGCGAATACTTGGCAAAGCCCCCATCCGAGCCTAAGAGCTGCGCCTGCGAGATCACCCCGCAGCGCTCAATCGCATCGCCATTGGCATCGGCCACAGATAAAACAATCGGCAGGCCAAGCAGTGATTTAAGCTCTAAAGCACCATCGGGTGACAAGCAATCAATCTGATAACGGTAAGCCTGATTAATCCCCTCGCTGCCCGTCACACGCTGAGGTAATAGCTGCTCGCCCCAAGCTGCACCATCGCCCAGTTGCAAAGAGATCAGTCGCTGATCTTGATTAAAAGCCGCAGCAAATGAGGCAAGGAGCTGATCAGTGCGCATGGGCTTTTTCTCAATACAGATTAACCAAGCATCATAACAGACGCCTTGCTACTCATATTTAAAAATTACAATAGACTGATATTTTTAAGTGACAATCATACAATATTAGTAAGTAAATATACTTACTATCAAGGCAACACCCCCAACAAGGACCAGAGTCTTCTGGCTTCTGCGTCGCTGGAAATCAGCTCGGCCAGTAAATCTCTGAGCGGTTTATTACCCCACTCCACGCTGCGATAGATCAGATAGGGCACGGGGCTGTGGGGCTCGGTTCGGGCAAGGTAATCGGCAATTAGCTGCAACTGCCGGTAGGCTTCTTCGCGGCTGGCGGGCTGTAAAAACGGCAGCGGGTCGGGCTTTTTTTCTACCGGGCTAGGCAGCACAATATCGGGGACAATTTGCAGGGGCTGTGGATGCATAGCTAGCCAATCCTTCAGAATAATTTCAAGCTCCTGCATCAGCAGAAACAAGGGCTGAAAAGTGGGCGCATCATTGCCCATTTTCTGATCACAGGTTTGCGACAACTCAAGCATTTGCAGCAAACCATGAACCATAAAACCATGGGCACTGCGTAGGATATTGACATCCACAGCACGAATAGCATCATTCACTTTTTGTGCTGTTTTTTTGGCGGCTTCAAGCAAAGGGAGCGCGGATTTACTGGTGGCTTTTCCCTGATCCAGCCCAAGATGTTTCTGACACATTCGCCAATCAGCCAAAGTAAAACCATCCAGATCGCTACGCTGATCCAGCACAGGCAAGGGCATACGTGATAAAAGCAGGGTGCTATAAGCATGCACGCCCCAAGCTAGCGGCCCTGTGCGATAGCTCATATCGCCATCTTGCGGCAAAGGATGCACCGTATCCCAATAACGCTGACACAGCCCCAAGAGCAAGCTTAGCGCAGCGCTTAAGCCTTCAACCCCGCGTCGGTGCATCCAGGCCTCGCCCAGCCAAACGGCCACCGTTAAATCTTTGCTACGACTTTGTAGAATTTGCCGGCCTAGTTTTTCAACCGTAGACCAATCGCCGCGCTTTACTTCGGCTTGCCAAATACCGGTAGGCAGGCTGGTATCGTCTTCCCTTTTGGCTTCGCGCAGCAAATCGTATTCCGCTTCATAGCGGATTGAGATACCGCAAGGGGCATCCTGCGAAATAGGCTGCAGCAGCGATTCCAGACTGCCCTGTAAACCGCCGGGCTTGATTTCTACGCTCATGGTGCCCCCAATGGCTTATCAGAATCAGGCAGGGTAATTTGCCTAAAAGGCGACACCGGTGCTTTCAGTGGCAAAGCATTAAGCAGCTGAACCGGCAACAAGGCTTTGGCCCCCACGGCGCTCATGCCGAAGCGGGCAAACATCTGCGCCCGTGGTTTAGCCGGGCCACTCATCGGCAAGCTAAACAACATGGCGGGATAGCTAAACTCGTCTTGCAAAACCATGCCGGGCGGCGCTTGATGATGGCGCAGAAAATGCAACAAAGACCATGCGCCAGCGTAGCGCCATTCAGCACTTTGATTAAGCACCATTAAGGCAGGCTGAGTGTTTTCTTCAATAGGCAGCTGCGGAGACTCCTCCGCCCAGCGAAGTGAAAACACAATGGGCTGGCCCAGCAACCAGCGCTGTTTAGCCCTATCCCCCAGCGGAAAACGCATACGCTGCGTACCCACCATCAGGCCCCATTCAATCACCTGATCGGCCCCCTGCTCTTTATCTTTATCACTACGCCATTGCACATCGATATCCAGCCCCAATGGTTGAGGCTGCTCGGCGCTGCCTCGCATTAGAATGGGGCCAAGCAGGTCGCGGCTATGTTGCAAGCCAAGTAAAAATAGCCGGGCAGCATCCCGGTTGGGCGATTCATTATCCTCAAGCCCAGCCTGTGCGGCAGGCAGATATAAATCAATTAAGCGCAGCAAGGTTGTTACCCGTTCAACATCGGCATCAGCTGCATTTCCTTTGGCGGAAAAAGGGAAACGCCCGGCCAGATATTGATTAAAAAACACTGATAACTGCTGCCAAGCATAGGCACTATTTTGCGCTCTTAACCCCTGACAGCGCTCATTAGCCATATTGACCAGCTTTTGCGCCCGTTCAAAAAAGTAGCCCGGGCCAGCGGGCAATTCAACCTGCCGAAGTACGCCATGGCAGGTACTGGCATCCATCTCATTTAAATCTTTACCAATCAGCTGGGCCAACAAAGCCGGGCCGCTATCGGGGGCTTTTTCTTTCATTTTCTTCAAATCTGCAGCCAGTCCTTTCCAGCGCAAAAGGGTCTGCATATCTTTTACCGGCAGCCCCTTAGGATGCGCCGCCAGCCACTCCAGCACCACGCCCTGATTAATCGCCACGGTGGCCAGCTGCTCCAGCTGCCGGTTGAGATACTGCTGTAATTCCAGCGGGTTATTCGCTTTAAACCCTTTAAAGCTGGCGTTTTTCTTGCCATCCCACCAGGAAAAAGTGGCTTGCTTAGGCTGGTAAAGCGCTAACTCCGCCAGCATGCCATCGGCTTGGCGTAAAGAAGTAAGCGCACGCTCGTTCATTTCTTTAATCAATTCAGCCGATAAATCAGCCCGCCCCAAATCCAGCAGGGCGGCATTCACTTCGGGGGCGGTGCGGATCAGCCCTTCCATGCTGTCTGCCGCATTTCTTTGCCCCTGATCCTCCACCGCCTGCCCGGCCATGGCATGCCACATTGCATGAGCAGCGCTGTTTTTGGCCATGCCACCCAGCCCTGCACGATAAGCATCGGGCACTTTGCTTAAATTCTGAGCCTGATATTGCTGGCGTTCCTGATAAATTTGCAAAGCGGCGGCCAGCTTGGTCTCGTTCATTTCACGCAGGCCGCCGCTCACTTTCAAATGCCCTGCGGAATGTGCGCCCACCACAAAATTTTGCTGCAAAAGATATTTAATGGCCGCTTGCAGTTGCAATACATCTTCTTTTAGGCCCACTTCCCCGCGTGAAGTCAGTGAAGAATCCCGATTAGACCAGCGCTCTTTAAATGCTTTTCTTTGCTTGGCCGCATGCTTTTCGATGGCAGATACCGCATCTTTTCCGATCAGGGCGCTTGATTTTGCCTGGCTGAGCAGTGCCGAATAGCCGGGTACCAGATCCTGCCCCGAAGCATTACTCCATGCACTATTTGTTGCAGCAATCAGCTGCTTAAGCAGAGTGATTTGCTGACTTAAATGACTTAAATCGGCATAACTATTGTGCTGAGCACCTTGCAGCTCGGTCAGCTCTGTTTGCACACTATCAGCCGTTTCAATAAAAGTCGCATCCGCATACAAGCGGTTCAGCCAGTGCTGCATTAAGCCATCAAAGTGATGCGTGGTTTCCTGTGCTGCCGTTTGCAGCTGAATGGGTTTTCCCATCCACAAAGCATATTGAGAAAGTATGGTTTCTAGCCGATGCCGCAGTGGCAAACGCTCCGGGCGAAAATCACCTTCCCACAAGCGTTGAGATAGCTCGGTGAGCTGGCTTAGCGCATCTGGCCCACCACGAAGCGCACGGTTATATAAAGTCACATTTTTTTCCAGCACACCCGCCTGATGGACTAAGTGCTGCGTAGCAATATAGCTGGGCCAGGTTTCAGGGCTGGCCGTATCATCACCCATCTTTTTATCGCTATTGGCCCCTTCTGCCTGTAGCGCCAATAAATCTGCCTGTATGCGCCGCTTTGCAGGAACAAACCATTCTGTCTGTAACAAACTGGCCATTTTTTCAGCCAAATTCCGGTCAAAATGGCTAAATAATGAGCTAGGGAAAACAATACTTTCATAATTTAAGCGCGGCACAGCAAAGAGCGCCCGCCATAAAACCTCCGCCGGCTGGCTATCCGCATCTGCAGAGGCAGATCCGCTGCCGACGGCGCTTAAAGCACGGCTTAAGCTAAGTGCATCCTGCCGCTCTGCCTGCCATACCCAGGCCATGGATAAAAACCACAATGCGCAAAAAATAAGCGTCGCCAGTCTGGCAAAGCGGTGCCAGCGCTGGCGCAGCGACATAATCCGCACAATGGGCTGCGCCAGGCCGCGCTCGGCGGCAATACGCTGACGAAGTAAACCCGAGCTAAACACGGGAAGATCCGGCACGGCTAGCTCTGGCGAAAAAACATCAGTTTCTTCTTGTTGAACAGCGTAGCCCGCTGTGCAATAGAGCCCACGCAAAACAGGCGCATCGCCCATGGCATTGCTCTGAAAAGCAGCGTCTGCCAGCGCATGCAAAGCGGCACGCAGCGCGTCAAATTGCCTTGGCAGCAAATACAGTGCATCGCTCACGCCCCCGTTTAAAGTGGCAATTTCGCAGATGCAATCTCTCAACTGCCTTTGCATTTGCGCCACAGCACCATCAAGCTGCTCACGCTGATAAGCTGTAGTCAGCGGTAAGGCGGATGACCAGCCTAAAATACTGTCCTGAGCCTGATCGGGCAAAGACTCGATCAGCTCATTCATCCCGGCGACTTCCTGCAGCCCCGTAATCAGCCAATATACGGGCAATGTTTGGCCAAGCTTTTGCTGCGCATCCTGAAACTGCTTACAGAGCGTGACATCCAGCGAGGCGTCTTTATTCATAAGCTGCTTGGCCGACACCGCCCAGATCACCGCATCCAGTGGCCTTTGCCCACGCACCCTGAGCAGTGCGCCCAACAAACGCCGCCAGGTAGATAAGGCCGCCAGAGCCCCTTCGGCCTGCTGATAAATATCGTGCGGGGGCAATAAAACTACCGCATCGCTGCTGTAATAAAAACGCCCAAACCACGCCGATTTCTCTGCACTTTTTAGCTGCCATGCACAGCAAAGCTGCTCGCTACTGGCTTGATCATCACCCAGCAAAAGCAGCCAGGGCACTTGGTAACGCCCTTCAATACCAGCGATTTTTTCCATTTGCCGCACAGCGTCAATAAACCCGCGGCCAAGCCGATCTGCCTTATTTCGCCATAGCCACCACAGTAGCAAAACGGCAACAATAATCAGCAAAACAATCAGCAGCTTCACAATTTAACCCCTGATAACTGTGGATGTGCCGGATCAATCCACACGTCAATATCCCGCCTGAGTAAACAGCTTATGCCCTTCATCAGGAGTGCAATCCTATTAGGCTGCTTCACGGTTTGGACTCGCTGAGCGGTGGATGTGTCAGATCAATCTGCGAAGAGATATCCCGCCAGAATAAATGGCTCACCCCAAACATCAGCAGCAATAAAAAAGCCAGCATCAGTGCCAGCCGATAACCATCTGGCAACATTTTTCGCTCGATCAGTTGCAGAGGCTGCGTCACACTCTGGCCGCTTAATACCTTACCCAGCAGAGCAGTATCCGGCTCTCTTTGATATACCTGCGCAAAAAGTGAAGTACACCATGCCTCGTACAATGCGGGATCCTGACGCAAGCGTCCGCGAAAACCCAGCACCAGCGCCATCAGATACACCGCCGCCAGATCGCGCTCGCTTGAGTCCTGGCGCTCAATCAAATGCGCGATCTCATCCGGCAACGCTTCCCCCGAAGTGCGAGTATTAAACAGGCGAAACTCCAAGGGCGCGCTTTGCCATGCAAGCTGACCACTCCACTCTGTAAACAGCAGCACCTCATCGATCAAAGCCACAAAAGCATATTGCACCGCCTGAGCGTGCATCTTGTTGGCTGCGCCAGCTTGTGTCATTACAACGCGATAGACCCGCCTTGCCAGAACGCTGGTTTCTTCTGCCACACGCAGCAAAAGTTTGTCTGCTGGCTCGGCGCTGCTCAATAAGCCGGGGGACAGCAACAGCCATTCTTCCCAAACCTGACAAAATGCCTGCTTCAGGGGCAAAGCGGCCTGCTGGCGCGCAAAATCAGTCATGATCAGCCTCATTCAGCACGGGGATATCGTCGCCCGCTTCAGGAACAAACAGAACAATACTGAGTGGATCAGTCGCTGCGTTTTGCGTAGGCACAGCAATGCAGAATAATTCGTCAGGATGAAACCACTCGCCAAATTCATAGAGACTAAACAAATGAGTATCGTCTCCCACGCTATAGCTCACCTGCTCCTGCCGATCGAGTGGGCGACAAAGCACCCCGCGCATTCTTTGTCTTTGTAAAATTTCAAGTTGCGACATCGACGCAATCATCGCTCTATCCAGCCATAACCTTGCCGCATCATCGCCCGTGCCGCCTGGCATTTGCACACCAATCACCCACTGCCCACCCTGGCGTAAAGACAAAGGGGGCCTGATCACAAAGCCTTCTTTTTCTAATGCAAATTCGTTGCGGCGATAGCCCGCTTTAATCCGCATCACCGATTTCATAATAAAACCAATCACATCATCAAAGCAGGCGAGTAATTCTTCGTAATGAAAGGCCCGAAAAGCCGGCACACCCGCCTGCGGGTTTAGCGCACAGACCGATCCTGCCACGCCATTCAAAATCAGATAAAGAGAAAGCGGATGCGCCACACGGCTATCTAAAGCACTTTGCAACTCGGGCAATCTGGCCCAGAGCGCGGCAAGTTGCCGATCAATTCTGGCACTGTCGCCTTCATTGTTTTCTTGCAAAGCCTGCCTGAGTCGGCCAGCCAGAAAAGCACACTTAGCACGTACTTCAGTGCAAAGCGCGGCAATGCGCTTGCCAAGCAAAGATTCGGGCAACACTCTGGGCTGCGGTGCAAAATATTCTTTGCGGGCAAAGCCCCCTGCACCTTCTTCCACCCTAAGCAGCGGCAGACAAACACCATCGGCCCGATGCTGCTCATCCAGAATCGCCAGATCTGGCCGCCAGAAAGTCAGCACGGCAGGGGATTCTTTGCTGACTAAATCGGGGATATCCTTGCCATCTTGCGACACATAGCGCCGCCCGCTGGAATCTAGTTCACCCGCACGATAAAGCGGTGGCACTACCAAATAAAGGGTGGTTTGGTGCTGAGGCGATGCGGCTATCAGGTCTTGAAAATGAAGCTCCAGCGGCGGATGCACGCCAGGCCTGATACAAAGCCACAGCCCGTCTGGCAAAATGGCTTCCAGCGCCAGCACGCGTAAAGTGCCGCCGATCAAAGCCGCTTCGTCGATTTCCACATTCAGCACACCCCAGTAATAAGGCTGCGCTGCAGAGGCAAGCTGAGCGGCTAATATTTCGGCGCGCAAAGATTGCTGTTGAAAATGCTGAGGCAAAAGCTGCATGCCCTCTGACCAGCAAATAGCTTCCGGAATTTGCGCCATGTTATCCCCTGAATGGTGATTTGTTTTTTTCTGGCTAAAAAGTCTTCTTACTCAGCTCTGTTGGGCGGATAAAACGTCTAACCCAAGCTACGCCCTGACTCCTAATCCCCACTCACCCAGCGCACGTCCTGGCTGTCTAAATACAAAATCACATTTTTCTGCTGATCCAGCCTTAGCCGATGCATGCCGGGGGAGCTGTAACCGGCATACACCAAGACTACGGCCCCCCGCCGGCCTTTTACCGGAGCGTCTGCCACATCCAGCCTTTGGCCGGGCACCAGTTCTTTGCTCCACACATAGAGCGCTTGCGGAAAATCACGCTGTAATTGAGCGCGTTGCTCAAACCACTGGGATGCAGGCAAAGCAAGGAGTTTTTTTAGCAGCTCTTCGTCATCCACCACGACAAGATCAATCGGGATAGGCGTGTCATCGTTAGCCTGTGATGCCACAGAAAACGACACGCTGCTTAGCTTAATGCTGGGCTTAAACATCGAGCAGCCCCCCACGGCTAGGCATAACGCCAGTACCTGCATAACAGCAAAGAGTTTAAGTGAGCCCTGCACAGCATCCGCCCAATAGCTTACAAATATTTGTATTAATTATTTCTTATTATAGAAATAACTTTCTTAAAACTTCCAACTAAATGTTTGCATTTACAAGACTCGTCTTCTAGATTCAACAAACCAAGCGATAAATTAAGCGGCCAGCTTAATGTGTTCCTCATAGGTAAGAAATCACGCTCTTCCAAAGTGGAACCCACTCAATCCGGCAGCTTACAACTATGAGGCCGTCATGACAGAAAGCACCCAACACAAACTGGATCGCGTTCGCCCTCCCCGCGTACAAATCACTTACGACGTAGAGATTGGCAATGCGATTGAGAAAAAAGAACTTCCGCTGGTGGTCGGCATTCTGTCTGACCTCTCCGGTCAGCCCAAGGCACCGCTGCCTAAATTAAGCGAGCGGCGCTTTATCAATATTGATAGAGATAACTTTATTGAAGTGCTCGAATCCATCAGCCCAAGGCTGGCGATTCAGGTGGATAACACCATTGCAGGGGATGGCAGCAAGCTCAATATCGAGCTGAATTTTTATGAGCCTAAAAGCCTGGACGATAAAAATGCAGCCGCAAAATCGACCGACTTCAATCATTTCGATCCGATCAGCATCGTGAATAAAGTAGCGCCGCTGAAAAAGTTGTATGAAGCCCGCCAGCGTCTGCGCGATTTATTAGGCAAGCTCGATGGCAATGATGATTTGGATAAATTATTGCAAGACGTGGTTGCCAATACCGAAGGCCTGAAAGAAATTCAATCGGCCCTGCCTGCCACCCCAGAGCCTGCCCCCGCAGCCGCTTAATTGACGGAGAATCACCATGCCAGAAACACAGCCAGCAGCAGCGGCAGGCGGAGCAACTGCCACGCTCAGCCTGCTCGACAGTATTATCAAAGACGGAAAAATGGCGCTGGATGAAAGCCAGAAAAGCCATGCTACCGATTTGCTGGGCGAATTCGCCACGCAAGTACTCGATGGTGTCATGAAAATCGATAAAGATACGGTGGCGATGATTAACCAGCGTATTAAAGACATCGACGAGCTGATCAGCACCCAGCTGAATCAAATCATGCATCACAAAGATGTGCAGGAGCTGGAAGCCTCTTGGCGCGGCCTGCATTATTTAGTGATGAACACCGAAACCGGCACGCGTCTTAAGCTGCGCCTGATGAATGTATCGCGCAAAGATCTGCAAACCGATCTGGAAAAAGCGGTTGAATTTGACCAGAGCGCTTTGTTTAAACAGATTTACGAAGAAGAATACGGCACCTTTGGCGGCCATCCTTTCAGCGTATTGGTGGGTGACTATAAATTTGGCCGTCATCCGCAAGATATTGCGCTATTAGAAAAACTATCTAATGTGGCCGCTGCCGCACACGCGCCCTTTATCGCAGCAGCCAACCCTAAGCTCTTTGATATGAGCAGCTTTGCCGAGCTGGGCCTGCCGCGTGATCTGGCTAAATTATTTGAAAGCAGCGAGCTGATTAAATGGCAAAGCTTTAGGGCCAGCGAAGATTCCCGCTATGTATCGCTCGTCTTGCCGCATGTCTTGCTGCGCCTGCCTTACGGCCCGGACACCTTGCCCACCGAAGGCATGAATTATGTGGAAGACGTAGACGGCACCGACGCCAGCAAATATCTATGGGGCAATGCCTCTTGGGCGCTGGCACAACGCATCACTAACGCATTTTCACTCTATGGCTGGTGCGCGGCGATTCGCGGGGTAGAAGGCGGTGGTGCAGTAGCGGGCCTGCCATCGCATACTTTCTCTACCGCGTCTGGGGATAAAACGCTGAAATGCCCAACCGAAGTGCCGATTACCGATCGGCGCGAAAAAGAGCTGAACGATCTGGGCTTTATTGCACTCTGCCACAAAAAGAACACCGATCTAGCCGTGTTCTTCGGCGGGCAAACCACCAACAAACCCAAAACCTATAACACCCCACAGGCCAATGCCAACGCCAATATCTCAGGCATGTTGCCCTATGTATTGGCCGCATCCCGCTTTGCCCATTACATCAAAGTCATCATGCGGGACAAAATCGGCAGCTTTATGACGCGAGACAATGTGCAGAGCTATCTGAACAACTGGATCGCCGATTACGTGCTGATCAACGACAACGCACCGCAAGAAATCAAAGCGCAATACCCGCTGCGAGAAGCCCGTGTTGACGTGACCGAAGTAGCAGGCAAACCCGGCTCCTACCGCGCCACCGTCTTCCTGCGCCCGCACTTTCAACTGGAAGAACTCACCGCATCCATCCGACTGGTAGCAGAACTACCACCGCCTGCGGCTTGAAAGTAAAACATGTAGGGTGGGTACGCTTTTATGCCCACGCGGCCACACACGTTAAAGACACGGTGGCAGTGAATAATCAGCGTGTGCAAGGTGAATTACTTTGCCCACCCTACAAAACCAATTCCACCCGAGCAGTCAATCAACACCACCATCACAGGGAGCTTTAAACAATGGATGCCATTATTCTCGACTTGGGTGCGGACATTAAGGGCGAGTGCATGCTCGAGGGCTATGTAGACAAAATTGAAGTGATGTCGTACAGCCACAATGTAGCCATGCAAGTCACCAATGACGTCAGCAACTCTGAACGCACCTCGGGTAAACCACATATTGGTGAATTTACCACCACCAAGTTTGTCGATGCCTCCACCCCGCTACTCAATCAATACTGCTGCGCGGGTAAAGACATCCCCGAAGTAAAAATCACCATTGGCCGCAATGCCTCGGACGATAGCGGCAAAATTGTGGCCTTTATTGTTTACACCCTGACCAATGCGCTGATTTCCAATGTCAGCGTAAGCGGTGGTACAGGCGGCAAACCGGTTGAAACCCTTTCTTTAAACTTCACCAAAATCAAGTGGGAACTCACCACACAAAAAGACAGCGGCGACAAAGAAGGCACCGCGGCTAGCACATGGGACTTAACCTCTAATAAGCTGATTAAGGGTTAGTTATAGAAATGGTTTTAAACGTGATGACACGTTGCCTTCACGTTTAAAACGGAACGATCCAAAACTTGAACTACAGAGAAAAATGAGGACACCGCGTTCCACAGAGAAAACCATCCATTTTTTTCTCTGTGGAACGCGGTGCTCTCTGTGGCATCGAGGGTCCAAGGTTTAGCTCTGTAAGCAATCTGGCTGAAGATCCTCGCTAACAATAAAAACAGTGACCGATGCAAACCAAACCATTTCGAGTGCCTTTGTTTGAGCGTTTGCAAGACGACGCGCCGCAGAGTACAGAAACCACCCCGCACCGCCAATATGGCAAAGCGGCAGTGATGGCGTCGGTATGCCATGAGCTTTCCCGAATACTCAACACCCGCAGAGATAGCACGCCCCGCTCCGCCGAGCACAGCATTATCGACTACGGCATCGCCGACTGGAGCGGCTTTAAAACCGGCTTTGATGCAGATCGCCGCCAATTTATCCGCGATATCAAACAAGCCATCAGCGTGTTTGAGCCGCGGCTAAAAGACGTACAGATCGAGATATTCAGCACCGATGGCCGAAGCGCCGCCCTCAGCATCTGCGCCGAATTACGCGGCACACAAAATGAGCGGGCTGTGCTGTGTATTAAGCAAACTGAGGATGGGATGAGTGTTGAGGAAATTGATGTTTAGGACTGGTGAATCGTCCAAAACATTTTTTCAGTGCCTTCGGCACGTTGATTTAGGTGCGGGCGTCCCGCTGGACCTTCCTTTCTTGCGCGGCCAAGAAACGAAGCCAAAGAAGGCCGCCCCACAAACGCGAAACCCCTTCGCTGCGGACAATCGAGCGGCGGCTGCGGAACTCGCTTCGCTCAGACAGTCCTCGCCGAAACCCCGCCCGCTTGTTCCTCGCTCGGCGCGTTTTCAGGGGAGGGTAAAAGCCCCGTGCGAAGAGTGTAAATATTATGTTTTTTTCATTGTCTATTTATGCAAAAAAAACGACTTACACAAAAACCTCACATAAACCCGCGATATACCTTATGGCATACCAACAAGGCCACTGATGAGCGATTCGATAGACGCTATTTTGCTTGATTACTACCAACGTGAGCTGACTTGGTTGCGCCACGCTGGGGCGGATTTTGCTGAGCGGTTTCCTAAGATCGCCCATCGCTTGGAGCTTTCCGAATACGAATGCCCGGATCCACATATTGAGCGCCTGCTCGAAGGATTCGCTTTTTTAAATGCCCGCTTGCAACGCCAGCTGGATGATGATTTTTCGCAGCTTAGTAGTGCATTATTAGAAGAGCTTTACCCCTACGCTATTCGCCCCATGCCTTCCACCGCCATCGCCTGTTTTCAAGCCGATGCCAGCAAAGGCAATGCCAATGGCGGGCTTGAAATCAAGCGCGGTACTTCGCTGTTTGTAAACCACCAGCGCAGCGAGCAGGAAACCGACAGTATTTACTTCAGAACCACCGCCCCGCTCACCGTCTGGCCTTTGCAAATTGACGAAGCCATCTTGCTGGATGCCGAAGAAGCACAAAAACTGACCGGCCTTGCCAAGGCGCAATCGGCGCTGAAGATCCGCATTCATTGCAATACGGCTGAAGGCTGGCCAGCGCTCACTTTAAGCACGCTAAAAGTGCATTTGGCCGGATCTCCCCTGACTGCCGCAGCGATTTACGATTTACTCGGTGCACATAGTATTGCCATGTTCAGCTTACTTAAAAACAGAATTGCCCCCATCAAAGGCTTACCAGAAGCCTGCGGCTTTACTGATGATGAGGCACTTTTACCCAGCGAAAGCGGCGCACTCGCCAGCCACCGCATGCTGCTTGAATACTTTAGCTGCCCTGCCAAGTTTGCATTTTTTGAGCTGCCAATCAGCATTCCTGCCGCAACCGAGCAAGATTTAGACATCATTATCGCGTTTAACACCGCCCCCGCCAGCCGCCTTAGCCTGCAAGCCAGTGATTTGGCCTTGGGCTGCGTGCCAGTGATTAATCTATTCCCGCGCACCTCCGAGCCTTTACGCCCCAACGGCAAAACACGCGAATACCGCATCGTGGCCGACAGCCACAGAGAGCACGCCACCGAGATTTATGCCATCGGCCAGGTGCGTGCCAGCAAAGCCTACGGCGCGCAGATTGTGCCGCGCTATTTTGGCCTAAACCATACTGACGCCAACGGCTGCTTCTGGCACGCCAGACGAGTTGACGGCACTGGCCAGCGGCGCGGTAGCGACATGCTACTCACTTGGGTGAACGCGCATTTTCTGGCCACCGACCCGCCCGCCCCCACGCTGAGTGCCGAGCTGCTTTGCACGAATCGTTTCCTAGCCGAATCACTAGCCGCGGGCACGGTACTGGCCTTTGAGCAACCCGGCCCTGTCGCCAAAGTGCGCCTGATGGCCGCGCCCACCCCGCAGCTGCCTTACGCCAGCGCCGCACAATGGCGCTTGGTTTCGCAGCTTTCCTTAAATCATTTATCTCTGATCGAAGGCCCGCAAGCCCTAGCCGCGCTGCGCGAAATATTAAATCTCTACAACGTTGGCCACAGCGCCGCCACCCAGCAACAAATCGCCGGAATTCGCAGCATCCACACCCAGCGCACAGTAGACCGTGTCGGCAAAGAAGCCTGGCGCGGCTGGCGCAACGGGCTGGAAGTCAGGCTGGAGCTGGATGCCAGCCAGTTTGCAGGCAGCAGCAGAGTCTTATTCTCCGGCGTACTCGCCCAGTTCTTCTCGCAATACGCCAGCGTAAACCGCTTTATCCGCACCGTATTGGTGGAAAAGGACCGGGAAATAAAAACATGGCAACCGCTGGTGGGAGATCCACTCGTTCTGTGAATTTATCGAAAGTGAAAACCCAAATCTTGAACCACGGAGGACACAGAGAACACGGAGTTTCACGGAGAAAACCCTTTCTGAGTTGAGCTATTTTTTTGAGTTTTTGAGCATTTTCAACGCAAGCAATTTTTATTGCCATTGAATAGCACGGGGCTTAAATCTCCCCTTGAAACACGCCGAAGCGAGGAACAAGCGGGCGGGGTTTCTTTGATGCCTGTTTGAGCGAAGCGAGTTCCGCAGCCGCCGCTCGATTGTCCGCAGATGAGGAGCCTTCGTGTTTCGTGGGGCGGCCTTCTTTTGGTTCTTTTCTTGGCCGTACAAGAAAAGAACACCCCCGCGGTGGCTACCGCTCCAAAACACTGTGCCGAAGGCACTAAAAAGGTTTTTTAAGATTTTTTGGTTTTAATTAGCGAACACGAAACATCCGGGAAAGACCAAAAACGGCGGGTTGCACCCGCCCTACGATGATTCAAAACTTGCACGTGCGCGGCCATCCTGTGAGAAACAACTGAATGGATGCGCACCCCATAAACCATGAGCTACGCCGCATGCAAAGCAGAAACAAACATGCCCGCTAACACCCTCATCAACGAGCTTTTCGCTGCGCCCTATCGCTTTGAGTTTGCTCAGGCGCTGGCGCTGCTGGAAAAATGCTACCCGCGCAAAACGCCGCTAGGTACGGGGCTGGATCCTCGTCAGGAAACGGTGCGTTTAAGCGGGCCGCTCTACCCGCTTTTTTACCCCAGTACACTGGCCTCGCTCAGCAAAACAAACCATAGACTCAGCTTCAGGGCAAGCCATAAAACCTTCAAACTCAGCCTCAGCAGCAAGCCTGCAAAGCGGCGCTCGCATGCCAGCCAGCTTGAATTACAAGCCTGCCATTTTGGTTTAGGTGGCCCCGATGGCCCGCTGCCTTATGCTTATCAGGAATGGCTGCAAGGACGGCGCTTACAAAAAGATTTTGCTCCGGCGGCTTTTTTAGATTTATTTCATCAGCGCATCCTCGGCCAACTGTATCGGGTACAGAGCAAGCATCATATAGCCGCGCCTTTTACCTCGCCGGATCGCAGCGCCGTGCAGCCGCTGCTGCGCGCACTGGCCGGCATCCTGCCCAAGGCCTTGCATCATAGGCAGGATATTAGCGATCAGGCCTTACTGGCGCGCGTGCCCATCCTTGCTAATCGCCGCCGCTCGGTAGAGGGGTTTCAAGCGCTGGTCGCCAGCTACTGGGGCGATACGCTGACGATCAGGCAATTTGATGGCGCATGGAGCAATCTGCCCGCATCGCACCTCAGCCTGCTCGGGGCAAAGAACAATACGCTGGGGCAAAACGCCGTAGCGGGTAAGCGGATTTGGGACGAGCACGCAGGCATTACGCTCACCATCGGCCCGCTGTCTTTAGAAAAATATCTGGCCTATCTGCCCACCGGCGCACTCTACGGCAAGCTGATGGCACTGGCAGCGTTTTATTTTGGGCCAGAGATGCGTTGCAGGCTGGTACTAAAGCTCGCCCCCGATGCCAAAACCGCCAGCGATAGCACAGCCCCGCTATCCAAAACCGCCACGCCCTTTTTACTCGGCCAAACCACATGGCTTGGCGGATCAAGCAATATTGCTCGGCAATGCCAGATTGCCCCTAAAACGGCGGCCCTATGAGCCTAGATCTAAGCGCCCTGATTGCCCTGCTGAACACGCCCTGCCGCGAAGCACTGGAACGCGCCGCCCAGCGCTGCCTCGTGCAAACGCATTTTTATATCGAGATAGAACATCTGCTACTGGAGCTAATCGATATCGAAGCAGGCGATCTGGCTGCCATCTTGCCGCGCTGCGGCATCAGCCGCGATGCGCTCAGCACCGAAATCAATACCGCATTGGAGCGCTTTAAGCGCGGCAATACCCGCACTCCCGCCTTTGCCACGCACACCGTTAAGCTATTAGAAAGCGCCGTGGTCTATGCCACTGTCAGCCACAATCAGCGGGTGCGATCCGGCATGCTGCTGCTGGCAATTTTAGAAAACGAAGAACTACGCAGCCTGCTGCTTAATGGCGTTTCATCCTTACTCAGCATTAACCGCGATACGCTGCGCAGCGAGCTAAGCAACTGGAGCGCCGCCTCTTGCGAAGCGCCGCCTGCACCCGTCAAAGAAGCCGGGCAGCAACCCGCCGCTACAAACACAAGCATCAGCCCCAATGCGCCAGAAAACAGCGTGCTCAGCCAGTACACGCAGGATCTTTGCGCCGATGCACGCGCTGGCAAGATTGATCCGATTGTGGGGCGCGATGGCGAAATCCGCCAGGCCATCGATATCCTGCTTCGGCGCAGGCAAAACAACCCTATCTTGGTGGGCGCGCCGGGCGTGGGCAAAACTGCGGTGGTGGAAGGCTTGGCACTGAGAATTGCCGCTGGCGAAGTACCACCCGCACTTAAAAACGTGGCGCTGCGGGTGCTGGATTTGGGCCTGCTGCAAGCCGGAGCCAGCCTGAAAGGCGAGTTTGAACAACGCTTAAAAAGTGTAATCGAAGCGGTTAAAAAATCAGACATCCCGATTATTTTATTTATTGATGAAGCGCATACGCTGGTTGGCGCAGGAGCCGCCGAAGGGCAAAACGACGCCGCCAATTTGCTAAAACCCGCGCTGGCCCGTGGCGAGCTGCGCACCATCGCCGCCACCACATGGCTGGAATACAAAAAATACTTTGAAAAAGACCCTGCACTGGCGAGGCGTTTTCAACTGGTACAAGTAGAGGAGCCAGACGAAGCCACCGCCATCGAAATGCTGCGCGGCGTGGCGGCCGAGCTGGAGCAGCACCACGGCGTGTATGTGCTGGACGCCGCCATTTGCGATGCGGTAAAGCTATCGCACCGCTATATCACCGGCCGCCAATTGCCAGACAAAGCCATCAGCGTACTCGACACCGCCTGCGCCCGCGTGGCGCTGGCCCAGCACGATGTGCCACCGCAACTAGAAAGCGCCCGCCACCGGCAAAACGCCATTAACGACGAGCTGCACCGACTAGAGCGCGAGCAACTCACCGGCGCGCCACACCAGGAGCGCATCGCCGACTTACAGGCAGAGCATGGCCAGCTTAAGGCGCAGATTCAGGAATTAGAAAACCGCTGGCAGGAAGAAAAAGCCGCCGTGGTGGAGCTACTCAGCGCCCACGCCGCCTTAATCAAATTATCCAAACAACAGCCGCGCAGCAGCGATGAAGAAGAGTTATTTACCGACCTGCCCGCCACCATCAAACGCCTTGAAAGCGGGCTGGATACCATCCGTCAAGACGACACCATGGTGCCCGCCCATGTCGATTCGCGCACCGTCGCCGCCGTGATAGCAGGCTGGACCGGCATTCCGGTTGGCAAAATGCTGGCCGACGAAGCTTACGCCATCCGCACCCTCGCCAAGCGCATGGGGCAAAGAATCGTCGGCCAGCAAAGCGCGCTGGACACCATCGCCAGCCGCATTCAGGCCTACCGCGCAGGCCTGACCGAACCGAATAAACCGGTCGGCGTATTTCTGCTGCCTGGCCCTACCGGCGTCGGCAAAACCGAAACCGCCTACGCGCTAGCCGACGCGCTCTACGGCGGCGAGCGCAATCTGGTGACTATTAATTTGTCTGAATACCAGGAAGCGCACACCGTCAGCCAGCTTAAAGGCGCACCGCCCGGCTATGTGGGCTACGGCAGCGGCGGCGTGCTCACCGAAGCCGTGCGGCGCAAACCTTACTGCGTGGTGCTGCTGGACGAAATCGAAAAAGCCCATCCCGATGTGCTGGAAGCGTTTTACAACGTGTTTGATAAAGGCATGATGGAAGACGGCAGCGGCTTAGTCGTCGATTTTAAAAACACCGTCATCCTCGCCACCAGCAATGTAGGCGCCGAGCTGATTATCGACACCCCCCCGCAAACTTTCGCCACCACCCAATTCGCCGACGATCTGCGCCACACCCTGCTGCAATCCTTCCGCCCCGCCTTTTTAGCCCGAATGACCGTCGTGCCCTACCGGGCATTAGACGACGCCATTCTTAGCGAAATAGTCAAAGCCAAATTGGCCAAATTAAAAAAACGCTATATGGATGCCACAGGGAAAACCTTTGAATTTGAAAGCGGGATTGTCGCGGCGGTATTGGCCAGATGTCGGGGAGCGGGGGCTAGGGATGTAGATAATGTGTTGATGGGGGAAGTGGTGGGGAAATTGGCGGAATGGGTGTTGGAGTGATGAGTAGTTGTCAAATGTAAGACCTGACCCCTTTTATTTTTAATGATTTATGGCTTGCTGCACTCCAACCATCTGAAGTAGGTTTACTTACCTACCACAATAAGGAATCACAACACCATGGCCGGTCATCTCTATCTCGAATCAGTCTCACCCGATGAACTCGACACACTGCTTAATGCCAATGGAATACTTAATAATTGTATATTTCATGCTAATCGACTCAATAATAATAACTACTTACATCTACGAACTATGCGCGACACTGGCTTAGCACCGCACTGGGTTACTGCCCAGCAACGGCCTGGGCTCCCCCCTCATATTTATATTGAATTCAGCAGTCATACCTTCACGCCATCTGGTGGGGGGAATCTGGCTAAGTTTCACGCTATCTTAATTCGCTGCCGACGCCCTCTGACTATCGTGAAAAACAACCAGCAACTCGCTCAATGGGAAGCACTACGGTTGACTCCAAATCCTGGGGAGACACTCACGAACTGCTTCAAGGATGCATTAGTATTTGGTGCTATCACCCTAGAAATCTATTCCATTGATGGAAAAAAGCTCAGGGATGACACTGGAGCCATCAATAACAATTTACCAGTATACATAGGTAACGGGTTGCAGTACGTCGATGAACCCTAAAAATGCAACCCACGAAGCTCTGGAAGCTCTGGGGTCAGGTCTTACATTTGACATTTCTTCGTAACTTCTCAATAACCCGTGGCAAGAATAATTGGGGCCAGAGCAAGATACAAATTATCATGCTCTGGCCCGGTTATTTACTCAATGTTTTGTCCGGAGTTACAAAGTAGCACTACCCCATATTTATTTCACCGGAATCGACTGAGCGTGGTGGAAGAAATTTTGTGGGTCCCATTGCTGCTTCACTTGCACCAGATTGCGCTGGCCTTTGCGGAAGTTGTCGAGGAAATACAAAGCTCTGGGGTCAGGTCTTACATTTGACATTCCTCCTGCCGCATCTATTCTTATTACTAAGTTAGACAGGCAAGGAGGACGTGATGTCGCGGCCTTTGCGGGTGGAGTTTGCTGGGGCGCTGTATCACGTTACGGCACGCGGTAATGCGCGTGCCGCTATTTATTTGGCGGATGAAGACAGAATTGAGTTTCTTACACTGCTTGCCGACACCGTTGCACGGCATGATTGGTATTGCCATGCTTATTGCCTGATGGACAATCATTATCATTTATTGATTGAAACGACTCGCCCCACTCTGTCGAAAGGCATGAAATTTTTAAACGGAACGTATACCCAATCATTTAACCGCACACACAAACGGGTGGGCCATCTCTTTCAAGGGCGGTACAAGGCCATCCTGGTGCAAAAAGACACCTATCTATTAGAGCTTGCGCGCTACATTGTGTTGAATCCTGTGAGGGCAAGAATGGTTCACGAGCCAGAGCAATGGCCGTGGAGCAGCTATCGGGCAATGGTGGGTGCAGCGCTTGCACCTGAGTGCTTAAGCACCGATTGGGTATTGGGTGGGTTTGCCCAAACGAGACAAGCCGCCCAGCTAGGCTATATCCGCTTTATTCAAGCAGGAAAAGGTCTGCCTTCCCCGTGGGAACAACTCAAAAACCAGATTTTTCTTGGCGACGATGCATTCGTTGAAGATATGCAGTGCAAGATCAACCCAGAGCAGTCACTACTGGATATACCCAAAAAGCAGAAGCTAGCGCCCATTAAACCTTTGCAATGGTACGAAGAGCACTACCCAAGCCGACTCGAAAGCATGGCTGCGGCTTACTTGAGCGGGCATTACACACTTACACAAGTTGGCGCGCATTTTGGCGTAAGCTACGCCACAGTGAGCCGTGCCGTAAAAAGCAAAGTGAGTGTCAAATGTAAGACCTGACCCCTTCCAAGCTCCAAACCCGCATTATCTAACGCTCAGCTTACAGGCCACCATGACCCGCCCCACCGACACAGCCACTTCAATCTCCCTCTCCGCCTCTGCCCTTGCGGATCTTTACCCCGATAGCGTGTTAGGGGACGAGGGCTTGAACCAGCTTGGTTCATTGACGCTGGCGGGTTTCAGCGGCACCACGCTGACGATGGATGCGGCAATTGCCACGCACATTACGGCCACCTTGCGCCACGATACAAAAACGCGGCCGCTGGACCTGTTGTGCGCGGAGATTCGGCAGTTGCCAGGGGACGCTACGGTAGATAAATACAGCCTGACACTGCGCCCCTGGCTGTGGTGGTTAACGCTGGCGAGTAATAACCGCGTATTTCAGGCCAAAAGCGTGCCGGATATTGTGAAGGCGGTATTTGCTGTGCATGGCTTTAGCGATTATTCGCTGAAACTCGATGCCACTTATGATCCGCGCGAATACTGCGTGCAATACGGTGAGAGCGATTTTGATTTTGTTTCCCGCCTGATGGAAGACGAAGGGATTTTCTGGTTTTTTACCCATGAAGACGGCAAACACACGCTGGTGTTGGCCGATAGCAACGATGCCTTCCCCGCCTGCCCCAATGCCAGCACCATTGCCTGGCTGGGGCAGGATATGGGCGCAAGGGAGTTGCACGGCATCCGCAGTGGCGAGCTGTGCCAACAGGCGGTTTCTACCGCTTACAACACCAGCGATTACGAATTCACCACCGCCAGCACTTCGCTTTATTCGCAGACCAAGGCGGTGGATGGCGCGCGCTCGGTATATGAGCATCCGGGTGGCTATACCGCCAAGGCAAGGGGCGATGCGCTGGGTAAAATTCGCGTGGCGGGTTTACGCAGCCAAGAAACGCGCTTTATTGGCGAGAGCGATTGTCGCTGGCTGATCCCCGGCCACACTTTTACGCTAAGCGGCCACGATAATTCCGCCGCCAATATTGAATGGGTGGTCACCGCCGTCACGCACGACGCCAGCCACCAGCATTACCGAAACCGCTTTAGCGCCATCCCCAAGGCGACCCCATACCATCCGCCAAGACTCACCCCCAAGCCGCGCATGCATACGCAAACTGCGCTGGTAGTAGGCAAATCAGGCGAGGAAATCTGGACCGACGAATATGGCCGCATCAAGATTCAATTCCCATGGGATCAGGACGGTAAAAAAGACGAAACCAGCTCCTGCTGGGTGCGGGTGATGCAGGCGTGGAGCGGCAAAGCCTTTGGCGCGCAGTTTATTCCGCGCATCGGTCAGGAAGTGGTAGTGACCTTTATTGATGGCGATCCAGACAAGCCTCTCGTCACCGGCTGCGTTTACAACGGCGACAACAGCCTGCCCTACGCCCTGCCCGCCAATCAGACGCAATCGGGCATCAAAACCAATTCATCCAAAGGCGGTGGCGGCTTTAATGAGCTGCGTTTTGAAGATAAAAAAGACGCCGAAGAAGTGTTTTTGCAAGCGCAAAAAGACCTTAAAACCAATATCCTTAACGACGTCACCCACACCATCGGCCACGATGAAATCCGTACCGTCAAAAACGACCGAACCCGCACCGTTCAGGAAGGTAACGACGCCACCACCATCGACAAAGGTAACCGCACGCTGACGGTGAGCACTGGCGACGAAACCACCGATATCAAAGGCAAGCGCAGCGTAAAAGCAGGCGGCGATGAAGCGCGTGAAGTGGGCGGCAATCTAGAGCAAAAAGTCACAGGCAATTACACCATCACCGTTGATGGTGATCTCAGCATCAAAGTCAGCGGCACCATCAGCATAGAAAGCAGCGGCGCCTACACCGCCAAAAGCGGCGCAGCACTGACCAATCAGGCAGGAACCAGCCTCACCAATAAAGCGGGCACGGCGCTGACCAATCAGGCGGGCACATCGCTGGATAATAAAGCGGGCACCACCCTCACCAACGACGGCGGCGTCAGCCTGATGAACAAAGGCGGCGCAGAACAAACGGTTGACGGTGGCGGCATGCTGACGATTAAGGGCGGGCTGGTGAAGATTAATTGATGCCGCCGCGGGGGGACAAAAACGTGCCCACCCTACAAAACTAGCTCTAAGTTTGATGACCTTGTCCCCCCTTTGAAAAAAGGGGGCTAGGGGGATTTGCACGGCATAGAGCTAATTCAAAAGCGAATCC
This sequence comes from Janthinobacterium sp. B9-8, assembly GCF_000969645.2. Lineage (NCBI taxonomy): Bacteria > Pseudomonadati > Pseudomonadota > Betaproteobacteria > Burkholderiales > Oxalobacteraceae > Janthinobacterium > Janthinobacterium sp. B9-8. Next base: position 1,841,837 of record NZ_CP014222.1, read on the forward strand.
CCCTTAATCCCCCTTTTACAAAGGGGGAAGCTACAGCAGAGACCCCCATGCCCCAACCCTTTGAACTAGAACGCGGTAGCAGCAAGCTGAGTGGCGCAATGAATGAAGGCGCGCTGGATGGGCCGTTTAAGGTGCTGGATGCTAAAAAGCCCCTTGCATCCATGCAGTATAAAAAGGGTGAGCTGCACGGGCCAATGTTGATGATGCATCCCAATGGCAAGGTTTCGGCACAGCTTCATTTTCAAAAAGGCTTCTTGCACGGCCCAGCCAAATTTTTTTCATCACAAGGCGCGTTACAGCGTGAATGCGCCTACCAGCAGGGGCAATTGCAAGGCGTATGTAAAAATTATTTTAATAATGGCAAAGTCGCCCAACTGGAGCACTACCAGACAGGGCTGCTGCACGGCGAGCAACTGCGTTACCACCCCAATGGGCAAGTGGCAGAGCGTCAGCATTTTAAAAACGGGCTAAGCGACGAAGAAGTTCAGCAGTTTGCAAGCGACGGCAAACTGCTTGGGGAAGATGGCAAGCCTATCTCTAAAATAAAAACATGGCTAAAGACATAGGGCTCGGTTTTTAAATAGGGGCCAAGCTAAAACAATTTTTTAAGCAAGCGGTAATAGCCAACGGGCGCGGCCGATTGACGGCCTGTGCTGCGTGTTGCACTGCATTGAATCAGCCACTGGCTGTTGACAGCGAGCAGTTGCTGATTGATGCCATCAATCACCGCGCTGGGATTGGTGACTTTGGCCTTGCTAATTAGCTCAACACTGGTGCATTGGCGCTGCTTTTGCAGCAGAGCACATACACGCTGCTCGTCTGAGTTGAGATTAAGCTGACTAAATGGATTTGTTGTAGGCATCAAGTAAGTAAGGCTTTTTTGGGCTGGCTATTGTGGCATGGCAATGCAGAGATGCACAGCCATCGGGTCAAAGCAGTTAATCCATACACACCCCATCAAGGCACCAGATCCTGCATTTGCCCTGCCATCGCAATTTTGATTACCCCACCCCAAGTGCACATCAACGTACCGCTCGCACTGAGCGCAGGCATAGGCCCGACCAACACCGTCGGCGCACCGCCGGGTATCCACGGAGCAACGGTCATTGGAATGCAAGGCATCGGCGTCAACACGCCCAAAGCCGCGGCCGTTGCAGCGATTACCATAGGATTGGCCATGCTCATGCAAGTGCCAAAGGGGGCGACATTCACAATGGGAATATAATCCATCAAATTAGCTGCGGGCATGCCCCCCACCATCACCCGATTAATGGGCAACACCATCAAGGTGCCGGGCGCTGCGCCGAAGCTGCATTGCAAAGAGGCACCGCTGCAAACCTGTGGGCTACCCATTTTTTCTCCTGACAAACCAATATTTGCAATGGCTGTAGGGCGGGTGAAACCCGCGCATGCTTCAGCATTGCTCGCTGGTTACTCCCGCCCTACACTTCCTTATTATCGGAAAATGAAAGAAAAAAGTCAGATTTAAAAATAAAAAACCGCCACAAACGATCGCATGTGGCGGTTTTTAATACACGCAAAAAGCTTACTCTGCGCTTAATACACCACGACGAACCTGATCATCTTCAATCGATTCAAACAGCGCTTTAAAGTTGCCTTCGCCAAAACCTTCATTGCCTTTACGTTGAATAATTTCAAAGAAAATCGGCCCGATCACAGTTTCGGTAAAGATTTGCAGCAAAATGCCGCCGCCTTCGGTTGGCGCGCCGTCAATCAAAATACGGTTTTTGCGCAGACGCTCTAAATCTTCACCATGGCCTGGCAAGCGCGCATCAGTGCGATCGAAATAGCTATCTGGCGTATCTAGGAAACGTGTGCCACTGGCTTTTAATGCTTCTACTGTGGCGAAAATATCGTTACTGGCCATCGCGATATGTTGAATGCCTTCACCTTGGTACTGGCGCAGAAATTCTTCAATCTGGCTTTTATCATCAGACGATTCATTAATAGGAATACGAATCTTGCCGCAAGGGCTAGTCATGGCACGGGAAACAAGGCCAGTCAGCTTGCCTTCGATATCGAAATAGCGAATCTCGCGGAAATTGGCGATGTTTTCATAAAAGCCCGACCAGACATCCATATTGCCGCGCATTACATTGTGTGTAAGATGATCGACCTCGTATAAGCCAACCCCTACTGGATATTGATCCACACCTTCGAGCGGCACGAAATCAACATCATAGATATTCTGGTCTTTGCCATAGCGATCAACAAAATACAGCGCCGAGCCGCCAATCCCTTCCACCGCAGGAATATTTAATTCCATAAAGCCAATCGGGCGGTTATAAGGCTTAGCGCCGTGTGCAATCGCATATTGATACGCACGATCTGCATCCGCTACGCGCCAAGCCATCGCACAAGCGGACGGGCCATGAATGGCGGCAAATTGACTAGCAGGTTGTGTTGGCTCGCCATTGACGATGAAATTAATTTCACCTTGGCGGAATAAGCTGGCGTTTTTGCTTCTGTGTCGCGCAATTTCCACAAAACCCAATGATATAAACAAGGCCTTCAGATTATCTAATGCTTCCTGAGTATTGCCGGTGTATTCAACAAACTCAAAACCATTGGTTTCAAGTGGGTTAATGCTTGGTTTTTCCATTTTCATCTATCTCTCCATAGGTGAAACCCGAATATAAAAATGCCGTGATTCTATTTATAAAAATATCACCACGGCATCACCATATCGGGTTAATTTAGACCGTGCTTAGCGGTCCATTTTGAAAAATCGTCTTCCAATGCATCAAAGCTTTCAATTACAAATAAATCTTCCTGCATATGCCAGATGTCATATGCGGTTTCTGCCACTTTTTCTATATCAAAAGCGTGTTTACGTGTTTGATCAGACAAACTAAACATCACTTCCTGTGGGGACGATGCAATACCCGCACCAAAGATATGCAGGCCATTGGCCTCTTGAATTAAGCCAAATTCAACCGTGTACCAATAAAGGCGCGGCAACCACACTTTAGCGGGGTGATCCAACTCAAAAGCGCGCACACCGGCCTTGCCAAATGCTTCAAAGAAAGCAGCAAAACGAGGGTGAACCAAGAGTGGCGCATGCCCCAATAAATCGTGAAACATATCAGGCGCAGGGGTATAGCCAATTTCATCCGGCTTACGAATAAAATCGGTCGAGGGAAAAATACGCTGGGCTAATAATTTAAAAAAATCTTCATCCGGCACAATGCCCGATACACGGGTGAGTTTCCAACCAGAGAGCGCTTCTATTTTGTCGCTGATTTCCACCAGGCTTGGAATGCGGTCACAGGGGAAACCCACTTTCTCAATGCCCTCTAAAAAAGCATGGCAAAGGCGGCCCGGTAAAACCGCTTGTTGGTTAGCAATCAGGGTGGCCCATGTTTGATGCTCAACGTCGGTGTATTGCGGAATCGGGTAAGAATGAATGTCTAACACGGCGTCCGGCACGGACAATTGCATATCAGCACGTAGGGTTGCTGCTTCATCGGTATACACAAGACATCTCCTAAATGGTATTTTTCACAGCAACTGCTCTACACTAGCTTTTCATTTTACAAAAAGTGGCGAGCAATTTTGTTTCTAAAATGCCAATAAAATAAATATTTATGCAATTTAACACCAATTAAACATAAAACAAGGGGAGATAACACCATGGAACTAGATAGGACTGATATTAAAATTCTTAACGAGCTTCAGTTACATGGCCGTTTAAGCAATGTAGAGCTGGCAGAAATCATCGCTTTGTCTCCTTCACCATGCTTGCGCAGGCTCAAACAACTCGAAGATAGTGGTGTTATTCGCAAATATGTTGCACTTTTGGATCCGCTTTTAATTGGTCTTGGTTTACAGGCTTTTATCCGTGTTTCGCTGGAAAAACGCGGGCATAGTCATCTGCAGGAGTTTGCCTCGGCCATCCAAGAGTGGCCTGAAGTGGTCAACTGTTATGCCATGACCGGCGAGATGGATTATTTGCTACAGGTGTACTTTGAAGACATGACGCACTTTTCTAAATTTGTGATGGGGCAGCTACTGCAACACCCCGGCATTGCCGATATCAAATCAAGCTTTGTGTTAAAAGAATTTAAAAACACCACCAACCTGCCTTTAAGCCATCTGAATCCATAAAACATGGGGCGCGTTGGGCAAGGAGCTGTTCCACCCCTGCTTGGCACGCCCCATTCACGCCCTCATTACTTACAACAAAAACAAAACACAAACGTCATCAAAAGCTTACATACTGTCTGTTTTCCATCAATAAGCTGATGGAAGTCTTCCTTGCTGCTTGCCAGAGCCTAGGTATTTCAGCTATACCAAAGCAGATATTCATATCAAAAGATACCTAGTGATGAGTTTACAAACCCTCTGGCTGATTGCTGCATTGCTGCTTGCCGGGTTAGAAATGCTGACAGGCACTTTTTACTTACTGGCTGTGGCAATCGGTTTAGCCAGTGCCGCTTTGGCTGCATGGCTGGGCTTTAGCTTTACTGTGCAAGCCCTTAGCGCTGGCCTGATCGGCCTTGTAGCTGTCGCCATTTTGCGGCGCTGGCAGCGCCAGCACACCAGCGCCCCTGCTGAGATCAGCAGTGATATTGGCCAGCATGTCGAAATTGTGGAATGGCAGGGCGAACGACGCGCCCGGGTTCGCTATCGCGGCACGCTATGGGATGCAGAGCTGGCTGCCGGCTCTGAAACAGGCCAAAACGATTACCTAATTATTGCCACCCAAGGCAACTCGCTTATTCTTAACCACTCACCACTAAGGCACTCCTAATGGAATTCGGATTTCCCCTTTTTTTCTTAGTTATCGCTGTTATTTTTATCGCCAAAACATTCAAAGTGGTGCCGCAGCAGCACGCCCTGATTATTGAACGCCTTGGTAAATTTCACACCGTATTACAACCGGGGCTGAGCTTTATTGTGCCCTTTATCGATCGCGTTGCTTACAACCTATCGCTTAAAGAAATTCCGCTCGATGTGCCATCGCAAATTTGCATTACAAAGGACAATACCCAGCTGCAAGTCGACGGCCTTTTGTATTATCAGGTTACCGATCCTAAGCTGGCTTCTTATGGCACCTCGGATTACGTGATGGCGATTATGCAATTAGCGCAAACCACGCTGCGATCTGTGATCGGCAAGCTAGAGCTCGATAAAACCTTTGAAGAGCGGGACGACATCAATGCTGCGGTTGTGAATGCGCTCGATGAAGCCGCACGCAGCTGGGGCGTAAAAGTATTGCGCTACGAGATCAAAGACCTCACCCCGCCTAAAGAAATTTTGCACTCTATGCAGCAGCAAATTACTGCTGAGCGCGAAAAGCGTGGCCGTATTGCGCAATCTGAAGGGGTAAAACAAGAGCAAATCAACTTAGCCACCGGCCAGCGCGAAGCCTCTATCCAGCGCTCGGAAGGCGAGCGTCAGGCGGCCATTAATGCTTCTGAAGGCGAAAAACAAGCCGCCATTAATCAGGCAGAAGGTGAGGCAGAAGCACTACGCTTAGTTGCCCGTGCCACAGCCGAAGCCATTCATATGGTGGCACAAACTATTAAACAGCCAGGCGGCTTAGAAGCGGTTAATTTGAAAGTAGCCGAGCAATATGTGGCGGCCTTTGCCAATATTGCTAAAGAAGGCAATACCATGCTGCTGCCCGCCAATGCCAGCGATGTGGCAGGCATGGTCGCTACCGCAATGTCCGTGATTAAACCCCCAGTACAGCCTTAATTTACCGAAGGAAAATAGCGCCATGTCAGAACCCAAATACCGCCTCGTCACCCGCAGTGATTTCGATGGTTTAGTCTGCGCGGTGCTATTAACCGAGCTTGATATGATTGACGATATTTTATTTGTGCATCCTAAAGATATGCAGGATGGAAAAATCGCCATTACCGCCAAGGACATCACCACCAATTTGCCTTATGTGGCGGATGCTTATCTCTCTTTTGATCATCACCTGTCCGAAACGATTCGCACCGTGGGTGAAAAAGCCAATCATATTATCGACCCCAAAGCGCCTTCTGCTGCCCGTGTGGTCTATGACTATTACGGTGGCAAAAGTGCCTTCCCTAAGATCAGCGAGGAGATGATGATTGCGGTAGATAAAGCCGATTCGGCCGAATTTACCCGTGAAGAAATCCTCACCCCCAGAGATTGGGTGCTGCTGAATTACTTAATGGATTCACGTACAGGTTTGGGACGCTTTAAGAATTTCCGAATTTCCAATTACCAGCTGATGATGGATTTAATTAAATACTGTGGTAACCATGGCATTGATGACATCCTTGGCCTACCTGATATTCAAGAGCGTATCGAAGTTTATTTTGAGCACGCTCCGCAAGCCAAAGAGCAGCTAATTAACTGCAGCCGTATTTACGATAATTTGGTTGTACTTGATTTACGCAATGAAGAAACGATTTATGCCACTAATCGTTTTATGATTTATGCACTCTACCCCCAATGCAATATCTCGATTCATATGCTGTGGGGATTGCACCAGCAAAATACTGTTTATGCCACTGGCAAATCAATTATTAACCGCAGCTCACAAACCAATATCGGCGAGCTGATGCTGGAATACGGCGGCGGCGGCCACGAAAATGCGGGCACTTGCCAAGTGGCAAACGAAGACGCCAACCGTGTGCTGCGAGAGCTGGTACTTAAAATTACAGCGGACGGCTGATTCGAGGGATTTCTGCGTGAGTACGCACCATGTACTCACGCACCACGGCGTTTTATCCATGCGTTTCCCTCATACCGTTTTTGGTGCAAATCAAGACCTACACCCAATGAATAGGCCTACTGTAGTGCGGAACGTGGCTCCACGCATTTGCTGCCTTTCCAAAGTCCGCCCCCGCTCTCACCCAAGACCCCGCTTTTCCGCAAGGGAGCCAGTGTGGACATTCCCGGCTACAGTCTAAAAAACACACTTTATCAAGATGTAACAGGGAGCATGGTCCGCGCTGTTCGTGCAGATGGCAACGCCTGCATTTTGCGCATCGCCTCACTGCCCCGAGCCAGCATCACTTTAAAGAGCGAGCGAGATTTACTCGAGCAAATCCAAACCAAACACACTCCCAAGGTGCTCGATTTATTCAAGCATGGCGCGGCTATGGTGCTGGTGCTTAGCGATTGCCCCGGCCGCACCTTAGAAGATTTAATGAGCGAATCCGGCCATACCCCTGGCACCACACTGCAACTGGCCATCACACTGGCCAGAAAACTACAGCGCACCACCGCCATTGCCCAAGCACTGGCCTCCCTACACGCCAGCGGCAAACCGCATGGCAGGCTCTGGCCCGATCACATCATTATTGCGCCTGACCACACCATCCGCTTTGTGGGCATGGCGGACGGTGGCGAAACCGACCCGCAAAAACACCGTGCAGCGTATTTCTCGCCAGAGCAAACTGGCCGTCTACGCTCAGATGTCAACCCACGCAGTGATTTTTATACCTTGGGCGTCATTTGCTACCGGATGTTTACAGGGCAGCTGCCCTTTAATAGCAACGACACGCTCTCTTTAATCCACGCCCACCTCGCAAAAATCCCCACCCCGCCCAACGAGATATCTGACACCCCGCCAGCGCTCTCCGCCATTATTATGAAGCTACTGGAGAAAATCCCGGAGAAGCGTTACCACACCGCGGCAGGGCTGGCCCACGATTTGCAGCGCTGCACCGAGCGGCTTTCAAACGGCTTAACCACCCCTTTTCAGCTGGGGGAGGACGATGAGCCCGGCGTACTTCACCCGTCGAACACTCTTTATGGCCGGGATCATCAGCGATTAAGTCTGTTGAATGCCTTTTCACGCAGCCAGACTCAGGCGGCTGAAGTGGTGCTTATTTCTGGTTACTCAGGAATAGGGAAAAGCTCGCTGGTGCAATCGCTAAGGCCCGATATTATTATGGCGGGCGGCTTTTTTATTGAAGGAAAATTCGATCAGTACCAACGCAGCATTCCCTATGCCGCCCTTTCCACCGCCTTTGATAAGCTCATCCGGCAGTGGCTGGCCGAGCCCAATACCGAACACTGGAAAAACAGGGTTCTCGCCGCAGTAGGTAGCAATGCACAAATTTTGATCGATGCAATCCCTGCCTTGCAATGGCTGATTGGCCCGCAAGCCCCGGTTACAGAGCTCGGCCCTGCTGAGCTGCGCCATCGCTATAACAAAACACTAGTCGACTTTATTCAGGGCATTTGCCATCAGCAATCGCCCCTAGTGTTATTTCTGGACGACTTACAATGGGCCGATCCTGCCAGCCTTGATTTAATGGGCCAGCTACTGACCAATACCCACAATAAGCACTTACTGCTGATTGGCGCCTACCGAAACACCGAAGTCCTCTCAGGCCACCCCCTGCTGCTCGCACAAGCCGAATGGCATACCCAAAATGTGCGCAGCACCTTGCTTGAGCTGGCCCCGCTTACACCCGCCCAAGTCAACGATTTTCTCATCGACGCGCTGCATACAGGGGAGCACACCTTTGCACTGGCCAATCTGATCCATAAAAAGACCGGCGGCAATCCTTTTTTTATTGGCAAGCTATTACGCACGCTGGTAGACGAAGCCTTTATTTATTGGGATAGAGAGACGCGTGCCTGGGTATGGAGCGTCGCCCGCCTTGCCACCCATAATGTGGCAGAAAACGTCGTCGATCTGGTGATCGAGCAATTACACCGGCTGCCTGCTCATGTACAAGAATTAGCCAGCGCAGCTTCCTGCTTTGGCAATTTATGCAGCCTGCCGGATTTAGCCGCCATTACCGGCCTTAGCCAGGCCAAAACACATGAAAGTTTGCAAGTATTGCGCCAAACCGAGCTGATGACCGAAATCCCCAGTGAAGCAGGCAAACCCAAGCAAATTCGTTTTATGCACGACAGAGTGCAGCAAGCCGCCTATTCACTACTCAGTGAAAGAGAGCAACAAGCCACGCATATCCGTATTGCACAGCACTTGGTCAAGGCAAATAACGGCGCACATTTTCAAGAACAGCTTTTTACCATTGCCCAGCAATTTAGCGCGGGCTTAAATGTTTTTCTTAAAGCGGCAGACCCTGAGCAAAACCGCTATCTGGCAGATATATTTTTGCAAGCCGCCAGCAAAGCCTTTGCTTCTGCCGCCCATAGCAGCGCCAGACTCTTTGCAAACAATGCACAGCTGCTGCTGAGCGAAGAACACTACTGGGAAAGCGATTACCCGCTACTCTTGCGCCTTCACTACATTCAGGCAGAGGCGGCTTTTCTTTCTGGTGATTTAGTCACCTCTGAAGCCATCATCCATGCAGCCAGACCCCGGCTGCGCACTGTGCTGGAAAAAGCCGCGTTTCAAAACCTGCTGATCACCGGTAAAACGCTTTCTGCCGATTACCTTGGCGCAATCGAAGCGGGCCGGGAAGCACTAGAATTATTAGGATTGGCTTGGCCTAACGATCCAGAGGCCGCATTTCAAGAAATACTGGCCCAGATTGAAGAAAAAATGCAGAATCGCCAGCCTATAGAGCTGCTGCAATTGCCGCTACTGAGCGACCCGACCCAGCAACTCATTCAAAAAACACTACTCAATCTCGACACCTCCACCTCTTTTGGCCACCCGCGCTACTATCCCTTTATTATTTCCCGCATGGTGCTGACCGCTCTGGAGCACGGCAATTCAATCGAGATTTGCAAGGGCTACGGCACATTTGGTGTATTGCTGGGCAGCCTGTTTGGGCAACGCCAGCGCGGCTTTGAATTTGCCAGCTTGGGATATCAGCTCATCACCCCTCTGGACGCAATGGCGCTCAAGTGTAAAACCGGCTGGCCCTATGCGGTAGGCTGCCTGCCTTGGGTTAAACCGCTGCATGATTCATTGCCACTGATTCAAGACAGTATTAATGCAGGGCTAATGACGGGAGATCAGCAATTCACTGGCTATTTATATTGCGCAGATGTACTGCATCGCTATATCAGCGGCTTGCCGCTCTCTAAATTAAGCGAGCGTATCGAGCAAACCTTGCAATCATCGCTCACCAATAAAAACCAGTGGGCGATTGATACCCTCAATGCCTTACGCTTTTCTGTTGCGGCTTTTGCGGCAGAAACATGGGATGGCAACACACCCAATGAAGCGCAATTTGTTCAAGAGTGCGAACAAAACGACAGCCGCTCATCCCTATGCTTTTATCATATTTACCGCGCCCAGCGCATGCTGTTTGCAGGCCATTATGAAGAAGTGATTTTGCATGCTCGCCAAGGGCTGGCGCTGTGCCGCTATATCATGGGTTTTATCGCCAACTTTGATGCGCACTGGTGCTTAGCCATGGGGCTGGCGAACCGAGCGCCATCAGAAAGCCAAAAAGTAGAAATACAGAACCACCGTGAGCAGCTGGCCGCATGGAGCAAGGATTGCCCTGTTAATTTTTCGCATAAATTACTCTTGCTCGACGCACAAATTGCCCTGCTACAAGGCCAACACGAAGCGGCGCTTTTATACTGCCATCAATCTATTACCGCCGCGCGCAGCCAGGGCTTTACTCAGGATCTTGCGCTGGCAGAAATCCATACCTGTAAATTATGGGTTGAACACGGCTACCCGGTTTACGCCACCCACCACCTTAAAAATGCCATTTCAAACTTGCAGCACTGGGGTGCCATCGGCCTTGCCAAGACACTGCGCCATGAATTTAGCTCGGTATGGCAACTGATCCCTCCTGAAGAAGACGTTTTTCATGGCCGCGCTCTCTCTTCGGCAGGCGTACTCAAGGCCTCACAAGCCATCGCCAGCGAGCTGGCTCTTGATCCGCTACTGGTGCGCCTGACCGAGCTGATGATTGAAAGCGCGGGCGCCACAATGGGTGCACTGATTCTGGCCGAAGACGGACAGCCCAGGCTAAAAACCGTAGGTATTATCGAAAATGATGCCATCACCGTGCGCCCCAGAAACAGCCTCAGCTTGCCGGTTGCCGCATCGATTTTGCAATACGTCTGGCGTACTTTAGAAACCGTTGCCCTTGATGATGCAGGGCTGGATGAGCGCTTTCAGCGTGATTCTTATGTGCACAATACGCGGGTTAAATCGGTGCTGTGCGGCCCCATCATCAAGCAAGGCGTGCTGCTTGGCGTTTACTACCTGGAAAACCCGCTCGCGGCAGGAACATTCACCACGGCAAGGCAAGAAGTCATCCATGCCCTATCCACCCAAGCTGCCATTTCAATGGAAAACGCACGCCTCTATGATGAGCTGGAAAGCCGTGTAGAGATTCGCACCCAAGAATTAAGCGCCGTCAACCAGCACCTGGAAAACGAGCTGGCAGAAAGAAACCGCATCGAAAAAGCACTCAGAGAAAGTGAATCACGCTTTCGCGCCATTGTAGAGAGCATGCTGACGGGCTATATGAAAACTGAACTGGCCAGCGGCAAAATTCTCGCCATAAACTCGGCGATGCTCGAAATTATCGGTGTAAACAATACAGAAGCCTTACTGGGAGAATGCGCCCACAACTTTTTTGAGAACGCACAAGAACACAAACACCTGCAAGAAATGATTCTGAAGCATGAAAGAGTCAGCCGCTACGCCATCAAAATTCGCAATAAAAACGGCAAAATACTGGATGTACTCACCACCAGCCGCCTGCTGTACAACGCAGAAGGCGAGCCCAGCCATATTGAAGCCACCATGATGGATATCACCGAGCTCAATCACGCCAAAGAAGCGGCAGAAGCCGCTACCAAAGCAAAGAGTGCTTTTCTAGCTAATATGTCGCATGAAATTCGTACGCCGCTTAACGCCATTCACGGCATAGCCCATTTACTGAAACACACCGCCTTAAATGAAAAACAAAATGATTACTTACAAAAACTCACGCAATCGACCAATACTTTAATTGCCCTGATTGACGATATTCTTGATTTTTCTAAAATTGAAGCCGATCGGCTCGATTTAGAACACGAAGTGTTTTCCTGCCGCAGTATTGTGGATCAGGTGGCTTCTATCCTTAAATTCAGAGCCGAAGAAAAAGGGCTCAGTCTATTGCTTAGCCTGCCCGAGCATTTTGCCGAATGGCGCAAAGGGGATGCGCTTCGTTTAACCCAGATTCTGATTAATTTATTAGGCAATGCCATTAAATTTACCCAGCAGGGCTGGGTGCATTTAGAGCTCAGTTGCCCCACCGAAACACAGCTGCTATTTACTATTACAGATCAGGGAATCGGCATGACAGAAGCACAGATAAACCGGTTGTTTCAGCCCTTTATTCAGGCAGATAATTCAACAACAAGACAATTTGGCGGCACTGGGCTAGGGCTGTCTATCAGCAAAAAACTGGTCAAGCTGATGGGGGGCGATATTACAGTAAGCAGCCAGCCCGGCAGAGGAAGTCAGTTTAGCTTTCATGTGGAACTAGCCCTTGCCGAGGAGGTAATGGATACGCCAAGCGAAACCATAGAGCAAGCAGAAAACTTTGAAGGCAAACATGTTCTGGTGGTGGACGACGTGGCCATCAATCGTCTTGTTGCCCGCGAGCTGCTATCGCTACTTAAAATCAGCTGCGATGAGGCCAATAATGGCGAAGAAGCACTCGCCAAGCTAAGCAGCCATCACTACGATTTAGTATTTATGGATTTGCAAATGCCCATTATGGATGGCTTGGAAGCCACCCGGCAAATGCGGGCAAGGGGCGACCAAACCCCGGTGATTGCCTTAACCGCCGATGCGCTGGAATCGCATAAAAAAACCTGCGCCGAAGTCGGCATGGACGATCACCTCGCCAAACCGATTATTCCTTTGCAACTCAACACCCTGCTCAAAAAATGGCTCATCAATAAGCCCTAAACCAAGTAAAAAGATCTGTAGACACAGAGAAAAAAAGAACACGGAGCACACAGAGAAACCCTTGAGTACTTTAGGTTTTCTCTGTGTGCTCTGTGTTCTCACCGATCTCTGTGTCTACAAATTTAAGGTTTTTGAAGGGGGGGACTTAGTGCGCGCAGCGCTCTGGCAAGCTGCGGATGGCATCGGCATTTGATGGCGAAAACACCATTTCGGCGGCTTGCGACCAGCTTACCCATTTAAAGCGGCGATGCTCGCCTACTGCCAGTGTAATCGCCAATGGATAGGGGACTTCCAGGCTAAAAACATGCTCGGTATTGTGAGTAGTGCCGGGGGCATAGCGATGACGCCAGATCTCGAAAATTTCGAAATCGTGACTTTGCTGCCAATTGCGTAATGAATACATACAGGCGTCGATGCCGGTTTCCTCAAAGACTTCCCGCCGCGCCGTTTGTTCCAGCGATTCATCGCCTTCCCGGCTGCCTGTTACCGATTGCCAGGCCTCATTAAAATCATTCCGCTCTATAAGCAGCACCTGTAAATCAGGCGTGTGAATCACAATCAGCGCAGACACCGCTTGCTTATACATTGTTGATGAAGTTGGAGTCGTCATAGGAAGAATGCGAGAAGTGGAGAAACAAAGCTTAAACCATGCAGCCGCCCGCTCACAACTTCATCTCAGATATTGCACAGCAAAAACCCAAATCTTGCACCACGGCAGACACAGAGAACACTGAATTTCACGCAGAAAACCAACCATTAGATTGTTGTGCTCTCTGTTTTTACCTTGTGATTTAAGGTTTAGCACTCGATTCTCTTTGTTAAAGGTGCTTTGTTCGCCTATTTCAAATGCTACGCAATATCAGCGAACAACGATGCATTTCACCTTTAAATACACCTTACAATTCTTTCCCATGAGAAAAAACCCTGATCGCGCTACAATCGCGGCCTGTATCGATTTTGAGCCACTATGTTTGATGCCCTCGCCCTTCGCGCCCAGTTTCCTTTATTGCTGCGCGCACCCGAGTTAATTTACCTCGACAACGCCGCCACCACGCAAAAGCCTTTGGTGGTATTGGATGCTGAGCGTCATTTTTATGAAACAACCAATGCCAATGTACACCGTGGCTCGCACCGCCTCGCCGTGGCGGCCACCGATGCATTTGAAGGGGCCAGAGCTAGCGTAGCGCGCTTTATTAATGCAGCATCCAGCGATGAAATCGTTTTTACGCGCGGAGCAACCGAAGCCATCAATTTAGTGGCGCAAAGCTGGGGAGCTGCCCATCTGCACGCAGGCGACGAGATTTTACTCAGCACGCTAGAACACCACGCCAATATTGTGCCTTGGCAAATGCTGGCGGCGCGTTGCGGCGCAATCATCAAGCCTGTGCGCTTACTAAGCGATGGCGGCTTGGATATTGAACACTTTCATTCCCAGCTTTCAGCTAAAACCAAGCTGGTCGGCCTTGCCCATATTTCCAACGCCATCGGCAGCGAGCTGCCCATTGCAGATTTAATCGCAGCAGCGCATCGTGTGGGCGCCAAAGTATTGATCGACGGCGCACAAGCCGTGGCGCATAAAGTAATCGACATACAGCTGCTCGATGCCGATTTTTATGTGTTCTCCAGCCATAAAGTGTATGGCCCTACCGGCATTGGCGCACTCTGGGCCAGAGCCGACATCTTGGCCACCATGCCACCGTGGCAAGGTGGCGGCGAAATGATAGAGCGCGTTTCTTTTGAGGCCACCAGCTACGCCCCAGCCCCAGCTCGTTTTGAAGCAGGCACACCCGCCATTGCCCAAAGCGTTGGCTTTGCTGCCGCTCTAGAATGGTTGCAAGCCCAAGATCGCCCAGCCATTGCCCGCCATGAAGACGCTTTGCGCCTGCAATTAGAGCAGGGCCTGCGCCAAATCGACGGCCTGCGTGTCATTGGGACGAGCGCACAAAAAGGCCCTGTCGTCTCGATCGCGTTTAGCGACGCCCATCCGTACGATGTAGCTCAATTTTTAGACGCCAGAAATATCGCCGTACGCGTAGGCAATCACTGTGCTCAGCCACTACTCAGCAGCCTAGGGCTCAAAGGCACCTTACGCGCCTCGTTTGCCGCTTACAACACCAGTGCTGATGTAGAAGCGCTTCTGGCAGGCTTAAGTGAAACACTAGAGCTACTGGCTTAAAAACCGCCCCAAGAATCAAGCTCTACGGAAAATGGCCATGAATAAAGAAGAAATAGAAATCAAGCTCGCCAGCGCCCATGGCTGGGAAGGTAAAAATCGCTTACTGGTGCAACTCGCAAGGGATTTAGCGCCCTTGCCACGCGATGAATTAAATGAAACAAACCGCGTCGTCGGCTGTGAAAGCACAGCCTGGCTAAAAATCAGCTGGCAAGGTGAATATATCCAATTGGCAGCCGACAGCGAATCACGCATTGTAAAAGGGCTACTGGTTTTATTAATGGCCGCCTACCAAGGCAAAACAAGACCAGAGATTAGTGGCTTTGATTGTGAAGCCTGGCTTATCTCACTAGGGCTAACCCGTTTCCTATCTGCTTCGCGTGGCAATGGGGTAAAAGCCATAATTGGTAAAATTCACAATACAATTATTACTGACGTGCATTGACGTTACTTGTCAGCAAAGTATCCTGTTACACCTCGAACACGAAGGAAGATTTAATGAAAAACTTACGTCAGCTAGTTGCCGCTTTCATCACCAGCAGCGTGATGGCAGTACCCGCATTTGCCGCAGAACGTGTACTGACCGTAGGTTCAGACGCTACCTTCGCTCCTTTTGAAATCTTGAATAAAAAGCAAGAAGTAGAAGGCTTTGATGCCGATTTGATCCACGCCATTGCCAGCAAGGCAGGTATCCAGATCAAGCTGATCAACACCCCTTGGGAAGGCCTGTTTGCAGGTTTAAACAATGGCGAGCGTGATATCGTCATTGCGGCGGTGACCATCACCCCTGAGCGCCAAAAATCAATGGACTTCACCGCCCCTTACTTTGAAGCCAAGCAATTAATCGTGGTATCAGCCAAAAGCCCGATCGGCAAATTAAGCGATCTTAAAACCAAGAAAATGGCAGTACAAAACGGCACCACTGGCGATATCGTGGCGCAAAAGCATTTTGGCAAAGGCAACACCAATATCCGCCGCTTTGAAACCATCGTACTGGCGCTGCAAGAATTAAAAGCAGGCGGTGTGGATGCCGTGATTGGCGACAATAGCGTGGTTAAAAACTACCTGATCAACAATCCAAACTCAGGCTTTAAGCTGATTGACGACACTAGCTTTGATAAAGAGTTTTATGGCATTGCCGTTAAGAAAGGCAATACAGCCCTGCTTGCCAAGCTTAATAAAGGTCTCGCTGATGTAAAAGCAGATGGCTCTTACCAAAAGATTTACGGCAAGTATTTCGGCAAATAATTAGCCCGATTGCTGCACAAAAAAAAATCGCCTTTCGAGGCGATTTTTTATTGGACTAATTTCGTAGGGCGGATGAAACCCGCCGTTTCTCGGCGCATTTCATGCCAAAATCTGGCGGGTTTCAGCCGCCTTACAAAACACTAAATCTCTTCTTTTCCCGATATCCAAATCGACAACACCAGCCAGATTGTATTTAGCACCGCCAACACAAAGCCAATAAAGCCTAGCAAGGGCAAACCAAAAATGGTCGGACCGGCATTAACGGTCATGACAATGGACGAGCCAATAATCAGCGCGCCAGTCACAATCCCCATGGTTAAGCGATTTGCGCTGCGGGTAATTTGCAAACCAAAGTGATCCAGCCGCTTTAAATCCAGATCAATACGCAAATTACCGCGACGCGCCTGCTTAATCAGCTTACCAATATCCCGGGGCAGGCCGCTGAGTAATTGCACCGCTTCAAACACACCCTCTTTGCTTTTTTTGATTAAGGCCCGCGGATGAAAACGGGCCAGAATCACTTCTTTTACAAAGGGCGTTAAATGCGTAACCATCTGAAATTCTGGATCAAGCTGCCTACCTAATCCTTCCAGAGTAATCAAGGCTTTAAACAACAGGGTTAAATCTGATGGCAGGGTAATTTGATGCTCACGCATCATTTGCACCACATCATTGAGTAAATTGCCAAAGCGAATATCTTTTAAAGCGAGGTTTTCATAATCAAACATAAAACCGGCAATATCAGCGGTAAGTTTTTCCTCATCCACCACCGTGTCCCCCGTCCACTCCAGCAATACATTTAAAATACCATGCTCATCACGCTGCGCTAATGCGGCTAATAAATCGACAATTTGATCGCGGCGCGGATGAGGCAAGCGCCCCACCATGCCAAAATCCAGAAAGGCAATTTGATTATCCGGCAAATACTTTACATTGCCCGGATGCGGGTCGGCATGAAAATAGCCATCAATCAGCACCATTTTAAGCACCGCATCCGCACCACGCGATGCCAGAATACAGCGATCCAGCCCTGCAATATCCGCACCCAATAAATCATTACCCGCCACACCGGCAATATAGCTTTGCACATTGAGGCTTTCAGATGTCCATTCCCAATATACTTTAGGAATGACGATATCCAAGTGGGTTTTAAAGTTTTGTGCGAAGCGTTCCGAGTTTCTAGCCTCGGTCGAAAAATTTAATTCACGGCGTAATGATTTAGAAAACTCTTCAGCAATTTTAACCGGCTGATAACGGCGGGACTCAGGAAATTCAAATTCCATTAATGAGGCAATATGCCGCAGAATGCGTAAATCGGCTTCAATTTTAGGAATAATACCGGGGCGGCGAATTTTTAATACCACCTCGCTGCCATCTAATAATTTGGCCCGATGTACTTGCGCAATGGAGGCGGCACCAACAGGATAGGGATCAAGCTCAAGGAAAATATCGGCAGGATCTTTACCCAGCAAGGCGGTTAATTCGGGCAGAATGATCGCAAAATCAACCGGTGGCACATTGCTTTGCAGTTTTTCGAATTCAGCAATCCACTCTGGCGGAAACATATCCACCCTTGTGGCCAGCACCTGCCCTAGCTTGACAAAAGCAGGCCCCAGCTCCTCTAGGGCACGGCGCACCCGCACTGGGGAATCGAGCATCTCGGCCTCATGATTGCCCGGCAAATGCAGCAAATCGCTGGCGCGCTCCAGCCCTTTTGATAGGCCGAGCCTTTGCACTAAGTTTCCCAAACCATGCCGCACCAGTACAGCCACAATTTCACGCACCCGTGGCAAATCGCGCATCACGGTAAAGGTTTCTTTCAGCATTTATTTATCCGTAAAAAAATGAATTTTGCTTATCGTGAACGGTTTGGTTTAAACCCACAGCAAGCTCGCTCCAAACTCAATATGCTGCTGACTGTTTTTATCATAAATGTGCTTTTCAGTGGGTTTACTTTCACAAAAAATATAACCAAATCAATCATTGCCTACAGATAGATGACTATGGCGTTAATCCATCACCTGCTTTTAAATATTCGCATGCGCAATTCGCACACAAGTATTCCAATTTTCCTACCCGAATGAACATGTTAATATTGGCAGCTGCTTACAGTGGGTCGAATTAAAGTCTTAGCCAAGATACCACCCATGACAGGCCCTTATTTTATTTAAGCGCCGTCACTTTGGGTGATTTTAGAAAAGAGCTTCTTCACCCGCTGCTAACCCCCTGACAACCCCAAGCAGGCCAATGCCTGCTCTATTTAGAGCCATCATCCCCCACATGAAATGGATTAGATTAATCAGCACATTATTCGTGGGCATTTGTGCACTTCCGGCCTATGCCGATGAACTGCCCCAAATCGAGATCGATCCTCCTGTTGAGCAAGCTGCTCCGGCAACGACCATCACCAACACCACACGGCCCCGTAAAGCCAAATCTGATGTAAAACCCGATTATGCCCCCGCCCAGGACATGCTTTTACAAGCCATGAGCCTGATTGGCGTGAAATACAAATGGGGTGGCGCCACGCCCGAAGCAGGCCTTGATTGCAGTGGCTTTGTTCGCTATGTATTTCAAAACTCGATGAATATTGCCCTGCCCCACAATGCGTTGGGCATGGCGCAATCAGGGGCAAGTATCAGCAAGGATGAGCTTAAACCGGGCGACCTGGTGTTTTTTAACACGCTGGGGCGTACGTTTTCCCATGTTGGCATTTATATGGGCGACAACCGCTTTATTCATTCGCCCCGCGCCGGTAAAAGCGTTGAAATCACCAACTTTAACCAAAGCTATTGGACTTCACGCTTTAACGGCGCTCGCCGCTACGATGGCACAGGTGGTGCACCCGTCAATATGGCGGCGCTATTAGCCAGCGTTCCCAAAAATGCTGCGGGCACGTCCAAAGGAAATACCGCACTAAGTAGCAAACCTGTATGCAGAACAGTAAAACGCAAAGGCAAAAAACAGCAGATCTGTGAAGCGCCCAGAGCAGCAAGAGAAAGCAGTAGCCCTAAAGCGGCTAAGGGCAAAACCTATAAAAAGAGCAGCAAAACAACAAGCAAGGTTACCAAAACCACCAAGGGCAAAAGTGCGTCAGGCAAATCAAGTAAAGCAGCACCCAAAGCCAAACGCAGCGCGCCATCCAGCACCAAGAAAAAACCAAGTAATAAGTAATTTGCCCGCCATCATCCACACCGCCGCCAGCGGTGTGGATTTTTGCGTCTAAATTAAACACCCCAGCCAGCTTTCTTTACATACACGCGGCCCACGAAACAACGGCGCACTTACCCATACCATAGCCTTGATCTTTATCTTACAACTGTTAGTAGCAAGTTGATCCTCACCGAACAAGCAAGCCAGCGACGACTTTTAAAACAGGCTTACCGCCAAATAAGCTAGCCACCTTATAATGACTAGCTATGAAAAAAATTGCCGCCTCCCTTTTGCTTGCCACAAGCTTCGCTGCATGCTCAGAACACCACCCCAACAAGCCCAATCCCAGCACTCCCCCAGCCGCTAAAGCAAGTAAAGTACCTGCCCACAAAACTAAAAAGATCATGGCGCGTGGCGAAAGTTGCCTGCGTTTTTCGCGCGAATTCGCAGGCGATCAATCGGCAAGAGATAGAGAACTGAACCAAAAAATGGATAAGTTAAAGTGCGACACCATCATCAGCGAGCTGGAAACGCTTCAGCAGCATCTACCCAAAAATTCTCCTCTTAAGGCAAAGGTTCAAGCGCTATTGCTGGAATATTAAAGCCAGAGAGAGGATGTTAAATACCCCTCAAAAAAATGCATCACCTCTTGATAATACAAAAAGCCCCTGCCGATCAAATCGGCAGGGGCTTTTATCGTAGATGGATTTGATCCACCCAAGCTAAAAATTTATACAGCAGATGCCGCTGAAGCAGGCTTTTTCACTGGAGCTTTGTGCACGGCAGAGGCAGCAGAGGCGTGTTTTTTAATCTGAGCCTTGTGTGCCTTGTGCACTGCAGATGCATGAGCATTCGCCGGGGCGTCCTGCGCGGCTGAGGCAGCATGCTTTGCTTGTGCCTTTTGTGCTGCAGGTACAGCAGACGCCGGTGCTTTTACAGGGGCCTTTTGTACCGCAGATGCAGCGGATGCCGCGCTATGCTTTTTAGTAGCGGATTTTTTAACTACATGCTTGCTTGCCGAAGCATTAACCTTACTGGAGTGTGTTTCTACCTTAATAGGGCTAGAGGCAGATTCTGCTGCCATAGCAAAAGCAGTAGTCGCAACAAATACAGTAGCAGCAAGCGTTGTCAGCAGTTTGTTCATGATCTTTGTCCTAAAATCGCCCGGTAGTGAGCGTGTAAATTCAGTATCTACTTGTTCAGATCAGAATTCGATGTGGGTTTGGTAGCGATCTGTAACGAACTGTCTGCAAAATGCAGAAAGCATACAACAAATACATAAACGATCTAGCCCAGCCATTTCTGACATAAAATCAAAACAGAACGTCATTTCAATAAAAGCATAATGTAAAATATTGCCTTCAAAACGAGATGCATGCAGGACACACAATGAAGCCATTGCAATGCGCATGTTTGGTGAATGTGCAAAATCAAAAACTCCTCTTAGTCAGAGTTCGCAATAATCAGCACTGGTATTTACCCGGCGGCAAAATTGAACAAGGCGAATCGCCTGAGCACGCGCTCTGCCGGGAGTTGGCCGAAGAATTAGGCATTACTGTGCTGCCAGCCAACACTCGCTACTTATATACCGTACTGGCCCCCGCCTATGGGCAGGCAGGCGATGTTGAGCTGATTTGCTATTGCGCAGAATGGCAAGGCATACCGCGTGCTTTAGGCGAGATCAGTGAAGTGGCATGGCTGCCTCTGCAAAATCCTGATCTGTTTGCGCCTGCGGTACACGTGCTTTGCCGTGATTTTCTTAATGCGGAACACCTGCATACACAAGCCACCTGAACAGCCACGCAGTATTGGCCGCTTTAGAAAGAAAGATTAATGACATATATAAAACAAGTTGCCCCATGCAATCCGAATAAATCATGACTAGACTATTTATTAAAGCAGCAAATAGGCTTACAAAAAATGCAAATTCATCTGCGGGGCCGAGTGACATCAAGCCCTCTGCGTAAACAGTACATCCGCATTAGCCTTAGTCTGTTTGGGATGATTCACACTCAGAGGTGAGCAAGATGACAACTCAATTTTCCACCCCCTTTCACCCATTCAGCTGCAAAGACTGCAGAGACGCCAAGCATCTGGGCTTTGAATTCACCATGGCTTTCCAGCCCATCATTGATATTGATAGCGGCGCGCCTTACGCATTTGAAGCCTTAGTAAGAGGGATCGATGGCCAGGGTGCAGAATTTATCCTTGAGCAAGTCAATGCAGAAAACCGCTACCGTTTTGATCAGACATGCCGGGTAAAAGCCATTGAGCTTGCTGTGGCCTACGGCATGATTGAAATACCGGGTTGTAAATTAAGTATTAACTTTCTGCCCAATGCAGTTTATCGGGCAGAGACTTGCATCAGAGCCACGCTGGAAGCCAGTGATCGATTTAAATTTCCTGCTGATCGCCTGATGTTTGAAGTGACCGAAGGTGAACGTGTCAGCAATACCCAGCACCTTAAAAATATTTTTGCCGAATACCGTAAACAGGGCTTCACCACCGCAATTGATGATTTTGGCTCTGGCTACTCAGGCTTAAATTTACTGGCCACCTTTCAGCCTCATGTTATTAAATTAGATATGGAATTAACCCGCGATATTGATAGCAGCGATGCCAAGCAAGCGATTGTGGCGGGGGTATTACTCACCGCCACGCGGCTGGGCATTGATATTATTGCCGAAGGAATAGAAACCCCTGCCGAATTAAACACGCTAAGAGAGTTTGGCGTACGCTATTTCCAAGGCTTTTTATTTGCCAAACCCGCAACGGGCCACTTACCACTGAGCACACCCATTTAAAAAAAACCAAGGAGAAGCCATGCCTGCAACAGCACGCCGTACCTTCCTCAAAACCAGCTTACTTGCGGGCTTTGCACTAGCAGTCAAGCCCGTAGCTGCATCCACCATTCAAACCGATACAGCGGGCCTGCAAGCAGGGCCGGTTCAAATTGGTGATCTACCCGCTTATCGGGCGCAGCCTGCACACGCCGTATCACCCCTACCCACAATCATTGTGATTCAGGAGATCTTCGGCGTGCACGAGCATATTCAAGACTTATGCAGGCGTTTGGCTAAACAAGGCTATCTGGCCATTGCCCCCGAGCTTTACTTTCGCCAAGGCGATCCACGGCAGTTTAGCGACACCAGCACACTGGTTAAAGAATTGGTCAGCAAAGTAGCAGATGAACAGGTTCTGGCTGACTTAGACAGTGTGGCCGCGTGGGCTGGCCAGCATGGCGGCAACCCGCAGCGCCTTGCTGTAACGGGCTTTTGCTGGGGAGGCCGAATCACTTGGCTTTATGCGGCGCATAACCCAAAAATCAAAGCCAGTGCGGCATGGTACGGACGCCTGACAGGGCAGACCAGCAGCAGCACCCCCCGCCACCCGATTGATATCGCGCGGCAAATCAAATCACCCGTGCTGGGCTTATATGCGGGCAAAGATCAAGGCATTTCACTTGAATCAGTAGAACAGATGCGCAAAGCACTACGCCCACAACCGCAGCCGTTTAATCTTGTTGTTTACGATAACGCCAGCCATGGTTTTAACGCAGATTACCGCCCCAGCTACCACCCCGCTGCTGCACATGATGCGTGGGAAACAATGCTAAATTGGTTTAAGCGCTTTGGCGTATAAGCTTGCAATAACACCCCCCTGTCGGACGGGGTGTTTGCATCATGCCGCGAATAAACCACCCGCGTGCAACACATCACGGCCCCGCGCACAGGAAAACAAACCATAGATAGAAATAAAGAAAAGCTTTTCTCTTATTTCTTACTCATACCTAATTCACGGATCGTGTTAGTCCCTCAATTGCCCCCAGCGGCATCACTTATTTACTTATTCCAGATCAGCCATTAGACTTCGCGCAAAGTTAGCCTAAGGAATGGCTGGCGTAAGCTAACCCCTATCACTTAAGGCCAGCCCATATGGGGATTGCCCCCCACACAATCACAGGCCCACCAGCATGCCGCTTCATATTCGCAATGTGAATAAATTTGACGATCTCAGCTTACTTACTGAGTTGATTCATGCTGCTTATGCGCCTCATGCCAAAGCGGGGCTTAAGTATTGGGGCACGCATCAGAGCGAGGCCGATACGGCAAAGCGTCTGGCCAGTGGGATAGGGCTGATTGCAGAATGCGACGGGCAATATGTCGGCACCCTCACCCTGCGAGAGCCGCAGCCCCAATCGCCAGTGGCACTCTATACACAAGCAGAGGTTTGGTCCGTCGCCCAGTTTTGTATTGCACCTCACCACAAAGGCAAGGGCTATGGGCAGGCGCTACACCACTATGCCGAAACACTGGCGGCCCGCCACGGTGCCACACAATTAGCTTTAGATACCGCCAAACCCGCACATAGCTTAATCGCCCTCTACCAATCATGGGGCTATAAGATAGTAGATGAATGTGATTGGCGGCCGCATACTAACTACCCCAGTTTGCTACTGGCTAAGCCCTTAACAACTCAGCCCAATTTCCAGCATCAAACCGCTTAAAAACCATGGCAATTTATACCTCCTGTAGCGTGCCTTGCCGATCTTCGCCAACTTATTACTTTGATTGATCGGTCTTTACCAAGGAGGATTGGCCCTGCTCTTACTCTAAATGCAAGGCTTTAAATCCGCATGCTTCGCTACTTTTCCTTTCGCACACTCTTAATTATCGGCTTTGCACTGGTGGCGCTCACCCCGTCGGCTGCGCTGGTGCAACTGCGTTATGGCTTAGCTGGGCTAACCATCAAGGCGCAACAGCAACAAAATCAGGCCAGCGATTGGTCTAATGCAGTGCAACAATCGCAAGAGCAAGCGCTGCATCTGGAGCGGGCCAGCAGGCAATTATTAATTTTGCCAGAGGCTACTTTTTTAAATGCAGCCCACGCTGCCAAAGCCCGCTTGGAAACCGCACAGCATATTTTCAGCCAAAGCCATAACCCACTCCTGATGCAAAGCAGCGAAGGCATCCACCAACTGCTGGCACAGATCACCCCCACGGCAAAGATCAAAAAAGCGCAAGCGAATGCCCTCTTCAGCCAGCTCAGTGAGCAGCTAAAAAAACAAGATCGTTTGATTGAGCAGCAATTAGCAGAACAACGCCGGCAATGGCTGGAAGAAGTCAGCAGCAAGCAAAAACAAGTCGATATGCTGGCGATTTTGTCGCCCGTTGCCGCGCTTAGCTTGGCTATTTTAATGGCGGTAATGTTCAGTTGGCCCATAGGACAGTTAAAACGCCAGATTACCCAGCTGGCACAAGGACAACGCGGGCAAAGCTGGCACTTGGCAGGCCCTGCCGATTTACAAGGATTAGCCAAATCGCTGGCCGAATTAGATTTACGTCTGGTACAGCTGGAGGCACAAAAAGCGCAATTTTTTCGCCATGTATCACACGAGCTCAAAACCCCGCTGGCGGTGATTCATGAAGCCTCATCGCTGCTGCAAGAAGAAGTACTGGGCAGCTTAAATACCCAGCAAAAAGAAATCAGCGCGATGGTGCAAAGCAATGTGCATACCCTGCGCCAACGCGTGGATGCACTATTAGCACACGATGCGGGACGCTGGCTTTCAGCCGAACTGGTCATTGCGCCTTTGGCGCTTGAGGTGTTTCTAGAGCAACGCTTACAACAATGGCGCATTTTACTCAGCAAGAAACTTCTGACTATCCATCAATCCGGCCCAGCCACGCAAAGCTATGCCGATCACGCCAAGCTGGGGATTATTCTGGATAACTTGCTTCTCAACGCTATCCGCTTTAGTCCACCCCATGGCGAAATAAATATCCGCTTTGGGCAAACGGGCCAGCAAAGCTGGCTGGAAATCCAAGATCAAGGCCCCGGCGTAGACAGCCAGGATTCAGAGTTTATTTTTGAACCGTTTCACTGTGGCCCAGCGCCCGAAGGCGAATCCGCTGGCTCTGGCATAGGCCTGACAATGGCCAGAAGTTTTGCCCAGCTTATGCACGGCGATGTTGAGCTGATACCCAGCCCGGCAGGCGCATGTTTTCGTTTGCACTGGCAGCTACAAGGTCACTCATGAAGCCGCTTATTGATCATTTTCCCTTAAAAAGCCTCATGCTCTGCCGCATCGGCCTTAGCGCCAGCCCTTACCCTCTCACGAGCCGGCCTTGGTGCTGGCCGCGGCCAAACGTTTTGCTCAACTTATGCACGGCGATGTTGAACTAATACCCAGCCCGGCAGACGCCTATTTTCGTCTGCACTGGCAGCGACAAGGTCACCTATGAAAGACATACTTTGCACCATGCCCCTAAAACAACTCTGCCTATTACTGTGCAGCATCAGCCTAGCCGCCTGCACTACTACCCTGCCACCGCCTGTTGTCGCGGCACCTGCGCCTGAACCAGAAGCCAAACCGGTCGTTATTGCGCCAGTATGCCGCCTTGAAAGTGCTCTGGCGCAATTAAACAACACCATTTCGGGCAATTGCCCCAGCGATAAGCTGCTGATACTAGCGCAGCAAATGATGAGCAATCATGCCGATCTGAACCGCCTTCAGGCTCAGCTGGAAGCACTGCAAAACACGCTGAATGATCCGGCCAGCCAGAGCATGGCCAAACTATTAGCCAGCCAGCTTGCCGAGCGAAAACGGCTGACCAGCTTGCTGGATAAGCAAACGATCGCCACCAAAGAGCAGCAAAAGCGCGCCAATGATCTGGCCGCCAAGCTGGATGCCTTAAAAGAAATGGAAAAAGACATGCTGGAAAGGAGCAAAAAACCATGAGTAGCAAAATCTTACTGGTTGACGATGATCCGGATCTCTTACGCTTGGTTTCCATCCGCCTGATTGCCGCAGGCTATGAAGTAGAAGCCGCCAGCAGTGCCGAAGCTGCTCTTAATGCGCTCGCCGTGCAACGCGCCGATCTGCTGCTTAGCGATTGGAAGCTGCCCGGCATGGATGGCATGGCGCTATTTGAAGAAGTGCGCCGTCGCTACCCCGCCCTGCCGGTCATTATGCTCACCGCCCACGGCACTGTGCCAGACGCCATTGATGCCATTAGCCACGGCATGTTCGCCTATTTAATTAAGCCTTTTGATGGCAAGGCCCTGCTAGATAAAGTCAGCCAGGCTTTGGTCTTAGCCAGCCCCCCCAGCAACAGCAGTGATAACGACACCTGGCGGGCAGGGTTTATCAGCAGCAGCCCCGTGATGGACGAGCTACTGGCCGAAGCGCGGCTGGTGGCCGTTACCGATGCCAGTGTGCTGATTCGCGGCGAAAGCGGTACGGGTAAAGAAGTGCTGGCCCAAGCCATACACCGCGCCAGCCTGCGCGCCAAGCGCCCCTTTATCGCCGTAAATTGCGGTGCAATCCCTGAAAACCTGCTGGAAAGCGAGCTTTTCGGCCATGAAAAAGGCGCGTTTACCGGAGCCAGCCAAAAACAAAATGGTTTATTTTTAGAAGCCGATGGCGGAACGATTTTCCTCGATGAAATTGGCGATATGCCGCTGCCACTGCAAGTCAAATTGCTGCGGGTGCTGCAAGAGCGCGAAGTGCGCCCGGTTGGTGCGGGCCGCGCCGTGCCGGTAAATGTGCGCGTGCTATCGGCCACGCACCGTGATTTGCAATCCTTGCTACAGGACGGCTCGTTTAGAGAAGATTTGTTTTATCGCCTGAATGTGGTGTCTTTAGCACTACCATCGCTCACCGAGCGGCGAGAAGATATTCCACTACTGGCCCGGCACTTTTTAGCGCAGGTAGTGGAGCGCTATGCCAAGACCGATTGCCACTTTGCCGCCGACGCGCTCAGCTTTTTAAGCACCGCCAACTGGCCGGGCAATATTCGCCAGCTCTCTAATCTGGTTGAGCAATGCTGTGTGCTCGCCACCGGCCCCATCATCACGCTGGCCCAGGTGCAAAAAGCAATGGCCAGCGAATCGGCCGCCATCTTGCCACTCGCTGAAGCCAAACGCCTCTTTGAGCGCGATTATCTGGAACGCCTGCTACGCCTCACTGGCGGCAATGTCAGCGACGCCGCACGCCTTGCCGATCGCAACCGCACCGAATTCTACCGCCTGCTACAAAAACACGACCTTGCCCCCGCCGCTTTTAAAGCAGATATCAGCGCCTAAGGTCTATCGGGCTTAAGCGGTCTTAGCGAAAAACGCCTGATCGAGGCCAGATTTTTTGGGGTTTGCAGCAGCAGCCAGGCATCATCCTTCCATTGTTGAGTGAACAACTAGCCCACCCTGCACAACATTTGCCCTGCTCTTGGCCCTACATTGATAGGGCTGGGGTGAAACCCGCTAGTTTGCTACTCAATTGGCGGGTTTCACCCGCCCCACAATAGATGCAACGCCTGCTGCCACAAGCCCTGAAGCAGCCCTCCTCCATTTGTCGTGTTTTAGCAACAGCCTTTCTACATACAAATCAAGCACTTACAAAACACCTCCTAATACTGTCGTGAGACGGCGACAGATACAAATCCTCCCCACTCAACACACAAAAAGTAAGTCGTTGAATACAAAGGACTTTTAAAGCTGGCACGGTGTTTGCTATAGGTAGTACATCGAACGAGAAATCGTTTATCCGATTACCCACGCAAGGAAACACACCATGAAAAAGAATCTACTGATCGCCGCCCTTTTTGCAACTTGCGCTGCAACTGCAGCTTGGGCTAGCTCCACAGATGCTTCTGCTCCTGCAAGTTTACGTGCTGATGCCAATGATGCTTCCGTCCCTAGCCGTGTTGTAGCCAATGTAACTGATGCTTCCGAACCAGCAGGTTTACGTGCTGATGCCAATGATGCTTCTGTTCCTGCCAGTGTGGTAGCTGAAGCCACTGATGCTTCTACACCAAGCAGCCTGCGCGCTGATGCCAATGATGCATCCGTACCGACCAGCATCGTAGCCGATGCAACGGATGCTTCTGTACCAAGTAGCCTGCGTGCAGATGCCAATGACGCATCCGTACCAAGCAGCATTGTTGCCACTGCAACAGATGCCTCTGCCCCTGCTGGCTTAGTAGCCGATGCCTCAGATGCTTCTGCTCCGGCAAGTGCAAAGATCGTTTAAGCACTCTTCAGCGCAATATAAGCTGCAAAAAAACCACGACGAGAGTCGTGGTTTTTTTGCGTCTTTTTTCAAAGAAAAAACAGGATAAAGCCCTCCGGATGCGCCTTTCTGCACATCAATTGGCCAGCAACTCACCCAATACCCGCTTTAAAAACAGGCTTTTTATCTTACGCATTAATCTCCAAATACCAAGCCCACGGGCACAATCACTACAGCACTGATCGTCGCCAACTAGCAACGCCATTTATATATAAAAATCAACAACTTACAAAAAACATCCGTTTTGTGTCGTGCAATAGAGACAGTAAATCACCGTCCCCCCACCAAAACAACACTAATCCATTGAATAGAAAGAGATTTATTATCTGGCACAGCACTTGCTACAGTAAGTATATCAACGAGAAATCGTTTATATCTTTACTACCACACCAAAGGAAGTACACCATGAAAAAGTATCTACTGATTGCATCCATGATTGCCAGTTTCGCGGCTACTTCTGCCTGGGCAGATATTTCCAAATGGGTGGATAACTCAGATATCCCTAAGGTTGCAGAAATGCATGCCGATGCACGAAGCACCACGCCGCCGGATATGATGACCGACACGCCAAGAAAACCCAATCAGGCAGACGATGCTTCAGCCCCCACTAGCACTGATCCTATCCCTTCATCCCCACTAGATGATGATGGTTTCGGTGATTAAGCCGCAGCGAAAAACAAAAACCACGATTTAGATCGTGGTTTTTTTATGGGCGAAATAATATGCGATGACTAGCGCCACTTAAGCCAATTCTATCAACGTTGCCAGGATTGGCACTTAAGTGCCTGCACCACAAACACGATTCCCTGCTTAAATGGATAGAATTAGCCTGCTAATGTATTGCCAAATAAACAACACCCGCCTTATTTTATTTATCTATCATAATAATTTGCACCAAGGCATGATTAAATGCAGTTCTTGCATTTGCTAACCCCATTCAAAATCAGACATTATTTATTTCGAACAAGGAAACACAATATGAAAAAATTACTCATCGCCCTGCTGCTCGGAACATCAGGCCTAAGCTATGCAAACTCTGCTTGCGATGTACCAAAAAATGATTTTGACGGCCTGTATTGCCTGAATAAGGTTTATCAGGAGGCGGATAAAGAGCTCAATGAGAATTTTAATAAATTAAAAGCAAAGCTCGATAGCAATGGCAAAAGCAGCTTAAAACAAGGCCAATTAGGCTGGATGAAAGAGCGCAATAGTAATTGCTCCAGAAAAGACAGCAGCGGCTTTTACGTTAATCTGGATTGCGCCGCCAGCACCACCATCCAGCGCTCACAATTTCTGCAAGACCGAATTCGCGAATGTGCCAGCTCGGGCTGCCAAAATAGCAAGCTATAAACCTCTCCCCCTAAAAGGTACATCAAATGGCACTTGTTATTAAAAAATGGTACGCAAGCCACACGGCTAACCCTCAGGGCAATTATGTGCATCTCGTTGGCCGGGAAGCGGGCTTATTTGCTTGGTTTTTATCTCTAATCGGTATTGACCCCACAACAGAAATTGAAATTAAAGAAAACTTAATCGTATTTACTGCTGGCTCACTATCCGGCAGAGAAAAGCGTGTGATACCGATGAAATCAGTATGTTCTGCTTATTATGGTTACAAAAAGCCTTGGCAAACCGCTCTGTTAATTGGCATTTTATTACTGCCTCTTTTTGGAATAGGCCTGATAGCAGGGCCTTTATACTATTTTTTAAATAAAGAGCTGACTGTTGGAATAGTTGAAACATCGAGCTGGGTGGGTGGATTTGCTTTTAAACGCTCGGTAATCGAAGGACAAAATATTGAAGAGCAAAATGCCTATGAAGTCATAGATATTATTCGCTCTTTGATTGAAAACAAAACAGCCTAAACAGGGAAGGGGTGAGCATATTATTTGCCCCCTCATAAAATGACACGGCATCACCTCACCTTGCTCACTTGACGCCAAACAGCGCGACCCACTTCACTTATTCACGCATATACAAATAATCATTTTTAACTATGTAAGATCATCCCCCACTGTTTTAATCAGGAAGCCAGTGTAAATACGAGCATTCCGTCATCAACAAACAAGTTTAAAGCAGGCTCTACGCAAAGATGACGAAGCCAAACAAATCAGCGCATCTTTAAAAAAACAAGTCCCCAGCCACGAAGCATAGGCATTATATTTTGAAGTACGCCAACAGTTGCTCTAGATAACGCGCCTGTGCTGCCAACGCATGAGCGGTTGCCGCCAGCTCTTCAGCAGCGGTGCTGCTGGCTCTGCTGGTTTGGTCTGTATTACTCACGCCATTTTTCAGCTGTTCCACCCCCTGATATTGAGTGCCAGACGATTGAGCAATTTGCTGAGCCAGCTGCGCGGCCTGATGAATACCCGGCAAGATGGCAGTAAATAACTGCCCTGTTAGCTCGGCGATCTCTACCGACTCCCGTGCTAAACCTCCAATTTCATGAGCCGCTGCCTGGCTGCGCTCTGCTAAGCGGCGTACTTCCTGTGCCACGATGGCAAAGCCACGGCCATGCTCACCTACTCTTGCCGCTTCAATGGCTGCATTTAGCGCCAAAATATTAGTTTGATAACTAATATCATCAATCGTCTCCACTCGCCCAGCGATTTGCCGAATTGCATTAACCATTTTGCCTACAGCAACGGAGCCTCGTTCTGCTTGCGCAACATTTTGCAC
The DNA here is from genome assembly GCF_000969645.2 of Janthinobacterium sp. B9-8. Taxonomy (NCBI): domain Bacteria; kingdom Pseudomonadati; phylum Pseudomonadota; class Betaproteobacteria; order Burkholderiales; family Oxalobacteraceae; genus Janthinobacterium; species Janthinobacterium sp. B9-8. The sequence continues at coordinate 1,872,968 of NZ_CP014222.1, forward strand.
GGCAAGCTGATCGGTCATCCGCGCCACATCAATATTTTCAGCAATCAACTGAGATACTTCATGTAAGGCGCTAGACGTTTGAGCCACTTCATTCACTTGACGTGCCGCACGATCAGACAAACTGCTGGCGGTATCGCCAATTTCCGAGGCTGCCGTGTTAAGCGCAGTGGCTGCCGCTCCTGTCTGGCTCAAAATCTGAGCCAAGCGGGCCATCATTTCATCAAGAGCCAGGGCAAGACGGCCCAGCTCGTCATCACGCCTTACCGTCACACTGACTTTTAAATCACCTGCGGCTACTTTTTGCAAAGCATGGGTCACCTCGGTCAGTGGCCGAACAATCAAGAAACGAATAAGCCCAATAAGGCAAACCACAATCGCGGCATCTGCCACAATAATTTGTAACAATAACCACATTAAATTCCTGTTTAATTTATTTTTTATAGGCGCATGGCTAACGCCTAGCCTTAATTCGCCCAGCTCTGTATTGCCCTTGCCCTCTTTATAAAACAGCTTTTGCTTCAGCAGAATATCCGCAGCAGGCAAGCCCCCCCCTTCTTTAAGCGTGCCATCTGCGCCTTTAACAACCGTAATCAGGGGCTTACCACTCACCCACACTTCGATGCTCTGTAACCAAGGCTTATCCATCTCTGCCAATACAATTTTCCTGGCCTGAGGCATCTCAAAATTCCATAGCGGCCCGGGCAAAGACTGCTGCAAGCGAAGTTGTGCGGCACGCATATCTTGCCGAAGAGAATCGTCTAATTCCTGCTTGGTTATCAAGTAACTGGCCATGCCAAAAATAACAAATACCGCAGTAACTACCCCTACAAAAAAAACACTCAGCGTCAGGCTAATGGTTTTAACTTTAAACACAAAAAATTCCCTCTACTTATTTCGGCACACCCCGCACTTCCATCATAGAAGGTGTTTAATTGTAAGATAAGTAAGATTGAAATCATCCAGCCAATATCCAGAAAAAAACAAATAAGAATTATGCTGAATAAGCAAACAGGGGCCAGATCAGGGAGGATGAAAGGAATCAAGCAAAGTGCCGTAATCATGCCTCTTTGCCAGCATCAAGCGCATCGCTACATATATACCCACAGTCGCTATTCACCGGAGCTCAGCGTGCGCTATTTTATTTTTAGCCTTTATTTCTGTTTTTACCCGGCACTAGCAGCAGATTGGTTTCCTGCGGCAGTCATTGCAGATGGCAAGCAAATCGATTACCGTCCGCTGGATAAAGCCACTAAGCCCTGGCGAATTTGCACTTTATTGCCGCATGGCAAAGATAAATACTGGTGGGGTGTGAGCTTTGGCCTGCTTGAAGAAGGCAAACGCCAGCGTATAAAACTAGGGGTGTATCAAGCAGGGGGCTATGAAAATCTTGCACTTCAATCAACAGCAATTTAAAAACTGCTTACAAAAGAAAGCAGATGCCATCATTCTGGCGGCCATTTCGGCCTGCGAATTAGAAACAGAAATCAAGCCTGCGTGCGAGGGTTTTTCCTCGCTCAGCGATGGGGCTGAGGCGGGAAACGTCAACAGACCCTAATAACGCCACCATCTTACAAGCACGTATCGCGATTGATTTGGCCATCCTCATTTTAGAGAAAAAAACCTATGCCAAAAAAGCGAGCCCGGTTATTGAAGTGCTCGATAGCAGCAACCTTGCCAAATATGATCTCGGCAAGCTCCTGCCGCCTAAAGGCCAGCGCATGCAAGAGCAAGAATTGCCTGATTAGGCCATGCAAACAATTCAAGGACTATTTGAAAGCAAACACCAATCAAATCAGGCCGTGATTGTATTTGACTGAATTTGTTTAAAAACGGACAAAAGCTTAAATTTAACTGATAATTCGCTTTAATTGTCGACTCATGCCCGTCTAAGGAATCAATGCCTGCCCGCTCTCTTTATTACTTTATTGCGCTGATTATTTTTCTAATTGAAATCACCATCGCCCGAGGGCTGTTTGGCAATGGATTTATCCGCGGCAGCGTGGGTGATATTCTAGTGATTGCTCTGATTTATTCACTGTTTCGCGCCAACCATATTCCACCTTTACGCAGTTCCCTCTTCTCTATTACCGCAGGCTTTGTGGTTGAAGGACTGCAATATATTCATCTGGTGGATTTACTTGGCCTACAAAAAGGCAGTGTGCTTTATATCGTGATAGGCAATACCTTTAGCCCCCATGATTTACTGATGTATATCATGGGCGGCACATTGGCTTGGGGATTAGACCAAACTATTTTACGAATAAAATCACCGATGCAATCCCGCTAAATTACGCTAAGCCAAGGCCAGTTGCAGTAAATGACTAGCTGGCTCGGGCTGCCCGCCATGCGTTAAATCATGCGCAAGACAAATCTCAATCAGATTGGGCGCAATTGCGCGGGAATATACTTTTTGCCCTTCGCTGCATTGCGGAAAATCGATGCGCTTATAGCGCAAATCAGGATCGCTTCTACCCATACGCTGATCGGTGCGGGCGCGAGGTGAATGGGTGTAAGCCAGATTAAACACGCCATCCATAGGCCGCCCCACCTCATGCCACAAGCCATAAGCACCATGAGCAAGCAGGCAAGGATCGAACTCGCCATTGAGCAATTTACCTACCGAAAATAAAAATGGCGCATCGTCTTTAAGCAAGGATCGGTTAATTACTTTCAGCGTCTCCCCAGGACAAAGCCGCAGCAGGCCAAGCGCCACGCCGGTTTTGGCGGTGGGCTGCCAAGGATTGCCCGGATCAGCCAAGAGAGGCGGATGCACCGAAATCTCTAACTGCTCAAACGCCATAATCGCGCCGATGGGCGAGCCTGTTAAGCCAAACAACTCTGTCACCCAAGGCGAGCGGCAGGCATTGCCCGCCAGCAACACATCCACAGCAAGCGGCATGCCGCCGTGGCTTTTAAACGCAGCTTGCATGGCAGCAAAAAAAGCCATTGCACCGCGCTCTATCCGCGCTCGCAGATAATCGCGCAACTCGTTTTGCGGAATCTGAAACGCCACATCCACTTTTAGCCCGTCCCGATTTAACAGTGGCATCTTGCAAATATCGCCCTCAATCAGCCCTTCTAAATTGCCAGTTTCGCAAAAAGAGCGCAAACGTCCCATCAGCACGATGCTATTGGTCTGTGCCGAGCGGGTTTTCTCTAGGAACATATCCGAGCCTGCAAAATCCTCGGCGTCTTGTGGTAATAAAAAAGCGATTTTATGCTCTCGGCACTGCGGCAAATTGTGGCGAAAGGTGATGTAAGCCAGATTCTCTAGCAACTGCTCCCCGCCCAGCATTCTGTCACCCGACGCGCCAAAGTGCTCGATCACCTCTTCCCAGCCCGCCTCGGCCTCGTCTGCATCGGGTAGGCGATAATAGCCAAAATCAAAATCGGTGGTGCCACCGCCAAAATCAAACACCGCAAACGCCCGCCCCACACCAGCGGCACTGGGTGAGAGCTGCAAAGTTTTTAGCGCGCAAGCGGCATAGGCGGCAGGCTCTGAGCCACGTTCTTCAACTCTAAACTGGGCAATATGCGGGCCGTAAACAAGGCTTTCGGGCAGGCTGCGCTGCAAGCCATGGCGAAACGCGCTAAGGATTTTTTCCTTGGTGTCATGTGGAAAGCTCACCGGAAACGTCATGTAATAGCGCAAAAATATCCCGCGTTGCCGCCAATTAATAAACATCCCCAAAAACCAAGCGTATAGCTCGATCGGGTTAAAATCGGCGTAAACATCGTCCACTTTTTTGCATGGGTACTGCTTAAATGGCGGCAGAATGCGCTCTTCCTGATGGATTTGATCGCTAATCAGGCTAGGAAACTCATCCAGCGCCCACTGCTTCATGCGGCTAAAAATACTGGCAATGCGCTTAGGATCGGTGTGGTTATCGCGCAAATGATCGCGTGCCTCGTGGGCGCAATGGATATCTCGCCAATCGACCAAGGGGCGATACACCTCGGACGTCCACGCCGCCATCAGCGCCTGCCAATCCATCACCTCCAGCACCGTAGGATTTTCATAATCGCTAGCCTGCGGCTGCTCCCATAAATTGCTTTCGCCGATGCGCAGCAGGCGGTCTTGCGCGCCTTCTCTAAACGCCACCACCGTGCTACTGGTGCCAAAATCAATCGCCACATTGGCGTCGCGAATATCCAGCTCGGGGTTGCGCGCCCGCATCTGCCCATCGTTGGCCAAGGCTATTCTTCTGGCGTGCTTGGCGTCTGACACCGGCCATAGCTCCCACAAGCCCTTAGCTGCGTCAGAAAAAGTGCTGCTATCGATATCCGGCAGGCGGGTACTGATGTAATCTAATTTGCGTAATAAGCTAGGCCAATCGGTGGCATTGCTATCCACGGCGTGAAAGCCATCGTTTTCTGACAACGCTAAGGAACGCCATCTTTTCCAAGCGGTGAGTGCCGCATCAAATTTGCTCGACTTTGGAAACCGCGCATTACTCGTCCACGCTCCGAGCCAAGTCCAGCCCAGCTCAAACAGCCCCTGCGGATAGCTGCCAGGCCAATCTGCGCAAAGGGTATCGTCCACCGCAATCATATTGGCCGCGCCATCCGGCCCCATAAATTCATCAGGCTGATCAAGGTATAAGCAGCCTTTGTCGTAAAGCCAGAGCGAGCAATCAAACCAAGCATGCTCTTCGCAAAGCGGAAAGCCCGGCGCGTAGGCAATATCGATCAGCTCGGCTCGAGTCGGCAAACGCCAATTGGCCAGCCCCGCCCATTCAAGCTGCCGCACTTTAGCGTGGGCGCGGGATAAATCCAGCTGCGGCTCTGCCTCGGTAATTTCTTGCCAGATCAAACCCGTCTGCGGATTAAGAATCACCCCCTCGCCATCACGCCGATACATAAACCAGCTAATCCCCGACTGGCTAAACGCATGCCAGGCCTCGCGCCGCGTTTGCAAATGGTGTAGATATAAAAGCTGACACGCTTTAGCGTGAGAAAAAGGAAGCTGCTCCATGTATTCAATCCCAATCAGGCATAGCATCCAGCCTAGGCAAAAATGTGGATGAATGAAGAGGTTTTTCTAAATTATCCATAAATAAAATAGCTATTTATTGCTTCGTGTTTAGAACCGTGTTGCACATAGCTATATGCCATTGATCAATCCGCCTTGCTGTTTAAATCAATGAATATTCATTTGTAATCAGTAGCAGATTAGCCCTCCTACCCACTTAAGATCAAAAACAGACCAAAGCATGGTTTTATGCAGGGTGTGCAGCGAATGTATTGTTGTGCTCCCTGGTAAATGCCGGATCATCTTAGAAAATTGAAACTGATCAGATTAATATCAGCCATCGCTGTAAGAATAGTATTTACCCTTGCCTTACATTTTTGTTTCATTTAATCTTGATTCAGTATTTGCTTATTGTATTTACTTTAAAAGCACTACTCATTATTTTACCAACAAACAATAAATTAAAACCCGAAGGGCTTTTATATATCGCACTTTTCTAAAAAATAAAATAAATACATTAAATAACGCAGGGCCAAGCAAGTACGCGTAATAAGCCACCCCTTTACCGATGATTTTCCTCCGTTTCAATTGCAATCATTTTGGAGTTATTCGCATGGCATTTACCCCCGCTCAGTTTAATCGATTTAAAAACCACCCAAATTTGGATTGGCTACGCCAGCACGCCGCCTCAAGCCGCGCCATTCATCAAAACACCATCAGATTGAAAATAGAACAAGCGATTCGCTCTGCCTATCCCGACCGTGCTACCGAAGACAATATCAGATGGGTTGCCACAGAAGTTGACACTCCGTGGGGTGAGGCTTACCGCGCGCCGGTAGAATATCTGGGACGAGTTCACGCACAAGCCGTTGCAGAAATAGAAGGAAGCAACCCCCAAATGGCCCAAGCAGTGCGCATGGTTTTTAACAATACCGCAGATGGCCGCACAGCCCCTGGCACCAGCGGTATCAACCATATCCATGTGGGCGGCAATGCCCAGCTTAATCTGCTGTTTGATTCGGCCAGCGCCACCATTCTGGGCATTGTTAACGGCCATATGGACAGCCAGATGAAAACATCTTTGCGCACAGAAGCCAGCAGGGTATCCAGCCGCAAAGGCGGTGCCACCATTAATATGAAAGTATCAGGCAATACAGTCAGCCAAGCCTGATCAAGCCTCAAGCAGGGTGAAGCCCGCACAACTTCACCCGATATGCTCCCCCTTCTGCCATATGCAAATCATCGACTTACACTCGATCAATTGATTTGATGTACCAACACCTCCTCCTCAACTCGCATCAAAGCCTTACATAAAACATCTTAAAAAACAAAGCAAACCGTCCTTTTGCCAAGCAGATCCGTCAACTACAATTAAGATATTGTTATTGTGGGATCATTGCGATGAGAGCATTTTTTATACCCGTAGTTCGCTTTGTGTCCAAGCTGCGCTTCGCCCAAAAATTTATTTTGATCGCCTTTGTTTTAGCCATCCCCACCATCTATATGCTAAGCCTGATTTTACTGGGCTTTAATCGAGACCTCGCCACCGCCCGCACCGAGCATCTAGGCTTGCAATACGCCTCTGCACTACGGGAAGTGATGACCTTGGCACAAAGCCATCGCGGCTTAAGCTCATCCTATTTACAAGGCAAAACGGATTTTGGCCCTGATATCGAGGCAGCCGAACAAAAGCTAAGCACGGCCATTCAAGCCACAGATGCTTTAATCAAGCAAAATGACTTTCCTAGCTTAAGCAGCCCTTGGACCCAGTTGAAATCGCAATTGGAATCGCTTATCAGCGGCTGGAAGCAAAGTAAGCCCGCAGAAAACTTTGCATCCCATACCGTGGCGATCAATCAAACCATCAAGCTCACCGTCGATCTAGCCCATATCTCTAGGCTAACACTTGACCCGGAGGCAGAGAGCTACTATCTGCAAGATGTGTATTTCTCTCAGCTGATCCCTGCAGCCGAAGCACTCGCCAAAGCAAGGGGGATTGGTGCGCGTCTGGCCACAGCTAAAGTCGCCAAGGCAGAGGAGATCACGCAAATGAACACCTTGGGCGCCATTGTGACGCTCGCGGCCACCCCCATGACAGAAAAACTAGCCCGCACCCGCTCGACCGCTCTTCAAGCCGAAGGCAAAGCCTTGGCGGAGCAGATGCACGCCGATCATGCCTATCTACTCAAAGAATTTTCAAGCACCGAGATCAGCGTAGAACCGAAGGCCCACTTTGCCCGCCTTACCGCCTCCATCGGGCAAATGAATGCCATGACCGTACATATTTTCGAATCGATTAACGCCACATTAAGCAAACGTGAGCAAACTATTCAGCACGACAGGCAAATAATGCTGAGTCTTGCGGCATTTATGCTACTGCTTGGTGCCTATTTGTTTATTGGCACTTACCTTTCTATCCACGGTGCAGTCAGAAAATTACGCTACGAGGCCGAAGCCTTTGCCAGTGGCGATTTATCCCGCTTGGTGCATCTGGATGTGGCCGACGAGCTGGCCGAGGTCGGCGACAGCTTTAATACTATGGCCAAAAGCCTGCGGCAGATTATTCAGCATATTCACCACAACACACAGGCCGTAGCCAGCGCCGCGCAGCAACTGAATAACAATGCAAGCGCCATGCTCGAAGCCTCACTCACCCAGGCCAATGCATCGGGTGAAATGGCAGCGGCCATAGAAGAAATGTCCGTCAGTATTTCTACCGTATCAGAACATGCCGCCTCATCCGAAGAGCAGGCTCACGCCGCTCAGGATGAGGTCAATCAGGGTCAGCAACTAATGCAGGATGTTTTAAGCGAAATTATTGAGCTATCAGCCAATCTGGAAACACTAGGCGGCAATGTAGACAGCATGAAAATCCACTCTGGAGAGATCGGCAAAATTGTGCAGGTGATTAAAGAAATTGCCGAACAAACCAATCTATTAGCGCTCAATGCCGCAATTGAAGCCGCGCGTGCGGGTGAGCAAGGCCGGGGCTTTGCGGTAGTGGCCGATGAGGTCAGAAAACTAGCCGAAAGAACCGCCGCCTCTACCGGCGAAATCACCGCTCTTGTTGCCACCATCAGACATGACACCGACGCCGCAGCCAAAGGCATGGATGTCGCCCGCCAAGAAATGGAGCGTGGCAGCCAGCGCGTAGAAAAAGCCACTTTTGCCTTTGCCCATATTCAGGACAGCAGCAAGGCCGAGCTAGACGCCGCAGCCGAAATCAACACCGCCATGGCCGAACAAAAAATAGCCAGCCAAACTGTTGCCCAAAGCGTTGAGAAAATCGCCCGAATGGCCGAAGACAATAGCGCCCGCGCCGATCAAAACGCAACACTATCTACCGATCTTCAGCGCAGCGCTGTAGAGCTGGACCGGCTTGTTTCGCAATTTAAACTGGAATAAACCTATGGATCAGTAGCTATTCACATGGTAGCGAAGCTGAATTTTCTTTAAAGACCCGTCTTTCATCATGCTATCGAGCGCCTGCTGAAAAGCCTGAAATACCGGCTCACCCACGCTGATACGGCTAAAAGCAAAGTAGGCATCCTGAGTGCGCCACTCCTGTGCCAGAGGCGCAATCTCGTTGGTTAGTTTTAAATCATAAAGCGCCGCCTGCGTCGCAAATAAATCGCCCAGTACTAAATCAACGCGGCCATGCTGAAGCTTACGTAAGTTAACCGCCATCGTTGGGGCAACATCCACCGCCACACTAGGCGGAGGCGCGTTAAGCCACTGATCCAATTCCTCGCCATAGCTATCCCCACGGGAAACCCCAAGCGTCACAGGCCCTAGCTTGCTTAAATCAGCTAAAGTATTAAAAGACCAGCGTTCTTCTTTTTTCCGCGCAAAAAAATGCACGCTGCTTGGGCGATAAGCCCGTGAAAATAACATCACCCGCGCACGCTCAGGCGTTTTTAGCACCTCCATCGCCAGATCAACTTTGCCAACAGCCAGCTCGTTCAAGGTACGCTTCCAAGGCATTTGAGCAAATCGCAAAGGACAATCCGCCCGCCTTGCCAGCTCTACCAACACCTCCACCGCCAAGCCCCGCATCTGGCCTTGCTCATCCTTAAAATGATAAGGCGGCCAGGTATCCCACCCCACCACCAAAGGCCGCAAGCAGGGGCTGGCCGCAAAGAGGCTGGTGCAAAACACCAGCATGAGCGCACACAGCCAAGCGAACACTTTGCATTTGTAAATCATCATCCATCCTGCTTACAAAATGGGGCCGCAATCACATCAAAGACTTAAACATCCATCTATAGCCACTTTAGAGTACACAGCGGGCAAAGCAATCAATCAAAAAAACGAGCCACCCAATGGCTTAGGTGGCTCACAAGAAACACGCCGCTTAGAGACATACGCCTCAAGCATAAAAAATCGTGCGCTTACACAACTCAGCCCTTCACCCCGCCCGAAGTCAGGCCGGATACCATCCAGCGCTGGGCGAATAAGAACAGCATGCTGATGGGCAGACCAGACAGAATAGCGGCGGCAGCAAAATCGCCCCATAGATAATTTTGGGTGTAAAGATAAAGCTTGGAGCCGACAGCCAGCGTCATTTTGTTTTGCTCATGCAGCAGCACGGATGCAACGGGGTATTCAATGATGCCGCTGATAAAGGCCAGCAAGAACACCACAAATAAAATGGGCACGGCCATCGGCAGCAGCACATAGCGGAAAGATTGAAACGCGGTTGCGCCATCGACTCTAGCGGCTTCTTCGATCTCCACCGGGATGGTGTCAAAATAGCCTTTGATGGTCCAGATATGCAGGGCAATACCACCGGCGTAAGCCAGCACCAGACTACCGTGGGTATCAATGCCCAGCCACGGCACATAGTTGCCAATTTCATCAAAAATGGCATAAATCGCGACCAGCGACAGCACGGCAGGGAACATTTGTAAGAGCAGCAGCGCATTCATGCCAAACACGCGGCCACGGAATTTAAGCCGGGCAAAAGCATAGGCGCAGCTGGTAGACAGCAGCAAGATCACGCCCGCGCTGATAAAGGCCACTTTCACCGAGTTAAACAGCCACAGCAGTACAGGGAATTGCGGCTTAATCAAGACGCCATCGCCATCCACATAGCTAAACCCCAGCGCCAGCTTCCAGTGCTCCAGACTAATGGTGTCAGGAATCAGGCTGCCGGCCGCAAAATTACCCGGCCGCAGCGAGATAGAAATAATCATAAAAAATGGAAACAAAATCAGTAGCAAAAAGGCAATCAGCGCAAGATGCGCGCCCAGCACCCGCCATTTATGTGAACGATCCAGCACCATAGCCATTATCGTTTCTCCTCTTGATTCACACGGGTCAGCCTTAAGTTAATCAAGGACAACACCGCCACTAGCGCAAAAATCACCGTGGAAATCGCCGCAGCCAAACCAAAATTCTGCCCCGAATCCTGAAATGCTAGGCGATAAGTATATGAAACCAAAATATCGGTGGTGCCTGCTGGCACTTTGCTATCAATAAAATCTGGCCTGCCATCGGTTAGCAAGCTGATCAGCACAAAGTTATTAAAGTTAAACGCAAATGAGGCAATCAGGAGCGGCATCATGGGCTTAAGAATCAGCGGCAGCGTGATTTTGAATAAATTAGTCAGCGGGCCAGCACCATTGATCGCCGATGCTTCGTATAAATCACTGGGGATGGATTTAATCAGCCCCGAGCACAGCAGCATAATGTAAGGATAACCCAGCCAGGTATTTACAATCAGTATCATCGCCTTGGCATTAAATGGGTCTGAAAACCAAGCGGGCCGCAAGCCAAACAGGCCATTGAGCACCATATTAATTTCACCAAAGCTTTCATTAAATAAGCCACGGAATACCAGAATCGAAATAAAACCCGGCACGGCGTAAGGCAAAAATAGCAGCGTGCGATACACCCCGCGAAATCGCAGCGCTTCCCAATTTAGCACCACCGCCAAGGCCATGCCCACCACAAAGGTGAACACCACGGTTAGAAATGCGAATAACACCGTCCAGCCAAAGATTTTAAACATTGGCCCCTGAAAATCATCACTGGCAAAAATGCGGGTGAAATTACTAAAGCCCACATTTACTTTAAAGCCCGGAATCAAGTTTTCACCCGCGACTGTTTCGTAAAACCCGGTTTTAAAGTTAGGCTTGATCAGGCTGCCATCCTGAGTATTACGCAGGCTGCCATCCGCATTTTTTTGATATAAAAGCTGGGTAGGCGAAAACTGGCTGAGGCTACTTAAACGCCAAGGCTGGGTTTGATTGGGCAAAGTAAGGCGCAGCGCTTTTAACGCTGATTGTTTGGCAATCACCGTTTTGATAGATTCTTTTTCTGGCAGGTTTTCAGTGCCCGCCGCTTGTAATTGCAGCTGCTGCGGCTTGTTGTCTTCTAATTGAACGAGTGGCGAAACCCAGCTCTGCCCTGCTTCATCGCTTAATTTAAGCCGGTATTGGCCGCCAGCCTGATGCAAGGAAAACGTCATACCTGCGCCATCAGCGGTGGTGGTTTCGCTCAGCATATAGGCCGTTACGCGATCAAAACTCAGCAGATTAGTCGAGCTGTAATTAGTAAAACCAATCCCTGCGGTATACACAGCTGGAAAAACAATAAACACCAGCACCGCAGCTACGCCCGGATAGAGATAGCGATAAGCGTAAGCTTTAGGCGATAAAAAAACCCAGCCGCTTGCCGCCATCACCACCAAACCACCCACGGCGCTCAGCGTATGCCCTGCCTGATAAACGCCAAGCAGCAGCCACAAACCTGCCAAGAGCAGCACCACACCCAGCGAAGCCAATAGCCAGCGCATATTCAATCCGCCCATTATATTTTCCCTTAGTCGCATAAACTGGCTGCGCCCTTGCTATTAAATATTTCAAACATCGAATCATCGTAGGGCGGGTGAAACCCGCGTATTTATTCAATATTGCTCGCGGGTTTCACCCGCCCTACGAGCAGAGCCAGCAGTGGTCTACCCAATCTCAACGCAGCAAATCTTTACTTACTACCTATCCGTGCCGCTGCAGCATCCAGACCCTGCTTAGGGGTTTGGCGGCCTTGCGTTACATTTTGCAGTGCTGATTTTAATGAGGCCCAGAAGCGGCCCATTTCCGGGATATTAGGCATAGGCTGGCCCGCTTTAGCGGATTCCATCGAGGCTTTGATCGCCGGATCAGATTTCAGCTCATTAAAGAACACTTTATTGGCGGGCACGCCCAAAGGCACATCGGCGTTAACCGTTTTAAGGCCTTGCACGGTGAGCATATGGTTTTCTAAAAACTCCACCGCCAGCTCTTTATTCTTGGATGAGCGATTCAGCATCGCACCCAACACACCCACAAAAGGCGCGCCCGGCTTGCCATTAATCGTTGGGATAGGCGCTACGCCCCAGTTGATTTTGCTCTTTTTCAGATTATCCCAAGCCCATGGGCCGTTGATCATCATGGCGATTTTGCCCTGATTTACACCGGCTTCCATATCGGCATAAGTAGCGCTTTTTGGCATGACGCCGGTTTTAATCATTTTATTAATGGTTTCTAAGCCCGCGATCGCACCGGCATTGTTGACGCCCACATCTTTCGCATCGTAAGTGCCATCGGCCTTAGGCTTAAAGGCATATGCGCCACCTGCTGCGAGCAATGGCCAGCTAAAATAAGGCTCGCCGTAATCCCACAGAATGGCTTTTTTGCCCTGCGCGGCCAGTTTTTTATCCAGTGCCATCACATCATCAAAGCTCTTTGGCGGCACAGGCACGAGGTCTTTGTTGTAAATCAGCGCCAGCGCTTCAATCGCAATCGGATAACCCCATTGCTTACCATTTACGGTAAAGGCTTTCCAGGCCAGCGGATCGATCTCGCCCTGCACTTTTTTGGATGGGGTAATCGGGCTAAGCAAGCCTGCTGTCATCCATTCACCCAAGCGATCATGCGGCCAGATCCAGATATCCGGGCCTTTGCCCGCAGCGGCCGCCTGCTGAAATTTAGAAGGCGCATCTTCGGGATGCTCCACCACCACCTCTACCCCAGTGGCCTTAGTAAAAGCCGCGCCCACCTGCTCGATACCCTTATAACCCTTGTCGCCATTCACCCAAATCACCAGCTTATCTGCAGCAAAGGCAGGCCCGGCAAAAGAAAACGCAACTGCTGCTGCGATAGAAGAAACTGCAAACTTGCCAAACTGGCGGCGTGTTGTATTCATAAACCCTCCAAAAAACCAAGCAAAGCCCTTGCCAGAGAAATACCCAGCGCAGGCAAAATAAGGCTGCAATTTTTAATAAGCCAAATGATTATTCGGCCAGTGGGTGAAGACGGCGCATTGCGCTGCCATCGGCTTTAAACAAAAACCCGTGCTCCGGCTTAAAGTGCAGCACGCTGCGCTCGCCCGGTTTAGAGCTAAACAACGCAGGCATACGGGCTACAAAGGTATCCCGCATACCAGGTACTTCTAAATACAACATGGATGCTTCACCCAACTGCTCCAGCGCCAGCGTAATGCCTGCCAGCGCATTACTGCCCGCTGCGGGTGAAATTTTCAAATGCTCGGGGCGCACGCCCAGTGTGACTTCGTCACCGATCTTTGCGCCTACCGCATCCACCGTTACCGCAATCTGGCTGCCATCTGCTAAAGCAACCGTCACGCTGCCTTCATCAATAGCGGCCACTTTGGCACTTAAAGTATTCATTTTGGGCGAGCCAATAAAGCCCGCTACAAACAAATTATCCGGCTGGTAATACAGCTCGATGGGCGTGCCAACCTGCTCTACCTGCCCGGCACGCAACACCACAATCCGGTCGGCCAGTGTCATGGCTTCGGTCTGATCGTGGGTCACATAAATCATGGTGCTGCCCAGCTCGCGGTGTAAACGGGCGATTTCGATACGCATTTGCACCCGCAGCGAGGCATCAAGATTAGACAGCGGCTCGTCAAACAAAAACACCTTAGGCTTTTGCACAATGGCGCGGCCAATCGCTACCCGCTGCCGCTGCCCACCCGACATATCGCGCGGCTTGCGGTGTAAAAGCGGCTCGATTTGCAAGACCTTGGCCACCCGCTCTACCAGCGGCGTGTATTCGGCTTTTTTCATGCCTGCCAGCTTCAGGCCAAAGGCGAGGTTTTCAAACACATCCATATGCGGGTACAGCGCATAGCTCTGAAACACCATGGAAATACCACGTTTTACCGGCGGCAGCTCGTTGACACGCTGGCCATCGATACACATTTCACCATCGGTAATGTCTTCTAAGCCGGCAATGGTGCGCAGCAGGGTCGATTTACCGCAGCCCGAAGGGCCAACAAACACGATAAATTCGCCATCTTTGATTTCTAAATCGATGCCGTGCAGGGTATACACCGAAGAAAACGCTTTTTTAATGCCTTTTAATGAAACAGTAGCCATACCTTACGCCTCTACACGGGCAATCAGCGCGCCCCAATGATCAAACTCAATCACGCCTGACTTAATACTTGCGCCACTCAGGCCCGCATCGGCCAGCAGCGTGAGCTTGTCTTTACACGGCAGCGATTGTTTACTTTCAGATAAATTAAATACACACAGCCAGCGCTCACCATTCAGGCTGCGGCTAAAAGCCAGTAGCGGCTCTGGTGCATCCATAAACTGAATATCGCCCTGCCAAAGCACCGCTTGCGTCTTACGCCATGCAATAAATCGACGATAGAAATTCAAGGTGGATTCAGGGTCATGCTCTTGCGTGCTGACGGCCAGCTGTTGATGCGACTCAGGCACAGGCAACCAAGGTGCGCCGTTGCTAAAGCCCGCAGCGGCAGCATCATCTCGCCAAGGCATCGGTGTGCGGCAACCATCGCGGCCTTTAAACTCCGGCCACATAGCAATACCGTAAGGATCTTGCAATAGCTCAAAGGGAATATCAGCCTCGGGCAGGCCCAGCTCATCCCCCTGCCACAGGCAGGCAGAGCCTCTGAAACACAGCAGCATCGCCAGCATACTGCGCGAAAATCGTGGGTTCTGGCTGTTATTGCCCCAGCGGCTCAGCACACGCATCACATCATGATTGCCAATCGACCAGCAGCCCCAGCCATCCCCTATGCGCTTTTCAAGGTCTTCAATTTGCTTGCGGATATACGCCGCCGTAAAGTCTTTGGTCAGCAAATTAAAGCTATACGCCATATTCAGCTTATCGCCGCCTGTGGTGTATTCGGCCATCACTTTCAGGCTGTCGTCATCCCCCACTTCGCCGACGCTCATTGCGCCGTATTCATCCAGCAGCAGACGCACACGCTTTAGAAAAGCGATGTTTTCCGGCTGGGATTTGTCATGCACATGCGCCTGAAAGCCGTAAGGATTATCAAGGCTAACCGTTTTGGTATCTTTACTTTTAGCGGGCGGATTATTACGCAGCTTGCGATCATGAAAATGGAAATTGCACGCATCAAAACGAAAACCATCTACGCCACGCGCCAGCC
The DNA here is from genome assembly GCF_000969645.2 of Janthinobacterium sp. B9-8. Classification (NCBI taxonomy): domain Bacteria; kingdom Pseudomonadati; phylum Pseudomonadota; class Betaproteobacteria; order Burkholderiales; family Oxalobacteraceae; genus Janthinobacterium; species Janthinobacterium sp. B9-8. Next base: position 1,888,371 of record NZ_CP014222.1, read on the forward strand.
AGAAACGAATCGCTTCTAGAATGGCGTCCTGCACGGCAGGGCTATGGAAGTTTAAATCGGGCTGGCTGCTCAAGAAATTATGCAAATAATACTGACAACGACGCGTATCCCAAGTCCAGGCAGGGCCACCAAACACAGACAGCCAATTATTTGGCGCAGAGCCATCGGCCTTAGCATCGGCCCACACATACCAATCGGCCTTGTCATTTGTGCGGCTTTGTCGACTGTCAGCAAACCAAGCGTTTTGATCTGAAGTGTGCGAGAGCACCTGATCGATCATCACTTTTAAACCCAACTCATGGGCTTTAGCCAGCACGGCATCAAAATCAGCTAGCGTGCCAAATAGCGGATCAACCTGACAATAGTCGCTTACATCGTAGCCAAAATCTTTCATTGGCGATTTAAAAAACGGACTGATCCAGACCGCATCTACCCCCAGCGCGGCGATATAGGGCAATTTGCCGAGCAAGCCCTGCAAATCACCCACGCCATCGGCATTAGCATCTGCAAAGCTGCGTGGATAAACTTGATAGATGACAGCACCACGCCACCATTCACGATCGGTCTTGAGCATGACTCAATCCATTTTAAAATTCCGGGTAAGACCCAGAGGGGTTCAACACGCTAAGCCAGCCTGAACACACCGTTCGGGCTGACTTAGCACTTAAATCTTATTTAAGACTGAGCCAGCACAACTTACCACCACACTTCGGCCTGAGCGCCAAAGGTGAAGCCGCTTTTATCATTGCCAAACGGGCCATTGGCCGATAGCGGGTTGTTCACCGCTTTCAGGCCAGCAGCGTCTTGCGCGGCTTGATCCCACTTGGCGTAAGTTGCAAAAAAGCGCAATTGCGGACGGCTCCAGAAGCCTTTTTCTGGCTGCACGAGGAACGCTGCGGTGGTTTTTAACAGATTACGTGCATCGCCTTCTTCTGGCTTAACACGGTCGTAACCCACTTCAATGGCTGCGCCAAGGTTATTGGTAAACATATACGTCGGGCGCACACCAAACGACATCCAGGTCTGACCCTTGCCTGTCGCAGCTGGGTCCGTTTTTTGCCAGATGGCGGCCATCATTCCGGAATAGCGGCTGTTTTCTGGCTGCCACATCAGTTGCTCAACCACGCGATACGCTTTATCGCCCGAATCGGCGTTTACATTTGGATAACCCGAAGCAAAGCTAGAGATATTGCCCTTGGCGTATTGCAGGGCAATCTTATTAAAGCCGCCAAACACACCGTTTTGGGTGTGCATCAGATTCAGCCCCAAGCCATCGGTGGCCTTACCCTGATCTTTGTCGGCCTTATTGGCAAAGCGCAAATCAATACCCACTGTCAGCTCACCATTGGGATTGACTTTAATGCCCGAAAGGCGGAAATCGTGGCCGGACACGCCAATCTTGCGATCCAAGTTCTCGATGCTGGTATCGGATGTGGTGACGGTGTTCTGACGCCATGCGTAGGCAAATTTAGCGAACCCCACATCCACGTTTTCAATCCCGGCGCCAGGGCCAGAGTTATCCCAGAAATAAAAGTCATTGATGTGCACATCCTGGCGATCATAAAAACGCTTACCCGCCCACAGTTTGCTTTCACCCAAGCCTACGCCTTCGGCCGTAACATACATTTCACGGAAAGCAAACTCGGCAGATTTGCCAGAATCACTTTCCCAATCCTGAAACTGCTTGGCAGAAACCGCCAAACGCGATTCAATTCTAAAGCGTGTGCCGGTTTCTTTTTTCTCAAACACATTACCGCCCACAGCAAATTCGGCGTAAGTTTCGCACTCATTGCCTAGGCGATACTTAGAGCCCGCACCATCTAGCTGAAAACAGGATTGCGATCCGCCACCCGTGGCATTCGAGCCAATACCGCTGCGCGCATAGCCATGAAAATCGACCGGCATCGCGAACGCGCTGGTCACAAAACCTAAGCCACAAACAGCCAGCGCTAGCTGAGCCGATGCAAAAATCTGATTTACTGATTTGAACTTCATCTCATCTCTTCCCTGAATAGGTACGGCTATGCCGCTAAAACGAATAAGCAACCTTGTAGTAAATCAATAAATCGCTACAAAACAGCAAATCATATTGCCAAGGCTGATCAAAAGCGCTTTCAATCCATTGTTTTATTTGTTTTAAACGGTTTGAAAGCGATAAAAACAAAGCCAAACCTGATTTCCAAAGCGGTTTGGATTTGATTTTTCGTAAGTTAATCCAGAGCACTACATGATGTAAACTACATTAATAACCCTATTTACATTATTTAAACGTCATTCAAACAACGGTTATTTCCGAGCATAAACAAGTAAAAGGCAATAAAAATGCCCGCTTCCTTACAAAGGAGACGGGCACTCAACAAAACCGAGCTT